>NZ_BAAGPS010000074.1:0-148029 GCF_054783935.1 Streptomyces pseudoechinosporeus
CGCCCCTTCGGACCGCCGCGGCGGCGCGTGACCACCGCGGCGCCGGTCGGCGGTGCCGAGCGGGGCGCGGCCCGCGGCCCGTGCCGGTGCCGGGCGCCGTCACTTGGCACCGCCCTGCGAGGAGGGCTTGCGCTGCTCCCAGCCGTCCGCCCACAGGTCGAAGCGGGCCTGCTGCTGGGGGAACTCGGCTGCCGCGTCCGTGTCCAGCTCGACGCCGAGGCCGGGGGCGTCGGAGAGGTGGAAGCAGCCCGTCTCCGGGTCGACCTGGGGTGCGCCCTTGACGACCTTCTTGATCTCCGCGTCCGCGAAGTCGTTGAAGTGCTCGAGGATCTTGAAGTTCGGGGAGCTGAAGCCGACCTGGAGGGAGGCGGCGGTGAGGACCGGGCCACCCACGTTGTGCGGGGCGACGAGCACGTAGTGGGCCTCGGCGGTCGCGGCCAGCTTCCGCGTCTCCCAGATGCCGCCTATGTGGCCGACGTCGGGCTGGATGATGTCCACGGCCTGGCTCTCGAAGAGCTCGCGGAACTCGATGCGGTCGTGGATGCGCTCACCGGTCGCGACCGGGATGTCCACCTTCGCCGCCACCTTCTCCAGCGCCTTGAGGTTCTCCGGCGGAACCGGCTCCTCCAGCCAGGCCGGCTTGAAGGGCGCGAGCTCCTTGGCGAGCCGGACGGCGGTGGCGGGGGAGAAGCGGCCGTGCATCTCCAGCATCAGCTCGGCCTCGGGCCCGATCGCGTCCCGTACGGCCTCGATGAGGGAGACGGAGTAGAGCGTCGCCTCGTGGTCGAGCTCGAAGTGCCCGGTCCCGAAGGGGTCGATCTTGAGGGCCTTGTAGCCGCGCGCCATGACCGCCTGCGCAGCCTTGTGGTACGCCTCCGGGGTCCGCTCGGTGGTGTACCAGCCGTTGGCGTACGCCTTGACCTTGTCGGTGACCTTGCCGCCGAGCAGCTGCCAGACGGGGACGCCGAGGGCCTTGCCCTTGATGTCCCAGCAGGCCATCTCGATCACGGCGATGCCGGACATCACGATCTCGCCGGCCCGTCCGTAGTCGCCGTACTTCATGCGGCGGACCAGGTCCTCGACAGCGAGCGGGTCCGACCCGAGAATGTGGTTGGCCTCTGCCTCCCGCAGATAGCCCAGCAGCGCGTCGGTATGGCCCAGCATGCGGGTCTCGCCGACTCCGGTGAGTCCTTCGTCGGTGTGCACCTGAACGTAGGTCAGGTTCCGCCATGGCGTCCCTACCACGTGCGTGCTGATTCCAGTGATGCGCACGGCAGTCGCTCCCTGTGCTCTTCGGCTCTGTTCGAGATTTCGTCACTCGTTCGAAATGCTGACGCGACAGTAAGGAAATCGCGGTCGGAGTGTCAATGGGTCGAGCGGTCGAACGCGTAACGGTTTCGGCGCGATGGCGGTGGGATGGCGGGAAATGGTCCAGAGAGTCCTCCGGCCGGCGCACCGGATCGGGCGGTTCCTACACAACCTTCACAGCACTGACTAGGAACGTTACCCGTCCGGAATCTAGTCTTCCGGCGTCATGGACTATTGCCACCCGTGCCAACGGCACCTCAACGGCGCTCTCGCCTGCCCAGGGTGCGGCACACCGGCCGAAGCCTGCCGGGTGTATGCCGAGTCGCTGGACGCTCCAAGCGCGCGGGACGGGGCAGGTGCCTCCTCGGGTGACGACGCGTACGAGGACGACTCCGGCGACTCCGCGGATGCCGGTGGACGCCGGTCCAGGAAACGGTCCCATCGTGGGGCGCGGGAGACTCGACGGGACAGGCGGGCCGCGCTGCATCGGCGTCGTCGGCAGCGGGCGCTGCTGATCGGGGCGGGGCTGCTGCTCGCCGCGGGCGGGCTGAGCCTGGCGGAGCTGGGCAGGGAGGCGCCCTCGGGGCAGCCGAACAGCGCCCCGGACGACGAGGGCTCGGGTACGGGAGTGTCGGACGACGGGTCGCCGGGCTCGTCGGAGGGCGGGGCAGCGGGCTCCGCCGTGACGGACACGGAGTCGCCACAAGCGTCGGTTTCTCCCTCGCCTTCGGGATCGAAGAAGCCGAAGGACAAGGGCAAGGACGAGGGCAGGACCGAGAAGCCCTCGCCTACGCAGTCGTCGGAGGACCCCACGCCTGAGGCCCCGGACCCGACCACCGCCCCGTCGGCCCCCGACACACCGGATCCCCAGCCGACGACGAAGCCTCCGTCCCCGGAGCCGACGCCTTCGGAGACGTGCAAGCGGGTTTTGTTCTGGTGCTCGTAGCTTCGCGCGCCGATCTTGCCCGTCCCGTCGGCCGGAACTGAGAACGTCCGGCCCGCTGGGACCGACGACGTCCGGGCCGGCCCCAGCGGGCCGGCCCGGACGACGTACTCAGGTCCTCAGAACGATCGGAGCGATCAGACGAGGTCGAACCGGTCCAGGTTCATGACCTTGTCCCACGCCCCGACGAAGTCCTTCACGAACTTCTCCTTGGCGTCATCGCTCGCGTAGACCTCCGCGAGCGCACGCAGCTCGGAGTTCGAGCCGAAGACGAGGTCGGCACGGGTGCCCGTCCACTTGACCTCGCCCGTGGCGGCGTCGCGCCCCTCGAACGTGGTCTGGTCGGCGGACGTCGCCTTCCACGTCGTACCCAGGTCGAGCAGGTTGACGAAGAAGTCGTTCGTCAGCTTGCCGGGCGTCTCGGTGAGCACACCGAGCGACGACTGCTGGTGGTTCGCGCCCAGGACGCGCAGGCCACCGACGAGGGCCGTCAGCTCGGGGGCGCTCAGCGTGAGCAGGTTGGCGCGGTCGAGCAGCAGGTACTCGGCCGGCAGCCGGTTGCCCTTGCCGTGGTAGTTGCGGAAGCCGTCGGCGGACGGCTCAAGGGCGGCGAACGACTCGGCGTCGGTGTGCTCCTCGGTCGCGTCGACGCGGCCCGGGGTGAAGGGCACCTCGACGTCGACGCCCGCGTCCTTGGCGGCCTTCTCCACGGCCGCCGAGCCGCCGAGCACGATCAGGTCGGCCAGGGAGACCTTCTTGGCGCCGGAGTTGAACTCCTGCTGAATGCCCTCCAGGGTGCGCAGGACCGTCGCGAGCTGGTCGGGGTCGTTGGCCTCCCAGCTGCGCTGCGGCTCCAGGCGGATGCGCGCACCGTTGGCGCCGCCGCGCTTGTCGCTGCCGCGGAACGTCGAGGCCGACGCCCACGCGGTGCTGACCAGCTGCGAGACGGTCAGGCCCGAGTCGAGGAGCTTGGCCTTGAGGGACGCGATGTCCGCGGCGTCGATGGCCTCACCCTCCGCCTCCGGCAGCGGGTCCTGCCAGAGCAGGGTCTCCTCCGGGACCTCCGGGCCGAGGTACAGCGACTTCGGGCCCATGTCACGGTGGGTCAGCTTGTACCAGGCGCGGGCGAAGGCGTCCGCGAACTCCGCCGGGTTCTCGTAGAAGCGGCGGGCGATCGGCTCGTAGATCGGGTCGAAGCGCAGCGACAGGTCGGTGGTGAGCATCATCGGGAGCTTCGTCTTCGACGCGTCGTGTGCGTCGGGGATGATCGCCTCGGCGTTCTTCGCCACCCACTGGTTCGCGCCGGCCGGGCTCTGGGTGAGCTCGTACTCGTACTCGAAGAGGTTCTTGAAGAAGTTGTTGCTCCACTGCGTGGGCGTCTCCGTCCACGTCACCTCCAGGCCGGAGGTGATGGCGTCGCCGCCCTTGCCGGTGCCGTGGGTGCTCTTCCAGCCCAGGCCCTGCTCCTCCATGGAGGCGGCCTCGGGGTCGTTGCCGACGGCGTCCGCCGGGCCCGCACCGTGCGTCTTGCCGAAGGTGTGACCGCCCGCGATCAGGGCGACCGTCTCCTCGTCGTTCATCGCCATCCGGCGGAACGTCTCACGGATGTCGCGGGCCGCGGCGATCGGGTCCGGGTTGCCGTTCGGGCCCTCCGGGTTGACGTAGATGAGACCCATCTGGACCGCGCCGAGCGGGTTCTCCAGCTCGCGGTCGCCGGTGTAGCGCTGGTCGTCGAGCCAGGTGGTCTCGGGACCCCAGTAGACGTCCTCCTCGGGCTCCCAGACGTCCTCACGGCCGCCGGCGAAGCCGAAGGTCTCGAAGCCCATCTGCTCCAGGGCGACATTGCCGGTGAGGATCATGAGGTCGGCCCAGGAGATGTTCTGGCCGTACTTCTTCTTGACCGGCCACAGCAGACGGCGCGCCTTGTCCAGGTTGCCGTTGTCCGGCCAGCTGTTGAGCGGGGCGAAACGCTGCTGCCCGGCCCCGGCGCCGCCGCGGCCGTCGCTGATCCGGTACGTACCGGCGCTGTGCCAGGCCATACGGATCATCAGCGGGCCGTAGTTGCCGAAGTCGGCGGGCCACCAGTCCTGCGAGGTGGAGAGCACCTCGGCGATGTCCTGTTTCACCGCGGCCAGGTCGAGGTTCTTGAACGCCTCGGCGTAGTCGAACTCCTCGCCCAGCGGGTTGGCCACGGCGGGGTTCTTGGCAAGGATCTTCAGGTTGAGCCGCTCAGGCCACCACTGGCGGTTGCCGCCACCCTGCGTCGGGTGCAGGGCACGCCCGTGCGCGACCGGGCAGCCGCCCGCGCCCTCCGTCTTGGGATCGGTGACGATTGCGTCGGGGTTCTCGGCCATGGGGGAAATCCTTCCGAACTACTAGTGGATCACGGTGCTCATCAGGTACCGCGGGGGGTGGAACAGTCGGGGCACAGGCCCCAGTAGATGACCTCGGCCTCGTCGACTGAGAAGCCGCGGTCGTCGGATGCGGTGAGGCAGGGGGCGTGGCCGACCGCGCAGTCGACGTCGGCGAGGACGCCGCACGACCGGCACACGAGGTGGTGGTGGTTGTCCCCGACGCGCCCCTCGAACCGGGCCGGGTGGCCGAGCGGTTCGATACGGCGTACGAGTCCCGTCGCGGCGAGCGCGTGCAGGCCCTCGTACACGGCCTGCAGGGAGACCTGGCCCACACGCTCGCGCACCCCGGAGGCGATCGCCTCGACTCCGAGGTGGTCACCGTGCCGGACGGTCTCGAGCAGCGCGACACGGGCGGCCGTCACCCGGAGGCCGACACCGCGCAGCTCCTCGGCGGTGGTCGGGGACTGGGAGGCGGTCATGGCGCCCAACCTACCTCGATAAACACGAACGGTTCAAGAAAAAGAATGGTTCTAATTTTGTGCCGCGTCGTGCGTTACTTGTCCCGTTATGGCACTTTCTGTCCCCACTGTTCGGTGGCAGGAGGGGGTGTTGGGCGGGGTGTCGGACGGTGCTCTCAGGTGCGTCACAGTTCGGGCTGCGTGCCCCAAAGGGGCGCGGGGCTGTGGCATTTGCGGCTCCGCCGCGTGGGCGCGAGCAACTCACCGCAACCCGCACTCGATCCCGAACCCCCCACTCCGTAGGCGCCCCAGCTCAGGACGGAGTCCCAAGCATCCGCAGCAGCAGGTTCCGCAGGGCCAACCGCTCATCCCGCGACAGCCCCGCCAGCGGCTCGCGCGCGAAGTGCAGTGAGTCGCGAAGGCTCCGGGCGATCCGGCGCCCTTCGTCCGTCACCGCCGCCAGCTTCACGCGACGGTCGCCCGGATCGGGCCGCCGCTCGACCAGTCCACGTGACTCCAGCCGGTCCACTATCCCGGTCACGTTCGACGGCTCGCACTTGAGCTTCTGGGCCAGCCGCCGCATGGGCAACGGCTCCAGCGAGAGCAGGCTCAGCAGCCGCGCCTGCGCCCCTGTCAGCGCATGCTCGGCGGCAGCGTCGTCGTACTCCTCGTGATAGCGGGCCACCACCGTGCCGATGAGGTCGACGACCTCCAGGGTCAGGGCATCGGGGCGGGTCTTCTGTGGAGCGGCCATGGGCTCCAGCGTACCCCCATTACTTGACAACCTGAAATATTCGGGCGCATGCTTGTTTCAGGTACTGAAGTAAATGGAAAGGCTCTCATGATCAACCGCGAATGGCACCTCCTCAGCCGCCCCGTCGGCTGGCCCAAGCCCGAGGACTTCTCCCTCGTCGAGACCGAGGTCGAGCAGCCGGGTCCGGGCCAGGTGCTGGTACGCAACCAGTACCTCAGCGTGGACCCGTACATGCGCGGCCGTATGAGCGCCGCGAAGTCGTACGTCGCGCCCTACGAACTCGGCAAGCCCATGCAGGGCGGCGCCGTCGGCGAGGTCATCGCCTCCAACGCCGAGGGCATCGCGGTCGGCGACCACGTCCTGCACTTCCTCGGCTGGCGGGAGTACGCCGTCGTGGACGCCAAGCAGGCGGTCAAGGTCGACCCCGAGGCGGCACCGCTGAGCACGTACCTTGGCGTGCTCGGCATGACGGGCCTGACCGCGTACGCGGGTCTGCTGCGCGTCGGCGCCTTCAAGGAGGGCGACGCGGTCTTCGTCTCCGGCGCGGCCGGTGCCGTCGGCAGCCAGGTCGGCCAGATCGCCAGGCTCAAGGGCGCCTCGCGGGTCATCGGCTCCGCCGGCTCCGACGACAAGGTCAAGCTCCTCGTCGAGGAGTACGGCTTCGACGCCGCCTTCAACTACAAGAACGGCCCGGTCTGGGAGCAGCTCAAGGAGGCTGCCCCGGACGGCATCGACATCTACTTCGACAACGTCGGCGGCGAGCACCTCGAGGCCGCGATCGGCGCGCTCAACCTGCGGGGCCGGGCCGTGATCTGCGGCATGATCTCGCAGTACAACGCGACCGAGCCGACTCCCGGCCCGCGCAACATGGTCAAGATCCTGCAGAACCGGCTCCGCGTCGAGGGTGTTCTGGTCGGCGACCACTACGACCTCCAGCCCGAGTTCGTCCAGGAGGTCGGTCCCTGGGTCCGCTCCGGCGAACTGAAGTACCGCGAGACGGTCGTCGAGGGCATCGAGAACAACCTGGAGGCGTTCCTCGGCGTCCTGCGCGGCGACAACACCGGGAAGATGATCGTCAAGCTCTGACGACTGCCGGCCTCCTCGGACGGCAGGAGAGAGGCCGCACCCATGCCGGTGGGTGCGGCCTCTTCGGTGCGTACGGCTTCTCGTGCGTACGGCGGCCGTCGTCGAGCTGTCGGTGGACGGGCGTTAACAACGTTGTCCAAGGTCTGGCGCACGCCAGCAGACTGGTCGACCCCGCTCCCACATTGATATGCGGCCAAATCGATATACGACCGTGAAGAACCGCACGTCAATACCTCGTGGCCGGGGCTTTCGCCTCGGAGCGGCTCCGCCGCCGCAGCCGGCCGCCGCCTCGGCCCTTGCCGTCCGCCGTGTTATTCAACCGTGACGCCTTCTCCTTGCAGCCCTCTTGACCACCGTGGATTGTTAGCGCTCACAATGACGTCCGCACTCACCGGTCGGCGTCCATCGCCGTCCAACGGCGTTCAACGGCATCCAAGGAGGCGCGGCCGTGACACACGCACAGCTTCGGCCGCCCACCATGGCGGACGTCGCACGACTGGCAGGGGTGTCCCACCAGACCGTGTCCCGCGTACTGGGGGACCACCCCAATGTGCGGGACGAGACACGGGCCAAGGTGCTGCGCGCGATCGAGGAGATGGGCTACCGCCGCAACTTCTCCGCGCGGGCGCTGGCGACCCGGCGCACCCGGACCCTGGGTGTGGTCGCCTCCAACACCACCCTCTACGGACCGGCCAGCACGTTGTTCGCGCTGGAGGAGGCGGCGCGTGCCGAGGGGTATCTCGTCTCGACGGTCAGTCTGCGCAGGCTGACGGTGGAGACGCTGTCCGAGGCCCTGGACCGCCTCAGCGAGGGCGGGGTGGAGGGCGTCATCGCCATCGCCCCGCAGCGGTCGGCGGTCGAGGCCCTTGCCGAACTCCGCCACCCCTTCCCGGTGGTGGCCGTGGGCACCGGGTCCGGCGCGGAGGTCCCCAACGTCAACGTGGACCAGCAGCTGGGCGCGCGGCTGGCCACCGGCCATCTGCTCGCCGCCGGCCACCGCAGGGTCTGGCATCTCGCCGGGCCCGAGGACTGGCAGGAGGCGGCCGACCGGGTCGCCGGCTGGCGGGCCACTCTCGAAGAGGCGGGTGTCGAACCGCCGTTGCCGCTGAGGGGTGACTGGAGTCCGCTGTCGGGCTACCGTGCCGGCCAGGAACTGGCCGGCTGGGTGGGCCGGGGGCTGACCGCCGTCTTCGTCGCCAACGACCAGATGGCACTGGGGGTGCTGCGGGCCCTGCGTGAGGCGGGTGTGCGAACTCCCCAGGACGTGGCGGTGGTCGGCTTCGACGACATCCCGGAGTCGGAGTTCTTCGCTCCGCCGCTCACCACCGTCCGGCAGGACTTCTCGACGGTGGGCGAACGGAGCATCGCCCTCCTCCTCGATCTCATGGAGGGCCGGGCTCCTTCCGGGCCGGCCCGGATCGCCATCGAACCCCAACTCGTCGTCCGCGCCAGTACCTTTCCGTACGGCCCTCAACCTCCGTACGGCCCTCAACCGGGGAACGTTCCCGACTGACGCGGACGCAACCGGTCGCTCTGCACGTACCAGTGCGACCGACATTTCGAACAATGATCGACAGGCTGGACGTAGTACGGCCGGCCGTTCCACCAGCACCACCGAGTACCAGCGGGTCCCTCGCCGGGCCGGCACTTCAAAGGAGAAGACATGCTCAACAGACGGAACTTCCTCACCGCGGCGGTCGGCGTGGCAGCTGCGGGCGGCCTGGCGGCCTGCGCCAAGGAGGACGAGGGCTCCTCCAGCTCCTCCTCCGGCGGCGGCAGCAAGAAGCTCACCCTCGGCTTCTCCCAGGTCGGCTCGGAGAGCGGCTGGCGCACCGCCAACAGCGACTCGGTGAAGTCGGCGGCCAAGGAGGCGGGTTACACCCTCAAGTTCTCCGACGCGCAGCAGAAGCAGGAGAACCAGATCTCCGCGATCCGCAGCTACATCACCCAGGGCGTGGACGTCATAGCCTTCTCGCCGGTGGTCGTCACCGGCTGGGACGCGGTGCTCAAGGAGGCCAAGGCCAAGAAGATCCCCGTGGTCCTCACCGACCGCTCCGTCGAGACCTCCGACGAGTCCCTGTACGTCACGCTCGTCGGCTCGGACTTCACGGACGAGGGCCGGCGCGCGGCCAGGATCCTGGAGAAGGTCCTCGAGAAGGCCGGCCACAAGGGCGCCGTGAAGATCGCACAGCTGGAGGGCACCACCGGTGCCGCCCCCGCGATCGAGCGTGCCAAGGGCTTCAAGGAGGTCATGGACGCGGACCACAAGGACGACTGGAAGATCGTCGTCAGCCAGACCGGTGACTTCACCCGCGCCGGCGGCAAGCAGGTCATGGCGGCCTTCCTGCAGTCCAACCCGGACATCGACGTGCTGTTCGCGCACAACGACGACATGGGCATCGGCGCCATCCAGGCCATCGAGGCGGCCGGCAAGAAGCCCGGCAAGGACATCCTGATCGTCACGGTCGACGGCGTGAAGGACGGCTTCGTCGCCATGTCCGAGGGCAAGATCAACGCCATCGTCGAGTGCAACCCGCTGCTCGGCCCCCAGCTGATGGAGGTCGTGCAGAAGGTCAAGGACGGCGAGACGGTCGAGCGCTGGATCAAGACCAAGGAGAGCGACTTCATGCAGGACCAGGCCAAGGAAGCGCTCCCGACCCGCAAGTACTGACCGACCGCACCCACCGGCAGGGAGCCTCCGCCCGACCGAGCCCTCCGTCCAGAGGGCTGGCCAGGAGGCTCCCTGCGGGCCTGAACGAAATTCATGAGGAGCGCTGCCATGGCAGAGCCGCAGCCCGTCCTGGAGATGACGGGCATAGTCAAGGAGTTTCCGGGGGTACGGGCTCTGTCCGGTGTCGACTTCCGGCTCTTCCCCGGCGAGATCCACGCCCTGATGGGCGAGAACGGGGCCGGGAAGTCCACCCTCATCAAGGTGCTGACCGGCGTCTACTCGCTGGATGACGGCACGATTACCCTCGACGGGCAGTCCGTGCAGATCGACAGCCCGCTGCAGGCGCAGCAGGCCGGGATCAGCACGGTCTACCAGGAGGTGAACCTCTGCCCCAACCTGTCGGTGGCGGAGAACATCTTCATCGGCCGTGAACCCACCCGCTTCGGCCGCATCCAGTGGAACCGCATGCGCAAGGAAGCGGCGGAGCTGGTCGACCGGCTCGGCCTCGACATCGACGTGACCGCGCCCTTGTCCTCGTACCCGCTGGCCGTCCAGCAACTGGTCGCGATCGTACGGTCCGTGGGCACCGGCGACAGCGACGGCGCGGGAGCCGGCACCAAGGTGCTGGTCCTGGACGAGCCGACCTCCAGCCTCGACCGCGACGAGGTCCTCGAACTGTTCCGCCTGATGCGGCAGTTGAGGGACGAGGGCGTCGCGATCCTGTTCGTCTCCCACTTCCTCGACCAGATCTACGAGATCTGCGACCGGATGACCGTGCTGCGCAACGGCACTCTCGTCGGCGAGCACATGGTGAGCGAGCTCGACCAGGTCGGACTGATCCAGCTCATGATCGGCAAGGCCCTGGACCAGCTGGAGGAGCTCCAAGAGCACCAGCTGCGCTCCGATGTCGGCGAGACGCTGGTCCAGGCGGACGGCCTCGGCAGGACGGGCGGCATCGCCCCCTTCGACCTGGAGATCAAGAAGGGCGAGGTCCTCGGACTGGCCGGCCTGCTCGGCTCGGGCCGTACCGAACTCGCCCGGCTTCTCTTCGGCGCCGACCAGCCCGACAGCGGCAAGGTGTCCATCGGCGGCAAGCAGGTCTCGATGAGCGCCCCGAACGACGCGATCGGCGCGGGTGTCGCGTTCTGCTCGGAGAACCGCAAGAGCGAGGGCCTCGTACCGGATCTGACGGTGCGCGAGAACATCATCCTCGCCCTCCAGGCGGCCCGCGGCTGGACCCGGCCCATCCCCGCCTCCCAGCGTGACGAACTCGTCGCCAAGTACATCAAGGCGCTGGACATCCGCCCCGCCAACCCGGAGGCCCGCGTCGGCCAGCTCAGCGGCGGCAACCAGCAGAAGGTACTGCTCGCCCGCTGGCTGATCACCCAGCCGAAGCTGCTGATCCTGGACGAGCCGACGCGCGGCATCGATGTCGGCGCGAAGGCGGAGATCCAGAAGCTGGTGGTCTCGCTCTCCGAGGACGGCATGGCAGTGCTGTACATCGCGGCCGAGCTGGAGGAGGTACTCCGGCTCAGTCACACCATCGGAGTGCTGCGTGACCGCAAGCTCGTCGCGCAGATGGCCAACGGGCCCGAGATCACTCCCAGCCGGATCCTGGAGACCATCGCGAGCGGAGAGCACCAGTGACCACCACTTCCCGATGGCGAGCGCTGACGCACCACAACCTGTTCTGGCCGGTCGTGGTCCTGGTCGTGCTGCTGCTCGTCAACGTTCCCTTCACACCCGACTTCTTCTCGATCCGCATGACGGACGGCCACCTCCACGGCAGCCTCGTCTCGATCGTGCTGTTCGGCTCGCCCCTCATCCTGGTGGCGGTCGGCATGACCCTGGTCATCGCCACCGGCGGCATCGACCTCTCCGTCGGCGCCGTGGTCGCCATCACCGGGGCCCTGACCTGTTCGTACATCAGTGACCAGTCCGACCAGAGCGCCCTGTCCGGGGTGTTCCTGGCCATGGGCATCGGACTGCTGGCCGCGGTCGTCTGCGGACTGTGGAACGGCTTCCTGGTCGCCCGTATGGGCATCCAGCCGATCATCGCCACGCTGATCATCATGGTCGCCGGACGCGGTGTCGCCCAGCTGGTCACCGACGGCCAGATCATCACCATCAACAGCGAGCCGTACAAGCTGATCGGCGGCGGCTACTGGCTGACGCTGCCCTTCTCCATCTTCGTGGTGGCCGTGGTCGTGGCCGTCACCGTGGCGCTGACCCGCCGCACGGCGCTCGGCCTGCTCGTCGAGTCGGTCGGCGGCAACGCGGAGGCCAGCCGCCTGGTGGGCATCCGCTCCCGGCGTATCAAGATCATGGTGTACGTGTTCTGCGCGCTGTGCGCGGGCATCGCGGGCCTGATGATCAGCTCCAACACCTCGGCCGCGGACGGCAACAACGCCGGCCTGTGGATCGAACTCGACGCGATCCTCGCCGTGGTGATCGGCGGCACCTCGCTGCTGGGCGGCCGGTTCTCCATCGGCGGCACGGTGATCGGCGCCCTCGTCATCCAGACCCTGACCACCACGATCTACACCATCGGCGTGCCGACCCAGACCAACCTGGTCTTCAAGGCCGCCGTCGTCATCGTCGTCTGCCTGCTGCAGTCCCCGAAGTTCCGCGCCAAGGTCTTCGGCGCCAAGTCCGGTACCGGGTTCGGCTCGAAGGGCGGCACCGGCAAGCCCGTCGCGGCCCAGGCGGAGCCCGCCGCGGCGACCGAGGCCGCTCCCAAGATGGAGGTGTCGTGATGAGCACGACCACGACCACCAAGCGCCCCACGGCCCCGGACAGCCGTACTCCGTCCAAGGCCGCGCAGCTGCTCGGCGACCGGCGGCTGCCCGTCCTGGTGACGGCCGGGCTCTTCCTCGCGATGTACGTGGCGGGCCTGAGCCGGTACCAGAACTACGGGTTCGGCGAACCGCAGGTCTTCATGAACCTGTTCATCGACAACGGCTATCTGCTGGTCGCCGCCGTCGGGGTCACCTTCGTCATCCTGTCCGGCGGCATCGACCTGTCCGTGGGCTCCGTGATCGGTTTCACGACCATGTTCACGGCATGGCTGGTGGAGCGTCAGGGCCTGCCGATCCTGGTCGTCATCCCCATGGCGCTGGCCGTGGGCGCCTTCGGTGGCTTCCTGATGGGCTATGTGATCCACAACTTCGAGATCCAGCCCTTCATCGTGACCCTGGCCGGCCTCTTCCTCTTCCGGGGTCTGTGCCTGGTCATCAGCAAGGAGTCGATCTCCATCGGCGACTCCTCGGTGAGCAGCATGGCCGGGGCGCAGGTGTCGCTGGGGGCGGGTTTCCTCTCGATCGGTGCGATCGTCGCGCTGGTCGTGCTCGCCGTGGCGTTCTACGTCCTGCACTACACGCGCTTCGGACGCCGGGTGTACGCCGTCGGCGGCAACGAGCAGTCGGCCCTGCTGATGGGCCTTCCGCAGGGCGGCACGAAGATCGCCGTCTACACGATCAGCGGCTTCTGCTCGGCGCTCGCCGGACTGCTGTTCACCCTCTACATCCAGTCCGGTGACCCCCTGCACGCCACCGGCATGGAACTCGACGCGATCGCCGCGGTCGTCATCGGCGGCACGCTGCTCACGGGCGGCTCCGGCTATGTGATCGGCACCCTGTTCGGTGTGCTGGTGCTGGGCCTGATCAAGAGCATCATCCAGTTCGAGGGCACGCTCAGCTCCTGGTGGACGAAGATCGCCACGGGTGTGCTGCTGTGTGCGTTCATCTTGATCCAGCGGGCGATGACGGCTCGTAAGAAGACCTGAGCCGGACGTACGATCCGCGTCCGCGGCACAGCAAGGGGCCACCTCGTGGGAGGTGGCCCCTTGCTGTTCGTTGTGCGGTTAACCGGCCGCAGGTGGGCGGGAGGAGGCGCCAGGTGTGTTTTCGCCCCCGCCGCCCCTACCCGTCCCATCCCGGGGCTCTGCCCCCAGACCCCCGTATCGGCCTGACGGCCTCGTCCTCAAACTCCCCCAGCTACCGCTGGGGTGCCCCCAGAGGTGCCCCCGGACGGGCTGAAATCAGCCCGTCCGGCGTTTGAGGACCGGGGGTCCGGNNNCGCCCGGGGTCCCGGGCGCCGCTCCTTGGGGTGGTTACGAGGGCCTTGCGGCCCTGCCGTCAGGTGTCAGGCGTCGCCGAAGATGATGCCGTAGGCCTTGCTGCCCGTGAGGTTGTCGTAGACGACGTCTCCCGTGGACTTCTTCCAGATCTTGATGCGGTACGTGTCCGGGGCGTTGGTGACGGTGATACGGAAGCCGTAGCCACTGGTGCCGTTGACCGTGCCGGAGCCCTGGTACTGGGCTTCGGAGCCGGTGACCACCAGCCAGTCGGAGGAGGTGGAGCGGAACTTCAGCTTGCCGACGCCGTAGGTGAAGGTGGCATTGCCGCTCGGGACGGTGGCGCCCTTCTTGTACTTGGCGCCGAAGGAGAAGGCCGCCGGACCGGTCAAGGTGGGCTTGGCGGGGTAGGCGCCGGCCGGCGAGGAGATCACGCCGACGCCCGCGATCGGCCCGGCTGCCCGGTCGTACACGATCAGTTCGGCGAGCTTGGTGTTGTCCGAGCCGCCGTCGTCGTCCGTGACCGTGATCTCCGGCCGGTGAATGCCCGCCTTGGTGTAGGTGTGGGTGGCTTCGCAGCGGGAGCCGCTGACCTTTCCGGCGGTCGGTTCGGTGCCGTCCTTCCAGTCGACCCGGCAGGTCTGGGTGTCGCCGGAGCCGAGGTCGGTGAAGTCGGCCGTGACGACCGCGCTCTTGCCCGCCGCCACCGGGTCCTTCGGGCCCGTACCCGCCGTGATCACCGGCGCCGCGTTGTCCACGGTCACGGTGAGCGTGTCGCTGCTGCGGCCGCCGGTCAGCGTGACCTCGTACGTGCCGTCGTCGTCGCAGGTGATCGTGGTCAGGATGGCGGAGGAGTCGGAGAAGGCGCAGGGCGCTCCGTCCTCCACCGTCCACTTCGGGCCACCGGCCCCGGAGACCGTGCCGGTGAGGGAGATCGCGCCGCCCTCGGTGCCGGCGGCGTCGGGCCCGGCGCGCACGATCGTGACCGGGTCGATGCTCGTCAGCGTCGGGACGACCTTCTTGATCAGGCCGTCGGAGTCGAACTCCAGCTTGTCGATAGTGGTTTCGCGGTGGGTGCCGTCACCGCCGGGGATGGCGAAACGGTGGTAGGCGATGTACCAGTCGTCGGTGTTCGGCACCTTCACCACCGAGTGGTGGCCGGGGCCCTTGATACCGAGCGAGAGGTCCTTCTCCAGGATCATGCCCTTCTTGGTCCAGGGACCGGTGGGCGAGGACCCGGTCGCGTAGGCGACGCGGTAGTTCTCGTCGCGCGTGTCGTTCTCCGACCACATGAAGTAGTAGGTGCCCTTGCGCTTGATGACGAAGGTGCCCTCGTTGTAGCCGCTCGGGGTGATGTTGGTGACCTTCGAGGAGTCGAAGGAGACCATGTCGTCGTTGAGCGGGACGACGTACGCCCTGCCGTTGCCCCAGTAGAGATACGACTGGCCGTCGTCGTCCGTGAAGACCGCCGGGTCGATCATCTGGCCCGTGAAGGCGCCGGCGGCGATCAGCGGCTTGCCCAGAGGCTCCTTGAACGGGCCGGTGGGCGAGTCGGAGACCGCGACGCCGATGTTCGCGTCGGCGGAGAAGTAGAAGTAGTACTTCCCGTTCTTCTCCTCCATCGTCGGCGCCCAGGCCCTGCTGTCGGCCCACGCCACGTCCGGGCCCAGGTCGAGGATGACTCCGTGGTCCTCCCAGTGCACCAGGTCCTTGGAGGAGTACGCCTTGAACTGCGTGCCGCTCCAGCCGGGGAAGCCGTCGGTGGTCGGGTAGATGTAGAAGGTGTCGCCGAACCGCACGATGTTCGGGTCGGCGTTGAGCCCCGGCAGGACCGGGCTCTTCATCTCCAGGGCCCGGACCGTCCAGGTGCGCTTCCTGCCGTCCGAGCCGGTCACCTCGTACGTCACCGGCTCGGTGAAGTCGCGCAGGGTGCCGGACGCGGGGCTGATGGTCGCGCCGTTGGCGAGGCCGAACTCCGGTGCCAGGGCGGTCACATCACTGCCCGCGGTCAGCGGGAGCGTGATCCTGCTGTCCGCGTCGTCGATGATCGCGTCGACCTTCAGCGCGGGGTGGGTCGCCGAGGCGATACCTGTGGTGTTCCCGCTGAGCTCCAGGATCTCGGCGGGTGACAGCGCCCGGTTGTAGATCCGGAAGTCGTCGACCTCGCCGCCGAAGTACGGGTCGGGGGCGTACATGGACCTGCCGATGTAGCCGGAGTAGCCCTTCGACGCGTCGTACATCTCGGACGGCTTGATGGTGACACCGGTCGCCCGGGCCGCCTCGGCGCCGTCGACGTAGAGGACCGCCGTCTCGGTCGCGCTGTTCACCGTGACGGTGACGTGCTTCCACTCACCGGGAGTGAGCTGCGAGCCGCCGACCATCTGCTTCTCGCCCGACCAAGTGGCCTTGGTGATCGCGGAGAAGACCTTGCCGCCGCCGTTCGACGGGGTGGCGAAGAGGTACTTGTCGCTGTCCGGGCCCAGCCCGAAGAGCCACTGGAAGTTGTCCCCGCCCTTCCACTTCACGTGGGTGGAGACGGTGACGCTGTCAGCGCCCTTCAGGACGCCGTTCGGGATGCTGACGTACGGGGAGGTGGTGGAGGAGCTGGAACCGCCGGACATCTTGAAGGAGCCGTCCTTGACCCCCGTTCCGAAGTCGGGCGTACGGACGTACGTGCCGTGGTAGCCGTGCCCGCTGGAGTCACGGGCGATGTTGCCGCCGGTCTCGTCGAAGTCGTAGCGCAGCAGCAGGTCGGCGGGCACCTCGGGGCCCTGAGCCGAGACCGTGACCTCGGCCCTGGCCTTGAGCGCGGCGCCGTCGGGCAGGCTGCCCTCCACCGTGAAGGTGCCGGCCTGCGCGTACGCCGAGGCCGGGACGTCGTCCCAGGTGACGGAGACGGGCCGCTTGGCGCCGTCCGCGTACTCGGCGATCACGGTGCCCGGCAGGACCGGTGCGTCACCGATGCCCGTCGTCACCTTGACGTCCTCGACCGACTGGACGAGCTGGTCCGACTGGTAGGCCTTCAGCAGCCGGTCGTACTCGGCCTGCGTGACCGGAAGTACCGTGCCGTGGCGGGGCTTTGACGGCAGGTCATAGCCCGTGGACGGGGTCCAGTTGCCGGAGGCGAGGTCCGTCGTCTCGAACGGGATGTAGCCGCGGCCGCCGAACTCGTCGAGGAACGCGTACCACTTCTCCTCGGTGTTGGACTTGAAGACCAGCGGTCCCTCGGCGGCGCTCATCACACCTTTGCCGATGCCCTCGGCGACGAAGTCGTAGGAGGGGTCGAGGATCGAGTCGCTCTTCTCGTGGAAGATGAACTTGCTGTTCGGAGTGGAGGAGGTGTTGTTCCGCTCGTCCTTGGACAGGCGGTGGTACGTGCCGTCGTGCTTGATCATCGTGGAGTCGATGACCGAGTAGCCGCGGTCGATCCAGACCTTGGGCTCGCTGAAGGTGTGGAAGTCGCGGGTGGTGGCGTACATCATGCGGTTGTACGTGTCGCCCGTGTGCGCCTCGTTGTCGTACAGCTTCGACGCCCAGAAGACGACGTACTCGCCGAGCTTCTCGTCGTAATAGGCCTCCGGGGCCCAGGTGTTGCCCGCCGAGTCCGGGGAGACCTTGACCAGGCGCTGGTTCGTCCAGTTCACCAGGTCGGTGGACTCCCAGACCATGATGGACTTGCTGCCGGTGCGCTGGGACGCGTCCCAGTTGCCGTTGCCGTAGATCCGCAGGTCGGTGGCGATCTGGTAGAACTTGTCGCCCTCGGGGGAGCGGATGATGAACGGGTCGCGCAGACCCTTCTCACCGAGCGTGGAGGTCAGGACGGGCTTGCCGTCGTTCAACTCCCGCCAGTTCAGCGGGTCGTTGCCCTTGCTGAGGGCGGCGTAGAGCTGCTCGCCGTCCGAGGTGCCCTCGCCGGTGAAGTAGCTGAACATATAGCCCTTGAGGGCGGCCTTGGCGGGGAGCTCGGGCACCTTCGCGGTGAACGCCCGGGTCGCCTTGGCATCTCCCTTGGTGACGGTGGCGGTCAGCTCCACGGTGGTGTCGCCGTCGCCGTGCGCGGGGCGCTTCACCAGGCCGTCGGCGTCGATGACGTCCGGCTTCGCGGACGACCAGGCGACCTTCGTGCCGTAGTCACCGGTCGCGGGCAGGGTCAGGTTGCCGCGTACGTCGTCGAGGTTGTGGACGGACAGCGCCTCGGCGGCCTGCTGCGTGGCCGTGGCGTCGTCGAAGGCGGCGGGGACCGTGATGTCGAAGCTCTTGGTGTCGGTCACGGTGCCCTTCTTCAGGGTCGCCGTGAGCGTGGCGCGGCCGTCCGGCTCACCGGCCGGGGGGCGGGTGACCTTGCCGGTGGCGGAGACGACGTCGGGGTTGTCGCTCGCCCAGCTGATCTTCGATCCGCCGGCGGTGCCCGTGGTGGGCAGAGTCAGGTCGGAGACGACGGCGCTGGTGTCGCCGAGGGTGAGAGCGGCCTTGTCGTCGGCGACACCCTGGGTGGCGACGGGGAGGGAGAGCTCCTCGACCTCCGAGCCGCCGAGTGCCCGGTCGTAGACTCGGAAATCGCGGATCCTGCCCTTGAAGAGCTTGTCGCCCGGGTACACGGACTTGCCGACGTAGTTGGCGGTCGTGATGCCGGAGCCGATGGCGCCCGGGGTGATGGTGACCGACGTGTTGCGGGCCACCTCCACGCCGTCCTCGTACAGCACACCCGTGTTGCCGGTCTGGGTGTACGTGACCTGCTTCCAGACGGAGCGGGTCAGGTTGCCGGAGGCGGACGGCCTGGTGGTCTGTTCCGTCGACCAGTTGCCGGTGGCTATGGAAGTCCGGAAGCTGTCGCCCGTGGTGAAGAGGTAGCCGTTGCCGGCGGTGCCGCTGGTGTTGCCGAAGCCATAGAGGAAGTACGGGGTGGCCTGGGTGGAGTCGATCCGTACGTCCATCGAGACGGAGATCGAGTCCATGCCCTTCATGATGTCGTCCGGCACCTTGATGTAGGTGTCGGAGCCGTTGAAGGCGAGTCCCTCGCCGCTGCCGGACCAGTTGGCGGTGCCGCTGACGGTGCCGTTCCGGCCGTTTCCGGAGGCGTCGGCCGCCACGGTGCCCGAGGTGGCGTCGAGCTTGTACCAGAGGGCCAGGCCGTCGGTGATCTCCGCCGCCTGTACGGGGGCGACGGGTCCGGCGAGACCCAGGAACAGTGACGCGGCGGTCAGCCCGGCGAGATGGCCCGCCCAACGTCTCGCGCGGCTGCGAGGCCGGTCGGTCTGCGGCATGTCAAGTCTCCTCGTTGAGACGTCGCTCATCGCTCAAGGGACGACGGGAGAACGAAGGGAGAGTGGGTGGCGGGCCCTGACGCCTGGGCACCCTGCTGTTTCGTCCGCGTGACGTCGTGTTGCGAGAGTGTCAGCCGGTGCACACGAGACCGTCAATAGGTTTCGAACAATGTCCGACCAGTCGGACAGGGTGCTCCCGTGTCTGCTCTCCTCGATGAAGGTCCCACGGTCCCCGGGGTCGCCCACCGGACCTTCCTCCACATCTTGCGAGGCCCGTGGAGGAAGGTGCGCAGATGGCCGCGCCGGATATGCGGCAGAACGGACCCGCCCGAGCGCGACGGCATGCTCACGCAACCGCTCGACCTTCTTGTTGAACGCCGAGATGGCGGGACCCAACCTCCAGCCCACCTGGTACCCCGCGATCGTGAGGTTTCCGGGGAGGGTTCGCCGTAAGGGTGGTGGCGGACGTGCGGAGTGGGAACCGTGGGGGTGGTGCCGGGAGTCCGGTGCAGGGAGGGCCCGTTGAGGTGGCGGGCCGGCATGGGGCCGCGAGTGGGCAGGGGAGCGGGACAGTGGCGTCGGTACCGTTGACGGCGGGGGATCCTGTGCGGGTGGCCCGGTACCGGCTGCTGGCCCGGCTGGGCCAGGGCGGCATGGGACGGGTGTACCTGGGGCGCTCGCCCGGCGGGCGTGCAGTGGCGGTGAAGGTGGTGCGGGACGCGCTGCTGCGGGACGAGGGGTTCCGGCGGCGCTTCGTACGCGAGGTCGAGGCGGCACGGCGGGTGACGGGCTTCTTCACTGCCGCGGTGGTCGACGCCGATCCGGAGGGGAACCCGGCCTGGCTGGCCACGGAGTACGTCCCTGGACTGTCCCTCCAGGACGCGGTGGCCCGGCACGGGGTGTGGCGGCAGCAGGCGGTGCGGGGCCTCGGCGCCGCCCTGGCCGAGGCTCTCGCCGCCGTGCACGCGGCGGACCTGGTGCACCGCGACCTGAAGCCGTCGAACGTCCTGCTGGCGCCGGACGGTCCCCGGGTGATCGACTTCGGCATCTCGGCGGCGGCCGGCGACACCGCGCTCACCGAGGCCGGGATGGTGATCGGCACCCCCGGTTTCATCCCTCCCGAGCAACTGCGACACGAGACCTCCGGACCGGCCGGTGACGTGTTCGCCCTGGGGGCGGTGCTGGCGTACGCGGCCGCGGGCGTCGGCCCGTTCGGCGGCGGCGCGTCCCACGCGGTCAACTACCGGGTCGTGCACCAGGACCCCGACCTGCGGGGCCTGGCGCCCGCACTCGCGGACGTGGTGGCCCGGTGCCTGGCGAAGGACCCGGGGGAGCGGCCCACGGTGGCGTGGCTGCTGGACGAACTGGGACACCCGGACCCCGCCGCCGACGACGACCGGCATGCGCGCCAGGGCACTCCGGCACCGGACGGGGGCATCGCGACGGTCGGATGGATGCCCGGCCCGGTCGTCGACTCGGCCACACGGCTGCGGGCCGAGGTGCCCACCGAGCCCCTGCCCCGGGCGGGGGACGGTACGCCGGAGCCCCCGCCCGCCGCCCCTCCCCGCACCCGGCGCCGCCGCCTGCGGACGGCCCTCGCCGCGGCGACCGCCCTGGCCGTCACCGTGACCGGCGCCGTCCTGTGGAGGGTGGCCGCCAGTGAGGACGACGCCGGGCCCTCCAGCCCTCCGAACGTCGAGGAACTCTGGTCCCACACCCTGGCCGACGGACAGAGACTGGCCGAGGTCTCGGAGGAGATGATCTACCTCGAGCACAAGGACCGTCACGAGATCACCGCCCTGGACGTCATCGACGGCTCGCAGCGCTGGGGCCGTCGAGTCCAGGTGGCCGACGTCCGTGAGGACATCGACTACCTGAAGGACAAGGGCGACGACATCGAGGTCACCGCCGTCTCGGGCGGCCTCCTGTACTACGGCAGCAGCGACCACCTGTTCGCGGTGGACGCGGACAGCGGTGACCACCGCTGGAGATACCAGGACAGTTCCTTCCATCCCTCCCCGGTCACCGTGGGCAACGCCGCCTACGCGGACATGACGGCGTTCTTCTATGTCCTCGACACGCGAACGGGGCGCAAGCTGTGGGAGTACGCGTACGACACCAATACGTCCGGCAACGTCGCGGTCACTGGTGACGCGCTCCTCGTGCACAGCGGGAGGAAGCTGATCGCCGTCGACACCGGCACGCACAAGGAGAAGTGGACCCACCAGGCCGCGAGCGACGCGGAGACGGCCCCCGTCGTGGCTGACGGCAAGGTCTACTTCGGCACCCGGGACGGCGCACTGTACGCCGTCGACGCCGCCTCGGGCTCCGAGGTGTGGCGCCGTACCTTCGAGGGTGAACTGTGGGACGGCAGGCTCGGCGAGGGAGCCGGTCTGCCCGAAGTGGTCGACGGAACCGTGTACTTCGAGAACGACGGCTATGTGTCCGCCTTCGACGCGGACAGCGGCCGGCCGCTGTGGCGGCACAAGCAGGACTCCGAGGAGTCGACGTCCCTGAACGTGGTGGACGACACCGTCCTCGTCCACGGCTCGGACGGGGACCTGCACGCGCTGGACGCCCGCAGCGGAAAGCCCAGATGGCGGGAATCGCTCGACGTCGACGGCGACTCGCACACCATGGTCATCGGGAGCATCCTGCTCGTCGAACGCGAGGGCCGACTGACCGCCTACCGGGCCGCGACCTGATCCGTATCCGCACACCACGGCACCACAAGGAGGAGAGGCGGCGTGCAGGTGTTCACACCGCTGGAGGCGGGCGACCCCGAGCAGGTCGGCCCGTACCGGATCGTCGGGAGGCTGGGCTCGGGCGGGATGGGCCGCGTGTACCTGGCCAGGTCGCCGGGCGGCCGGACGACCGCGGTGAAGGTGGTGCACGAGGAACTGGCCGAGGACGCCGCCTTCCGCAGACGGTTCGGGCGGGAGGTGGCGGCGGCACGGAGGGTGACGGGGCCGTTCACCGCGCCCGTGGTCGACGCGGATCCGGAAGCGGACCTGCCGTGGCTGGCCACCGCCCACGTGCCCGGCGTTGCGCTGGGCACGGCGGTCACGACGCACGGCGCCTGGCCCGAGCGGTCCGTACGGGCCCTGGGATCGGGGTTGGCGGAGGCGCTGGAGGCGATCCACCGGGCCCAGGTGGTGCACCGTGACCTGAAGCCGTCGAACGTGCTGCTGGCACAGGACGGCCCGCGGGTGATCGACTTCGGGATCTCGGTGGCCGCCGACGACACCAAGCTCACGACCACAGGGGCCGTGGTCGGCAGCCCCGGCTACATTCCGCCGGAGCAACTGGTCGGTCGCGAGGTGGGGCCCGCCGGTGACGTGTTCGCGCTGGGCGCGCTGCTGGCGTACGCGGCTACCGGGACCGGCCCGTTCGGGGGCGGACCCGCGTATGGCGTCAACTACCGCGTCGTCCACGAGGATCCCGACCTGGAGGGCGTGCCGGACGGACTCGCCGACGTGGTCGCCCGGTGCCTGGCCAAGGACCCGCTGCTACGGCCCGGGGTGCCGGAACTCGTCGAGGAACTGGGCCGGTGGGAGGGGGCCGACGGGACCCGGGGCACGTTCACCCGCGCCGCATGGCTGCCCGCACCGGTCGCCGCCGACGTCACCGCGCTGTGCGCGGTCCCGCTGCCGGAGGAGGCCGCCACGGCAACGGCGGACGCGGACCTGCCGACGGTCACCGTGGCGGCGCAGACCGCCGTCGCCACAGCGCGGCTCGGCGCGCCGCCCGCGCGGCCTTCGTTCGCCGCCCGGCTGCGCGGGGCGGCCCGGCAGCGACGTACGGCGGTCCTCGCCGCAGCGGGCACCCTCGTCGTCCTGGCCGTTGTCGCCGGCCTGCTCCTGCCCCGCGCCTTCTCCGGCTCGTCGGGCCGGGGCAACGGCACCGGAAGCTCCGGCAGCCCCACGCCCGTCGCGAAACAGCTGGCGGTGCGGGAACAGTGGTCGTCCGACGAGGACTTCTGGCAGCCGGTGGTCGCCGACGGCAAGGTGGTCGGCCAGGGCCAGGACGGCGCGCTGCACGCGGTGGATGCCGGCAGCGGCGACGCCGTGTGGACGTACGACGATCCGAGCGCGTCGTCCTTCGAGGGCGTGAGCGACGGACTGGTGGTGGCCTCCAGCAGGGAGAAGGGCACGATCCAGGGCATCGCCCTGGACAGCGGAAAACGAGTCTGGAGCGTGGCCGCCGAGGCACACACGGCGCCCGGCACGACATGGGCTGTCCACATGCGCATCGTCGTGGCCGACGGAACCGTCTACATGAACGCCATGTACCGCCTGCCCGAGGAGTCCGAGCGCTACGGCACATACGCCGTGTCGGCGCTGGACACCGCCACCGGCCGGCTGAAGTGGACCCGGACGATCGAGCACGATCTGTCCGACGCACTCGCGGTTGTGGACGGGGTCGTCTACGGCGGGGTGCGGGAGAGGGACGGCACCTACTTCCACGCCCTGGACGCGGACACCGGGGATCAGCTGTGGCGGTACCACGCGAGCGCGAGCCGGAACTACGCGGGCGAGGCGACGGCGATCACGGTGTCGGGCGGCACCGTCTACTTCGGCGACAGCCGCAGTGTCCTCCACGCCGTCGACGCCCGGCGGGGCACGAAGCTGTGGACCTACGAACCTGACGTGGAGAGTGTGGAGGAGTGGCTCGAACCGCTCATGGTCACCGACGGCGTCGTCTACGGCGGGACCGGAGACGCCACCAGCGACTACGGATCCGGAACCGTGCACGCGGTCGCGGCCGACTCCGGAAGACCGCTCTGGACCGAGCCCACCGAACGCGAACCCGAGCTGCACGGTCTGCTGGACGGCTCGCTGCTCTTCAGCACCAGAGCCGGCACACTGCACGCTGCGGATGCCCGGACAGGCGCGTCTCCGGCCGAGACGCGCCTGTCGTCCGGCGACCCCGACGCGGCCGTCGCCGGCGACCGGGTGTACTTCGACGGCGGCGACGGACGCCTGCACGCGGGCAGGATCTCCCTCACCGACGGCTGAGCAACGCGGCGTGCCGTGGTCACGGGCGGGTTCTGCCCGCCCGCCCCTCGAAGGAGCGGCCCCGACGGCGAGGGCGTCCCGGGCAGGGGAAGCCTCAGATCGTGATCACCGAGCAGACAGTAGGGACCTGGGACCACGACCTGGACGCCCTCTTCACCACCTAGGACATCACTTCGGCCGCGTCTAACCCCGTCGCCGCATGCGGGACTACGTACGCGGACTGCTCGCCCCCGTGGCCCGCAAGAACAGCTGGCAACTGGCCGAACACCGAACACGCTGGCCACGCCACCCCGGACGGCAGCGGGCGCGGGAGAGCAGGTGCTGCAGACCCTGCGGTAGCGCAGTTCGACTACCAGGGCGAGGTGCCGGTGCGGCATCTCGGATGACCAGGGACTTCAACGGGCCACCGTCAATAGGTAGGTGAATATGGCTTGACCCAGGTGAGAGCCGCCCGGTACACCGCCCGCACCAGCCGCTCGTTCTCCGGAGCCGCTCCGCCCGGGAACGACATCCGGCGCCGTGTGTAGCCGTAGGCCAGGCCGCTGCGCGGGTCGGCGAAGGCCTGGCAGCCGCCCGCGCCGCTGTGGCCGAAGGCCCCGGCGCCCAGGAACGGGTACCAGTTCTCCGCCGTGGCCTGGAAGCCGAGCCCGTACGCCTTGTGGGCGCGCATCACCAGGTCGAAGCCGATCGAGTGGACCTGCCCGACCTCCGCGATCGTGTCCGGCTTCAGCAGCGGCGCCTGGCCGTCCACCCGGCTGATCGCCGCCGCGTACATCCCGGCGAGCCCGCGCGCGGAGGCGACGCCGCCCGCCGACGCCTGGCCCTTGGCGCGCACGGTACGGGAGTTGGCGAAGCCCTCCAGCGTTCCGGGCTCCGGCACATGCTCGTTGAACGCGATCGACGTGAGCGTGTGCGGGCCGGTGGGCGCCGCGTCCAGTACGGACTGCTCGGCGGCCGTCGGCGCCATCGGCTGTACGGAACGGAAGCGGGGCTCCTCCGCCTCGGGCAGCCCCAGGAAGAAGCCCAGTCCGTACGGGGCACGGATCCGCTCCTCGTACACCTCCTGGAGCGTACGGCCCGTGGCCCGCCGTACGACCTCGCCCGTCAGCGCGCCGATCACGAGCGCGTGGTAGCCGAAGGCGGTGCCCGGCCGCCAGAACGGGCGCTGGCCCGCGAGCCGTTCGGCGACCGCACGGTCGTCGGCGAGCTCGTCGTCCGTGAAGCCCGCGTCGGAGCCGACCACGCCCGCGCGATGCGCGAGCAGCTCGCGCAGGGTGATCGCCGACTTGCCCTCGACCGCGAACTGGGGCCAGTAGTACGCCACTTCACGGTCCAGCTCCAGCGTCCCCTCCTGCACGAGGAGGGCGACCACCAGGTGGGCCGCCCCCTTCGTGGACGAGAAGACACCGAACAGCGTCTCGCCGTCCGTCTCCGCACCGGCCCAGAGATCGACGACCCGCCGCCCGTGCACGTACGCGCTCAACTGGCCCGCGTAGTCCGGCCGTTCGGCGGTCACGAAGGCCGCGAACTCCTCGCGTACCGCCTCGTAGCCGTCGGCGACGGTGCCGTGGATCTCCGGGGTCATCCGTACTCCTCGAGTCGTCGTGCCTGCCGTGCCTCAGGGTGTCAGTGGGACACCGTCAACAAGGCCCGTGCGACCTGGGGGAATTCCCCCTTCGGGTGGGCGCGGAAGAGCGGTTCCGTGCCGAACAGGACGGCGTGCGGGCCGCTGACGACCGAGGCCCGGCCCGCCGCCTGGTCGGGGCCGCCGGTGCCGTCATCCAACGCGCGCCAGTGGCCGGAGACCAGGGGATTTCCGGTCGCGTACGACTGCTCCACACGGACTGAGGAGCCCAGGTCCGTGAACCACATGGGGGCGTACACGAAGCTGTGGTCCGGAGTGCCCTGCGTGATGCCGCCGCCTGAATTCACCACGCGTACAACGCCGTTGGCGTCCCCATTGCCCTCGACCGGCTTGACGGCGAGCAGGTCCGCGGCGGCGTTGAGCGCGGCTCCGGTGGCTCCGCGGCCGACGAGGCCCTCGCGGGCGAGGAAGCGGTCCAGGGCGGTACGGGCCGCCGCGCTGAGTTCCTCGTGGTCGAGCCCGGCCGATGCGAACAGGACGTCCGCCTTCGACCAGTCGAAGCCCGCGTTGAGGATCGCCGTGGACACCGGGGTGACGTCGAAGTTCATCTCGCGGAGGGCGAAGAGCTCGCCGGGGGTGACGGCCGCGGCGACGCGTACGCGGTGGAGCGGGGTGCCGCCGGTGGCCTTCGTCGCGTCGAAGGCGACGTCGTACTTCTTGGCGAGTGCTGCCGCCTTCGTCCGGGCCGACGCGGGAACGATCGCGCTGCCGCCATCGGCCGACTGGCGTACCGAAACCCCGTCCGCCAGAAGGGAGTTGAGCGCCGCGATCTCGCGGGCGTCGTCCAGGCGCAGGCGGAGGTTGCCGTACGGGGCGACGTAGCCGACGCGGGCGGCCTCGTGGACCGTACGGGACGGGACGGAGAGCCCGGGTGTCCGTATGGAGTCGACCGTCGCGCCCCACAGGCGGCCCAGGCTCCAGCCGGAGATGTCGTACATCGTCGACACCTTGTCGCTGATGTCCCGGCCGTCCGCCAGCATCACATTGGCGAGACCGCGCTTGGGCTGGTGCATGTCGATGACGTACGAGCCCCGCGTGTACGACTTGCCGCCGAGCCTGAAGTCCTTTGTGGCGCGCTGGACTTGGACATCGTTGGCGAGCAGGTGGTCGACGAGGCGGGCCGCGGCGGTGGTTGATCGCTGGTCGCGGTCGGACGGAATGACGTACGCGCGCGGGAAGTCGGTCGTGTAGACGTCCTCAGGTCCGATGCCCGGAACACCCGGCACCGTTTCGGGCGAGATGGATGTTTGCGCGGCACCCGTCGCGCCCCGGCGGAAGACCTCGATCTGGTCGTCGATGAGGGAAGTACGGTGTTTCTGGGCGAAGTTGAGGGTGGCGTCCATCGCCGCGCCCGCCACGTCCACGTTGATCGCCGCACGGCGGCGCAGCTCGGTGACCGGCAGCTCGTCGTACTCCTCGTTGTTCACCGCGAGCGGGATCTCGATCGTGTGCGCGGCGACGGTGCCGTGGAAGGCCGCGTACTGCGGAGTGAAGATCGGCGGCCAGTCGTCCCAGCCCTCCTCCTGGTCGCGGAAGGGGATCTGGGCGGGCTCCACGCCGTCCTTCTCGGGTGTGTAGCCGAGGCCGTTGACGGCGGACTCCATACCGAGGGCGTTGGCGTAGGTGTTCTTGAGGAAGAGGTCGTATTCGTAGTTCTCGCCGTGCGGGGGAGTGGTGGGCTCGATGAGGGTGCCGTTGACGTAGCCGTGGAGATCGAGCATGACGGCCGGTTGCTTATCGATCTCGATCTGCCGCATCGCGCGGACTTCGGGCTGCGAGGCGGTGATGAAGTCGCGGTTCATGTCGAAGCCGTTGGCGTTGGCGCGGGTGCCGGCGATACGGCCGTCGGGGTTCGCGGTGATGTTGAAGTAGAGGCGGTTGCGGGCGAGGAGGCCCGTGGTGTCCTTGTCCTTCGCCTTCGCGAGCCGCTCGATGAGCTTGAGGGCGGCGTCGGTGCCCTCCCATTCGTTGCCGTGAATGTTGCTGTTGAAGAAGACGGGGGTTTTGTACGCGGCTTTGAGGGTGGGGTCCTTGGCGGCTGCCTGGGGTGCGTTCTCGATGAGTTCGCGCATACGTTCCTGGGCGCGGGCCTGCTTCGACGATTCCGGCGCGGTGACGGTGACCAGGTAGAGGCGGTGGCCGCCCGCCGAGCGGCCCGCGATCTCCACGCTGACGCGGTCGCCGAGCTGTTGGAGGGCGTTCAGCTTCGGGGCGATGGCGTGGTACGGGGTGAGGCCGAGCTTGATGGACTTGTCCGCGGGGTTCTGCGGGTCCGGGGTGAGGGTCTGTTCGCGGGGGTAGCCGCGGGGGTCTGTGGCGAGGTCCGGGGCGGGGGAGGTGAGGGCTCGGTCGGTGGTGCTCTCGGGCGCTCTTGCGGCTCCGCCTGCGGCGGCTCCGGTCTCCCTCTCACGGGTCGGGGGCTGGGGCGTCGGGTCGGCTACGGCGCCGTACGGGCTGAGCAGGAGCGTTGCCGCCGCGGTGGCTGTGGCGGTGGCGAGCAGGACGGGTCTCGGCAGACGCACGCGTACCTCCTGTTAATCGGTACGGGGAGGTGTACCGGTTCGATTCCCCTGCAACAAGAGGGCGTTGGCGTGGCGGAGCGGGCATGCTGAGGGTGGGCGTCGGCGCGACGGGGGTCAGACGCTGGAGCGCAGTGCGTGAGGCGAGGAGCAGTCCATGGCAACGATTCCGTCGCTCCCCAGCAGGGATGACGTGGCGCGTATCGCACGGAACACCACCGACATCACCGGCCAACTTCTGGACACCGCGGGCAATATCACCCGTATCGCCATCAACACCTTTGATCCGCGGGACGGCTCGGGAGCGGAGGCGCTGCGAGTACTGCGCGAAACCACCGCCGAACTGGCCGAGGCGAGCGCCTCACCACAGGCGCAGGAGGCCTTCTACCGCATCGTGGACACGCTGACGCGCCTCGGCACGAGCGGCGCGCCGCTCGCCACCCACCCCGTCAGCGAGCCCGCGCAGGCGTTGCTGACCGCGCTCGGTGACAGCCTGCTGCCCGTACTCGACGCGGTGGAGCCGGCCGTGGAGGAGGCGGCGGAGGCGTTGGGGGAGCTGGTGGAGGCCACGTCGCCGCTGCTGCCCGCGGCGGCGGGGGTGATGGCGGGCGTGCTCCTCGCCCTGGCTCCTCTGATCCGGGCCGCGGCGGACGTACTGCGCGACTCGTCCCCCGAACTCCGCCGCATCGCCGACGCGTTGACGGCTGCGCTGGCTCCGCTCCTGCCCTTGCAGGTGGCGTTGGCGGAACGGGCCGCTGCCGCGGGGGCGGGCGTCGTGCGCGCGACGCTTCCGCCCCTGGCGGACCTGACGGAGGCGGCGGCCGCCGGCATCAAGGCGGGCCGCCCGTTGCTGGTCGCCGGCGAGGAGTTCGTCGTCTCCGGCCTGGAACACCTCCAGCCGTTGCTCCTGGCGTCCGCCTATCGGGCGGGGCGGGTTGCCCGGGCGGCGGCGGTACGGGTGTCGGCGGCGGTGTCGCCCGCGGCGGAGCCGGGGGTGGTGGTGGCGGTGTCGCCGGCCAGGGGATAGGGCGGCGGGGTGCCGCCGAACGCGGGGCAGAGGTCCCGGTAGCCGCACCAGTCACAGAAGCGGCTCGGGCTGGGCTGCCACTCGCCCGTCGTCACCGCCCGCTGGATCGCCGCCCACAGCGCCCGCAGCTTCCGCTCCACCGCACGCAGGTCCGCCTCGTCCGGGTCGTACGTCACCATGTCGCCGCTGCCCAGATAGACCAGTTGGAGGCGGCGCGGGACCACCCCGCGCCGCCGCCACAGCACCAGGGCGTAGAACATCATCTGGAACATGGCCCGGTGCTCGAAGTCCGGCGGGGGCGCCTTACCGGTCTTGTAGTCCACCACGCGGACCTCGCCGGTCGGGGCGACGTCCACCCGGTCGATGATCCCGCGCAGCCTCAGCCCGGACTCCAGCGTGGTCTCCACGAACAGCTCCCGCCCGGCGGGCTCCAACCGGGTCGGATCCTCCATCCGGAAGTACTGCTCCAGCAGCTGTTCCGCCTCGGCCAGCCAGGCGGCCAGTACCGCGCCGTCCGTGTCCTTTGGGAAGAGGGCGGCCAGTTCGGGCCGTTTGTCCAGCAGTCGCTCCCATTCCGGGCGCAGCAACGCACGGGCACGGTCCGGGGTGCGCTGCCCGGCCGGCACGTCGAAGAGCCGCTCCAGCACCGCGTGCACCACGGCGCCCCGGGCCGCCGCCGGGTTCGGTGGCTCCGGCAGCCTGTCGATCACCCGGAGCCGGTAGCGCAGCGGGCAGGTCATGAAGTCGTCCGCGCGCGACGGCGACAGCGACGACGGCGTCCTCGGGGCGGGCCGGGGTGCCGCGGGCGGGGCCGCGTCCGATGCGGCGGAGCTCCCGGACAGGGACATACTCCGACCCTACGCCGGGGACCTGCGCAGGGCCCTTCCCGAATCCACCGGACGGTTCCGAACCAGTTCCGACTACGACCGTGTGCCCACCCGCGTCGCGGCGCAGGCGCACTCGCTCCGGCCGATACGGACATCAAGGGCATTGATTATTTTTCTGGAGAAAAGTGTTGATTTTCCCCTCCGTGCATGCCTAACGTGTGGTTTCAGGCAGTTTCGAACTGACATTCGAGCAAGTGACGGCCGCGTGGGTGCACGTCTTGCCAGGTGAGGACCATGTCCCGTCCCTCCCCAAGCCCACCCCGAACCGCCGTCGGATGCGCCAGAGGAGAACGGCGTGAGCAGCTTCACCTTCACCCCAGCCACCAAGGAGCAGGCCAAGGCCCGCATCGCGCTCACCGGGCCCACCGGCTCGGGCAAGACCTACACCGCGCTCGTCATCGGCACCGGGCTCGGCGACCGGATCGCCCTGATCGACACCGAGCACGGCAGCGCTTCCAAGTACGCCGACGAATTCGTCTTCGACACCCTCCCGCTCACGACGTTCGAGCCCCCCGCGCTCGTCGAGGCGCTCGCGGTGGCCGCCCACGAGGGCTACGACGTCGTGATCGTTGACTCGCTCTCGCACTTCTGGTCCGGCACGGGCGGGATGCTGGAGCAGGTCGACAACGCGGCGAAGCGCACCGGGTCGGGGAGCAGCTTCGCCGGCTGGAAGGAGGCCCGCCCCCTGGAGCGGGCGATGATCGACGCCCTCCTCGCCTATCCCGGTCAACTCATCGTCACCATGCGCACCAAGACCGAGTACGTCGTCGAGGCCGACGAGCGCGGGCGCAAGGTACCGCGCAAGGTCGGGCTCAAGCCCGAGCAGCGGGAGGGCATCGAGTACGAATTCGACATCGTCGGCGACCTCGACCACGAGAACACCCTGGTGATCTCCAAGTCCCGGGCGAAGCCGCTGTCCGGGATGGTGCTCCACAAGCCCGGCGCGGAGTTCGCCGAGGCCATCCTCGGCTGGCTCAAGACCGGCAAGCCCGCCAAGTCCGTGTCCGACTACATCACGGAGGCCACCGCACCGGACGCCACCTATGACGGCCTGCGCACCCTCTACGAGGAGGCCCGCCGGCACAACCTGCTCGGCTCCGCAGTCCTGGACGACGGGGAGACCCGCACGCTCGGCGAGCTGATCGTGCGCCGCGGCACCGAGGCGGCGAAGAACCGGGTCGCCCAGGACATCGAGTCCCGGGACGGGACCGAGGCGAGGCACGGGACCGGGTCGCGGGACGGAACCGGGCGGAGGAAGGACGAGGCCGCATGAGCCTCAGGGACCATGCCACCCGGGTCGCCGTGCTCAGGGTGCTGCGCGACGTGGTGGAGGCCGAGTACCGGGCCACGCGCCGGGCGGTCCTCGACGGGTTGCGTGCGGCCCGCGCCGAGCTCGGCCTCAAGTCGATCCGGGTGACCCTGCCGGACGGCACCCCGATCGCCACCATCACGCTCATCGACCCCCAGCCGACGGTCGTGGTCGCCGACGAGCACGCCTTCCTCACCTGGGTGGCCGAGAACCACCCCGACGAGGTGGAGACGCTCACCCAGGTGCGCCCCCACTGGCAGCGGGAGTTCTTCGCCCGGCTCGTCGGCCTCGACCCGGTCACCGACCCGCACACCGGCGAGGTGATCCCCGGACTGGCGACGCTTCCGGCGTCCGAACCGCGCTCGTTCAGCCTCCGGCCCGTTCCCGGCGGAACGGAACAGGTCGCTCGCGCCTGGCACACCGGCGAGATCGACCTGCGTCGGCTACTCGTCCTCGGCGGCGGCGAGAAGCGATGACCACCATGCCCACCATGACCACCGCCACAGCGCCCTCCGGCAGGGACACATCCGCCGCCCTGTGGTTCCCGGTCCCACGAGCTGAGCGGTCTCGGGGAGGTGGGATGCGTTCCCGCGGAAGGGAGTCCCGGATGACAACGGCCGAGACGGCCCAGCTGGTGGCCCTGATCGCCTCGATCTGCCCGTCGATGCACCTGGAGGAGACCACGGCGAAGAACTGGCACCCCCTCCTGGCCGACCTGGACGCCGCCGACGCGCATGAGGCCGTGATCCGGCTGGGACGGCGACGGCACCACATCGCCGCCGTCGACATCCGCGACGAGGTGCGCGCGACCAGGGAGGAGCGGCTCGCCCGCGACCCGCTGCCGCTCCCGGACGCGGACCCGGACGACCCGCGCCGCTACCGCGCGGAACTCCTCGCGATCGTGACCGCGATCGCCTCGGGACAGCGTGTCGAGCGGACACCCACCGTCCCGGCCCCGCCGCCCCCCGCCCTCGCCGGCCGATCGAGGAACGACCTCCGCGTCCGCGCCCTCCGAGTGCCCTGCCCGTGGTGCAAAGCCGCCCCCGGCCATCCGTGCACCGTCCGCCGACTCGGCATTCCGTTGAAGAACGCCCCGGCCCACGCGTCGAGACTCACCGCGGCTGATCCGCCGTAAGACACGTAAGGCAACCAACTCCCCCCGTCCGTACGCGCGTTAGGAGTACCTCTCATGGTCGGCGAGACCGTCGTCACCGTCGTCGGCAACCTGACCGACGACCCCGAAATCCGCATGACCCCGTCCGGCGACGCGGTCACACACTTCACCGTCGCCTCCACGCCCCGCACCTTCGACCGGCAGAGCAACGAGTGGAAGGACGCCGACACGCTGTTCCTGCGCTGCTCGGCCTGGCGGCAGATGGCGGAACACGTCGCCAAGTCCCTGACGCGCGGCACCCGCGTCATCGTCCAGGGACGGCTGCACCAGCGGGCGTACGAGACCAAGGAGGGCGAGAAGCGGACCGTCATCGAGCTGGAAGCCATGGAGATCGGTCCCTCCCTGCGCTACGCCGACGCGACGGTCAGCAAGACCTCGCGCGTGGGCGCCCCTGGAGGCACCCTCTTCGGCACCGAGCCTCCCGCGTCGAAGGACGCACCGAGGGCACCCGACGGGGACAAAAGCACCCCTGACAAGAGCCCCACGTTCCCCTTCTGACCCGGTCCGTCGGCCGCGATGACACATCCTGACCCCCGTTACCCCCGAGGCGGACCCCATGAAAGTACAGAACCGCGAGGAGACGCTCGAACTCGCCCTCGCCCAGATCGAGAAGCGGTTCGGCCAGGGCTCGGTCATGCGTCTCGGCGACGACCCCTGGGCCCCCATCGAGGTCATCCCCACCGGCTCCATCGCCCTCGACGTCGCCCTCGGCGTGGGCGGCCTGCCACGCGGGCGGGTCGTGGAGATCTACGGCCCGGAGATGAGCGGGAAAACCACCATCGCGCTGCATGCCATAGCCAACGTGCAGCGGGCCGGCGGGACCGCGGTGTTCATCGACGCCGAGTACGGCCTTGACATCGAGTACGCGGAAAGACTCGGCGTCGACACGGACGGCCTCATCGCCTGCCAGCCCGACACCGGCGAGCAGGCGCTGGAGATCGCCGACACGCTGATCCGCTCCGGAGCCGTCGACCTCATCGTCATCGACTCCGTCGCCGCGCTCGTGCCGAGGGCGGAGATCGAGGGCGAGATGGGCGACTCCCACGTCGGCCTCCAGGCCCGCCTGATGAGCCAGGCGCTGCGGAAGATCGCCGGCGCGCTCAGCCAGTCGAGGACCACGATGATCTTCATCAACCAGCTCCGGGAGAAGATCGGCATCGTGTTCGGCCCTCCAGAGACGACGACCGGTGGCCGGGCGCTGAAGTTCTACGCCTCGGTGCGCCTGGACATCCGCCGGATCGAGACCCTCAAGCGCGGCGCCGAGCCGGTCGGCAACCGCACCCGCGTCAAGGTGGCCAAGAACAAGATCGCGCCGCCCTTCAAGCAGGCCGAGTTCGACATCCTCTACGGGCAGGGCATCAGCCGCGAGGGCGAGCTGATCGACATGGGGATGGAGCACGGCTTCGTCCGCAAGGCCGGCGCCTGGTACACGTACGAGGGCGATCAGCTGGGCCAGGGCAAGGAGAACGCCCGCACCTTCCTGAAGGACAACCCCGACCTCACCGACGAGATCGAGAAGAAAATCAAGGAGAAGCTGGGCATCGGGGTACGGCCGGAGGACCTGGCAACGGAGCCCGGCACCGTCCCCGCTGCCTCCCTCGACCTCTGATCCCGGCGCACTCCCTTTCGGACCCGCGCCCCGTTCACCCGCGGCAGTTCGTCCGGGGGAAGCACGGAGGTCAGTGACGGTGGGCAGCTATCCAGCAGGGGTGAAGCCCCGTTTATGTGGCGGGAGTGAAGCCCCGTTCGACCAGTGCGTCGATGGTGGTGCCGCCATCGTCGTACACGAGGGTGCCGGAGTCCCAGTCCAGCACTACGTCATCAAGCCCTCGAGAGCGGACGAGCCAGTCGTAGTTCCGCAGCGCGATGATCGTCTCCTCGGTCATGAAACCGAAGCTACTGCTCCTGGTCCGGCTCTCACCGCCGTGCACGTCTGGCCCGCTGCCCCCGCCACGCTTTCGGCGGAACAGCCGCCGATGCTGCTGCGCCCGGAGCCGGGCAGCTGGCACAGGCGCGGAGCCGGTCCGGGATGCGCGCCCGCAGAAGGGTAGCCCCGCCTCAGCCGAGCGATGCTGTGGCCAATCCCCTCTGCCGGGGTACCAGGTGCGAAAAGCGTGACACTTTCCGGGAAAGTGTCACGCTTTTCGCGGAGTGCATGCCCGGATCGCGCGTCACCGGCCGGATTCGCCAAGGAGCAGCTCATCTCCGGCCGGGAACCGGGCCGTGCCGCCTTCCTCCCACACAACCACCACGGCCAACCCGCCCATCGGACCCATGTCGGTCCTCGCCTCCTTGACCGTGCGCCACTCGCCCTCGTAGCCGATCACGTCGCCAGGTGTGATGAGGGCCGCTCGCTTGGTATCGAGTGGGACGTCCTGGTGACCAACTACGCCCACGCCACGCAGTCGCCGGACGCCTGGACCCGTGTTGCCGACATGTACAGCGTGGTCTATTGGCTGGCCGCCCGGCATCGCTGGATGCACCTCGCCGAGCTGGCTGTCATGAAGCAGCGGGTGGCTGCCGAGCGAGGGCGCCCGATCTCCGCTGTCACGGCCGCAAGGGACGAGGCTGGGGCGTTCCTGAACTCCGGTGACTTCGCGGGTGGGTTGGCCGTCGTCGAGGCCGAGTCGACGCTGCGGGGACGTGACCGTGCGTTCGGCCTCGGCATCCTGCACCTGCGTGGGCTGACGCTGGCAGGCCGGCTGAAGGAGAAGGCCATCGCCGCCCGGCACATCGAGGCAGCGTGGCGGACGGCTGACGAGTTCCCCGAGGACATCGACGAGCACGGCATCCACTTCGGGCCGGAAAACACGGCCATGCACGCGATCTCGACGTCCTCCGACATGGAGCAGCACCGCACGGCGCTGGACACCGCCGAAGGCCTCATCCGGAACGGGCTGACGCTCCCCGCAACCAGGGTCGGCCCTCTCTACATGAACCTTGACCGGTCGCAACTGGCCCTCGGTGACCGTGACTTCGCTCTCGAGTCGCTCGAAGAAGCCTGGGACGTCGCGCCCGAGATGGCCCGCGTCCACCCGACGAGCCAGGAGCTGATGAGGGTGCTGACCTCACTGCACCGTCGCAGCAACCCGATGGCCAAGACCACCGACGCCGAGGGCAAGGCGACCGAGTTCGGATACGACGCCGACCGCCGCCTGACGAAGATCACCACCCCCGAGGGGCGGGTGACGTTCTTCACCTACGACAGCAACAACCGCGTCACCTCCATGAAGCGTGCCACCGGCTTCAACGACTCCGGCGAGACCGGCCCCACGTACACCTACGCCTACACCGCCGACGCGCCGGGCAAGGCCGGGGTCACCACCGTCACCGACCCGGCCGGGAACCAGACCAAGTACACCCATACCGCGGACGGTTCGGTCACGAAGGTCACTGACGCTCTCGGCCGGAACCGGGAGCGCACCTACGACGCCAACCTGAACCTGGAGACGGCCACGGACGCCATGGGCGCCGGCTCCGACCCGGCCAATGTCACTGCCTACGGCTGGGACACCCGCTCCAACCCCAGCAGCCTGAAACTGCCCACCGGCGCCACCGCCTCGCTGACCGGCAACCTCCCGGCCGCCCGCAAGGCCCGGGCCGAGGACACCTGCCCCGGAGGCACCACCTACACCTACGACGACGCCTCCCAGCTCACCGCCCGCGACGGCAGCACCGAGGGCTGGTCCTACGACAAGGCGGGCAACGAGACTGCGGCGAACCCCACTGCGGACACCGCCCGTGCCGGCGGGCAGTGGAACGACTTCTCCCAGCTCACCTCCGTCACCCAGGGCGGGGAAGAGTACAAGGGAAGGTACGCGTCCACCGACCAGTCCGAGCGCACCCAGTTCGGCGACACGGCCTTCCATCACGGCCCGGTCGGCCTCTCCGCCCAGACGAAGGCCGGGGTGGACACGAACCTCACCCGCGAGCCGTCCGGGAACCTGCACTCCTTCCGCACCAAGGGCGAGACGTACTACTACCTCACCGACGCCCTCGGCACGGTCGAGGCCGTGGCGAACTCCCAGGGCGAAAAGGTCAACTGGTACTACTACAGCCCGAACGGCATCACCGACGCCACCGAACAGGTCTCGCAGCCCTACCGTTTCGCGGGCGGCTACCAGGACCCGACCGGGCTGTACCACAACAAGGCCCGCTACCTCGACCCGAACATCGGACGCTTCACCCAGCCCGACCCGGCAGGGCTCGAAGCCAACCCCTACCTGTACGCCTCTGGCGACCCCACCAACATGATTGACCCGAACGGCCTGTGGAGCATGCCCGGCTGGGCCAAGGCGGCAGTCGGCACCGTTGTGACCGTCGCTGTCGGCGCTGCGGCAATAATGGCCGTCGGAGCCGCCTGCGGAGCAACTGCGGGAGCCGCTTGCCTCCTTGCGGGCGCCGTCACCGGAGCCCTTTGGACTGGCGCAGCGGGCGCCGGGATGGCTAAGGCCATGGGCCAAAGTCCCGTCGAAGGCCTAACCGGAGGCATCACCGGCGGCCTCCTCGGACCGTGGGTGCCCGCCCTCCGCCCAATCCATTACATAAACTGAAGCACCCCGTGCTGTGCCTCCCCGAATTTCGGGGAGGCACAGCACACCGGTCCGCGCAGCCGACCCAAGGGAATGGAATGAACCCCGCCGCCAAAGGCATTGCAATCGGCTCCGCCCGACTGTCGATGCTCGTTGTAGCTATCGCCATTATCGCCACCCCATGGATCGCCGGATGGACCTTCACCACGTCCGTAGTCTGGGACGCATCCTTCGTCGCCATTGTTTACGCGGTAAACCTCCTGCTGATACGGACCGTTGCACGATGGGACATCCGGAAGCAAGTACCGCAAGGTGAACAAGTGCGGCTGCTGGTGGCGGTGCGCGGGAGAGTTGGGCGACTGCCCTACGCCCTGCTTGCTGATGAGTTCGTTGTGGTGTTGACCGACCAGCGCCTGCTCATTCAGCCACGCTCCACGTTCACCGGACGTCCGAGAGGGGCGCTGCGCCTAGGTAAGCAAGTCACCTTTCACCAGAGAAAGGTCCTCTCTATCGAGACAGAATCCGGCGCCAGAATAGACACGCTGGTTCCGATGGTGCATCGACGCGACGTCGCCTATTGGATACGGCGGTGGCAGGACCGCTGACCGGGCACTGACTCGCCCTTCACTGTGCACCGATGGCGGCTGGGCGGGCCTTGCGGTCGTGGTTCAGTGCGCGGGCGTACCGCTCGGTCTCGGCGCATGACGCCACAGGCCCGCACCTTCTACCCAGCGGCCGGTCTGGGTATGACATACAAGGGGTGCGGTTCGCGGAGGGCCGGACGGAAGCGACGGACTCAACGGGCTTGTCGGCAAGGACTCTTGGGGTGCTGTGATCGATACCTCAAGCTCCGAGCTCGCGCCCTGCGTAAGGGTGCCAAGGCCATGCTGGCCCCGCTCATGCCGTTGCCGATGTCGGGTAGCGGTTCGCCGAAGCATCCGCGACGGGCGCTCCCACCCTCCCGATGGCAGGAGCCCCAACCTCCGGGGAGCCGGGCACAAGGACCCCGATAAGGTGCCCCCATGCATGATCTGCGCGTGGGGTTCGGCTACTTGGGGCAGGGGCAGCGTTGGGTTGCCCGGCATGGGAAGCAGTTCGGGTTCGGGCTGATCCCGGGGCTCATCACGCTTGTGCTGTATGTGGCAGCGCTCATCGGCCTGGCCTTGTGGGGTGCGGACTTCGTGGCCTGGGCCACCCCGTTCGCCGATGACTGGGCGAGCCCCTGGCTGGGCCTCTTCCGAGGGTTCCTGACGGCAGTCCTTTTCGCGCTCGCCCTGCTCCTCGCCGTCGTCACCTTCACCGCCGTGACCCTGCTCATCGGGCAGCCCTTCTACGAGAACCTCTCCGAGAAGGTGGACCGGGACGTCTCGCCGGACGGGACGGCGCCCGAGTCGGGGCTGTCGTTGTGGCGGGAGTTGGTGATCTCGGGGCGGGACAGTCTGCGGATCGTCGTCAGGGCGGCGGCGTGGGGCGTGTTGCTCTTCGCGCTCGGGTTCATTCCGTTCGTCGGGCAGACCGTCGTGCCGGTGGTCGGCTTCTTCGTCACCGGGTTCTTCCTGACCGAGGAGCTGACGGCGGTCGCGATGCAGCGCCGCCGCGTCGAACTCCGCGACCGCCTCCGCCTGTTGCGCTCCCGCAAAGCCCTGGTGTGGGGCTTCGGCACACCCCTCGCCCTCGCCTTCGTCGTGCCGTTCGTCGCCGTGTTCCTGATGCCCGGCGCGGTCGCGGGCGCCACACTGATGGCCCGCGACCTGCTGGGCGAGGAAACCGGAGAAGAAGAGGGCGAGGGCGAGGGGCAGGTCCGGGGCAACTCCGTCGCCTGGTGACCTACTGACCTACCGGGACGCGTCCGCCGCCACCCTCACGATCTCGCGGACCTGCGCGATGATGTCCAGCCGGTTCTGGACGAACTGCGGATCCGTGACCGTACCCGTCGCCGGATCCGTGTTGCCCGTGCCGAACTGGAGCACCGGCGTGTGCACATGCCCGCCGGGCAGCGAGCCGCCCAGCCCGAGCCGGTCGCGCAGCAGCGTCGCGCGGTAGGCGATCTCGTTGGAGAGGTAGTCCCCGCCGCCGCCCTCGCGAGCCGTCGAGCCGGCGGTCGGGCCTTCGGGGCGTACGACGGGATCGGTGCCACCCGCCGGGATCTCGGTCACCTCCGTGTTGTCGTACACGGGAAAGCTGCCTGTATCGGCGGCCACAATCTCCTTGTACGACAAGGTCGTTGACGTCCACTGCGGCTGCGAGGCCGGGTCGGTCACCGGGATGGTCTCCGTGCGCGAGAGGTTCTCGTTGTCCGGGAAACCGCCCCGCCAGGCGCCGTTGGTCCGCTCGACGTCGAAGCGGCCCACGCGACCCTGGCTGACCGTGGTGAACAGGTCGACGCGGGGGAGGTACGGGCGCAGCGTCCGCTCCACCGTTCCGTCGCTGAAGTCCTGCCAGCGGACCGGGAAGAGCGCGGTCTCGATACGGGCCGGGCCGTCGGCCGTCTCGATCACCGTGCCGTCCAGGGCGAGGGCGGTGGCCCCGGAGGGGTTGGAGATCCGTACATCCCGGTCCAGCGTGAACGGGTCGAAGCCGGTCACCAGGATCCGCTCGACGCCTTTGCGATGCGGGTAACGGATGGAGTCCTGACCGCGCGAGGTTCGCTCAAGTGCGCCCACCAGCTTGGTGCGTTGAGCGTCCGTGAGGCCGAACTCCGGCTGCCACTGGCGTACTTCTCGGGTCATCCCGAGCCGCGCCCAGTACAACGGCCGGTCATCGTCCCGGCTGAGGTCACCGCCCGCCGGACCCCGGCCCTGAGCGCGGTCGACCGCCCGGCGCCACAGCTCCGCACCCTGCCGTACGACCACCTGCTCGGCCTGCGCGTACGACCGCGCCTTGCCCAGCGCCCGCGCGAACTCCGGTGCCACCGTGTCGAATCCGGAGCGGCGCAGGATCTCCTGGGGTGCCGCCCTGTCGAGGCGCTGTTCCTCCACGGTGAGTGCGGCCGTGGGCTCCTCGGCGGGCGCGGCCAGGGCGGGTGGGGTCGCGAGGCCTGCGAGGACGGCTGCCAGTCCGAGGGCGCCGAGCCGAACACGTATGTAGGTCAAGGGAGTTCAGGTCCTTCCGTCACGCGAAACGCCGGGGTGGCGAAAGTATCGCGTGACGGAAGGGGCGTAGGCCATGGGGGGCGCGGTCGCCGACCCCACCAGCCTCCGGCGTCAACTCCCTTTCTCACCAAGCAGCGTGAGGAAGTCCCGGAACGCGCCGGGCATGTCCACCTCCTCCGGAGCCAGCAGCCACTGGTACTGGAGGCCGTCCATCACCGCGACGAGCAGGGGAGCCGCCCGCTCCGGTGTGAGTCCGCTCGGCAGCCGCTCGCCGTACTCGCAGCGCAGCACCCCGGCCATGTTCGCGCGCACGGCCTCGTACCGGCCGGTGAAGAACTCGCGTGCCGGATGCTCCTCCGTGACGCTCTCGCCGAGCAGTGCGGAGAAGGTCTGCACGATGCCGGGGCGCATCGCGTTGTAGTCGACGAGTGAGGCGAGCAGGTCGAGCCGCCACTGGGAGTCCGGCATCGCGTCCCACTGGTCGCGCTCCTCCAGGACGGCGACGAGCATGGCCTCCTTCGTCGGGAAGTAGTGCAGCAGCCCCTGCTGGGTGAGCCCCACCCGCTCGGCGACCGCACCCAGGCTCGCCCCCCGGTAGCCGCGCTCGGCGATCACCTCCAGGGCGGCCCGGAGAATCTCCGCGCGCCGCTCGGCGCCCCTGATTGCCCTGGTCGTCGTCATACGGCCACCGTACGACATGCCCACGACGTACGTGAAGGTTCATGTAACTGCAAGATAACGATACCTACCTATCTACTGGTTACGCGTGCACGATGGACGGACGGACCGGACGTCAACGAGGAGGCACCGTCATGGCGGGCACGCAGGGCAACCAGGGCAACCACGGCAACCACCCGGCCGACCAGGCACGCGAGGCCGTGGTCGAAGCCGCGCTCGGCAGGCTCGACCTGGACGCGAAGGCGCGGTTGCTCGCCGGGCAGGACACCTGGTCGCTGCCCGCGCTGCCCGAGATCGACCTGCCGTCCCTGGTCATGTCCGACGGCCCGATCGGCGTACGAGGCGTGCGCTGGACCGCCGACGACCCGTCCGTCGCGCTGCCGTCCCCGACCGCGCTCGCCGCCACTTGGGACCCCGAACTCGCCCGCAGGGCAGGGGTGTTGCTGGCCCAGGAAGCCCGCCGCAAGGGCGTGCACGTCCTTCTCGCGCCCACCGTCAACCTCCAGCGGTCGCCGCTCGGAGGGCGCCACTTCGAGGCGTACAGCGAGGACCCGTATCTGACGGGGCGGATCGGAACCGGGTACGTCGCCGGTGTGCAGGAGGGCGGCGTCGGCACCACCGTCAAGCACTTCGTCGCGAACGACGCCGAGACCGACCGCTTCACGGTGAACAACGTGGTCTCCGAACGCGCCCTGCGCGAGCTCTACTTGGCCCCCTTCGAGGCCATCGTCGCCGACGCCCGTCCCTGGGGCGTCATGACCGCCTACAACTCGGTCAACGGCACGACGATGACCGAGCACCGCCGACTGGTCGACGAAGTCCTGCGCGGGGAGTGGGGTTTCGACGGCATCAACGTCTCCGACTGGACGGCCGCCCGGTCGACCACCGCGGCCATCGAGGGTGGTCTGGACATCGCGATGCCCGGCCCTCAGACCGTGTACGGCGACGCGCTCGCGCAGGCCGTACGGGACGGGCTGGTCGCGGAGGCCAAGATCGACACGGCGGTACGGAACGTGCTGCGGCTCGCCGCTCGCGTCGGCATCCTGGAGGGCGCCGAGGCCGTTGTGACCGAGCTGCCCGAGACCGTCGACGGCGAGGCCCTGGCCCGCGAGATCGCCCGCCGCTCCTTCGTCCTCGTGCGCAATGAAGGCGCCCTTCCGCTGCCCGAAGGGCACAAGGTCGCCCTGATCGGCGCCGCCGCCCGCGACGCCCGCGTCCTCGGCGGCGGGTCCGCCGTCGTCTTTCCCGCCCGGATCGTCTCGCCGCTCGACGGACTCACCGCCGCCCTGCCCCAGGGCAGCCTGACGTACGCGGTCGGCGCCGACCCGAACGAGGAACTCGCCGCCGCCGACAAGGGGTTCGAGCTGCGCGCCGTCTGCCGGGACGCCGACGGCAACGTCATCGGCACCGCCTCCACCCCCAGCGGCCACCTCCAGTGGATGGGCAACGACCTCCCCGAGGGCGTCACCTACGACACCCTGCACAGCGTCGAGCTGACCGGCACCTTCACCCCGCGGGAGGACGGCTCGCACACGTTCGGCGTCCGGGGCCTGGGCGAGTTCACGCTGAAGGTGGACGGCACCACCCACTTCGACGGGCCCCAGCTCCCCGGCGAGGACGACGGCCCGTTCGAGGCCTTCTTCGCGCCTCCGGTGCCGCGCGCCGAGGCCGAACTGCGGGCGGGCGAGCCGGTGGAGGTGTCTCTCACCTACGTCCCGGCCATACCCGACAGCGGCACCATGAAGGCCATCGCCTTCACCCTCGCCCACCAGGAGCCGCAGCGCGCCCCCGACGAACTGATCGCGGAGGCGGTCGAAGCCGCCCGCGCCGCCGACACCGCCGTCGTCGTGGTCGCCACCACCGAGCGCGTCGAGTCGGAGGGCTTCGACCGGAAGGACCTGCGGCTCCCCGGCCGCCAGGACGACCTCGTCCGCGCGGTCGCCGCCGCCAACCCGAACACCGTCGTGGTCGTCAACTCCGGCTCTCCGGTGGAACTTCCCTGGCGCGACGAGGTCGCCGCCGTACTGCTCGACTGGTTCCCGGGCCAGGAAGGCGGCGCCGCGCTCGCGGACGTGCTCACCGGCGCGTACGAACCGGGCGGCCGGCTGCCTACCACCTGGGGCTCGCTGACGGACGCCCCCGTCACCCAGGTGGTTCCGACGGACGGTGAACTCCCTTACACCGAGGGCGTGTTCATCGGCTACCGCGCCTGGCAGAAGGAGAGCAGGACCCCCTCGTACGCCTTCGGCCACGGCCTCGGCTACACCGACTGGACGTACGAGTCGGTCAAGGTCGAGGGCACCACGGCCACGGTCCGCGTCACCAACTCCGGTACGCGCACGGGCCACGAGGTCGTCCAAGTCTACCTTGCGCCGACGGAGGCCGACGCCGAGCGGCCGGTGAGGTGGCTCGCCGGGTTCGCGGGCGTCGAGGCCGGGCCCGGTGAGAGCGTCGAGGTCGCTGTCGAACTTCCGCGCCGGGCCTTCGAGATCTGGGACGAGACCGCGAACTCATGGGCGTTCGTGAAGGATTCGTACGAGGTGGAGGCGGGGCGGTCGATCGCGGACCTTCGGGTCACGACGACGATCGACGTGTGACGGTGGAGGGGCCCTTGCGGGCCCCTGCGCGCGCCGCGTCCGTCAGCCGGTCGGCAGTTTCAAGTCGGCCGGCTTCGGCGCCGTCACCACGCGATACGCCATCTCCGCCAGCAGTTTCTGGCCGCTCGTGCTCGGGTGGAACCAGTCCACGGTGCTCAACTGCGCGGCGTCGAACCGGTACTTGTAGACGGCCCCGCCGTCGAAGCGGCACAGCTTGTCCTTCTCGCACACGTCTTCCAGTACGGCGTTGTACTCCTTGACCCGGTCCTGCACCCTGTCGCGCCGCGACGTCGCCGCCGCGTCCAGGGCGTCCGGGTCCGCCAGCATCGAGGGGCAGATGCCCAGCTTCCACAGCTCCTTGCTGAGCTCGTTGGTCCGGCCGATCGACCACAGCCGCTTCAGATCGGGCACGCTCGCCACGAACACCTGGGTCTTGGGCGACGCCTCGCGCAGCGTGTTCATCGCGTCCTCGAACTGGGCGCGGAACTCCGGCACCGATGTCATGGCGGCCACCGTCGGCTGGCAGGCGTCATTGGCACCGGCCAGCACCGTCACCAGTTCCGGCTTCCTCGTCGCTGCCTGAGCCAGCTGGTCGTCCAGCTCGGCCATCTGGGCGCCGGTCTTCGCGTAGTTCCAGCTCCGCTGGGCGGCCCCGGACTTCCCGAGCAGCCGCAGCGCGAGGCTGTCGACCTTCGCGTCGGTGCCGGTCGCCCATGAGACCTTGGGGCAGTCGGACAGCGCCTCGCAGGCGTCGAAGGCGCGCGTGATGGAGTCGCCGACCGCGGCGATCGAGTTCGGGCTGAGGTCCCAGGTGGTGGGTTCCGTGGACGGCTTCGACCGCGAGGTACTACCGGTGGGGGCAGCTTCGTTGCCGCCGACCGCGTCGCAGCCGGCCGTCCCCACGATGCCCAGAAGTGCCGCTGCCGCTGTGGCGGCAACGGCACGTGATCGGTAGCCACGTCTACGCATTCCCGGATCTCCTCGCTAGTCGTGCAACGGTAACCCGTCGTTCTGGCGTCCTCCGGGTAACTGTGTTTTTCCGGAGGACGCGTAATCCATTTGCGGCTACGTCGCGATCCGGACCCTCGCCGGGACTCCGAACGCGCGTCCCGCCGGGTAGCTGTGTTTTCCCGGGGGACACCCCCCCCGGGACCCGGCCGGGGCTCGTACGCGCGTCCCGCCGGGTGAAACCTCGGTGTTTCGGGGCGCTGGGACCGACGGTACGTCACACTCCTTGCGCCCTCGCACGGTAGCCTCGCCACGTGGCTGCCCTGCCACGGAGGTTCCGCCAAGTTACAAGATGTCCCGCTCTGCCCGGAGGTCCCAGTGACGACACGTGGAGTTCTCTACGTGCACTCCGCGCCGCGCGCGCTGTGCCCACACGTCGAATGGGCAGTCGCGGGCGTGCTCGGTACACGCGTCAACCTCGACTGGATCCGGCAGCCCGCGGCGCCGGGCACGTGGAGATCCGAGTTCTCCTGGCAGGGCGAGGCCGGCACCGCCTCCAAACTGGCCTCGGCACTGCGCGGCTGGCAGATGCTGCGCTTCGAGGTCACCGCCGAGCCGTCCGCCACAGCCGAGGGCGAGCGCTACAGCTGCACCCCTGACCTGGGTATCTTCCACGCCGTCACCGGCATCCACGGCGACATCCTGATCCCCGAGGACCGGCTGCGCGCCGCCCTCGTCCGCTCCCAGAGCGGCGAGACCGAGCTGGAGTCCGAACTCACCAAGCTCCTCGGCAAGCCCTGGGACGACGAGCTGGAGCCCTTCCGGTACGCGGGCGAGGGTGCTCCGGTGCGCTGGCTGCACCAAGTCGTCTGATCGCTCGTCACCTGCGTCCTCGTCACACACGCGGTCATACACGCGAGAAGGGCCCCACCGGACGGTGGGGCCCTTCTCGCGTAGACGCACATCACACCGCGTACGACCGGAAATCGCTCTCCGGCGGCTGGAATCAGCCGATCAGACGGTTCGGAACGCCAGTACCACGTTGTGTCCGCCGAAGCCGAACGAGTCGTTCAGCGCGGCGATGCGGCCCTCCACGGGGAGCTTGCGGGCCTCGCCGCGGACGACGTCGGCGTTGGCCTCGGCCTCCGGGTCGATGTTGTCGATGTTGATGGTGGGCGGGGCCACCCGGTGGTACAGGGCGAGCACCGTCGCGACCGTCTCCACGCCGCCCGCGCCACCGAGGAGGTGACCCGTCATCGACTTGGTGCCGGAGACCGCGAAGTGGTCGGTGTCGTCGCCGAAGACCTTGCGCAGCGCCTTCAGCTCGGCGACGTCGCCGGCCGGGGTCGAGGTGGCGTGCGCGTTCACATGCACGATCTCGGCCGGGTTGAGGTCGGTGTTGTCGAGCAGGTTCTGCAGGGCGTGCGAGATGCCGAGGCCCTCGGGCTCCGGCTGCACGATGTCGTGGCTGTCGGCGGAGATGCCCTGGCCGACCGCCTCCGCGTAGACGCGGGCACCGCGCCTCGCGGCGTGCTCGGCGGACTCCAGGACGACGACGCCCGCACCTTCCCCAAGGACGAAGCCGTCGCGCGCCATGTCGTAGGGGCGCGAGGCACCCTGCGGGTCGTCGTTGTTCTTGGACATCGCCATCATGTTGCCGAACGCGGCGATGGGCAGCGGGTGGATCGCCGCCTCCGTACCACCGGCGACGACCACGTCGGCACGGCCGGTGCGGATCATCTCGATCCCGTAGCCGATGGCCTCGGCGCCCGACGCGCAGGCGGAGACCGGGGTGTGCACACCGGCGCGGGCGCCCACGAGGAGACCCACGTTGGCGGACGGGCCATTCGGCATCAGCATCGGGACGGTGTGCGGGGAGACGCGGCGTACGCCCTTCTCCTTCAGTACGTCGTACTGGTCGAGGAGGGTGGTGACGCCGCCGATGCCGGAGGCGATGACCGCGCCCAGCCTGTTCGGGTCGACGTCCGCGCCCTCGCCTGCCTTGTCGGTGTAACCGGCGTCCGCCCAGGCCTCCTTGGCCGCGATCAGTGCGAACTGCGCCGAGCGGTCGAGGCGGCGGGCCTGCGGCCGGGGGATGACCTCGGACGGTTCCACGGCGACCGGGGCCGCGATACGGACCGCCTGCTCGGCGGCCCACTCCTGCTCCAGGGCCTTGACGCCGGAACGACCGGCGACCAGACCCTCCCAAGTCGAGGCTGCGTCGCCACCCAGCGGTGTGGTTGCGCCGATACCGGTGACGACCACGGTGCGATTGGTCGAGCTCACGGGAATTCTTTCTCCAACGTTTACGAGGATCAGCGGCGCCACCGCCGGGTGGCGGGGCCTTTCAGCGCCCGGGCCGAGCGGCCTGCTCAGCCCTGGTGCTTGAGGATGTACTCGGTGGCGTCGCCGACCGTCTTGAGGTTCTTGACGTCGTCGTCCGGGATCTTGACGTCGAAGCGCTCTTCGGCGGCGACGACGACCTCGACCATGGACAGCGAGTCGACGTCCAGGTCGTCGGTGAAGGACTTGTCCAGCTGGACGTCCTCAACCGGGATCCCGGCGATCTCGTTCACGATGTCGGCGAGACCGGCGACGATCTCTTCCTGAGTGGCGGCCATGTGAGGCGCTCCTTCGTAGATATCCAGAGGGTGTGGCGCCCGCCGCGTCAGCGGCAGGTGTTGCTGTCCGTACCGGGCCCGAGGGGGACCTGGCACGGGGTGCCTAGGGGAGGGTAACGACCGTCGCGGCGTACACGAGACCCGCCCCGAAGCCGATGACGAGCGCGGTGTCGCCGCTCTTCGCCTCGCCGGCCGCCAGGAGCCGCTCCATTGCGAGCGGGATCGAGGCGGCCGAGGTGTTGCCGGTGGTGCGCACGTCACGCGCGACCGTGACGTGCTCCGGCAGCTTGAGTGTCTTCACCATCGAGTCGATGATCCGCTCGTTGGCCTGGTGGGGAATGAAGACGTCCAGGTCGTCCGCGGTGATTCCGGCCGCGTCCAGCGCCTGCTGAGCGACCTTCGCCATCTCGAACACGGCCCAGCGGAACACCGCCTGGCCCTCCTGCGTGATCGCAGGGAACTTGATCTCGCCCTTGGAGTCCAGGGGCAGTTGGGAGACGTCGCCAATGCGGTAACGGTCCCACGGCACGGTCTGCTTGATCGTGTCGGCCTTGTCGCCCTCGGAGCCCCAGACGGTCGGGCCGATGTGCGGCTCCTGGGAGGGGCCGACGACGACCGCGCCCGCGCCGTCACCGAACAGGAAGGCCGTCGCCCGGTCCTCCAGGTCGGTGAGGTCGGACAGGCGCTCGACGCCGATGACAAGTACGTACTCCGCCGAACCCTCGACGACCATGCCCTTGGCGAGGGTCAGGCCGTAGCCGAAGCCCGCGCAGCCCGCCGAGATGTCGAAGGCGGCGGCCTTGTTCGTGCCGAGCTTGTCGGCGATCTCGGTGGCGACAGCCGGAGTCTGGCTGAAGTGCGAGACGGTCGAGACGACCACCGCGCCGATCTGCTCGGCCGTGATCCCGGAGTCGGCGATCGCCTTGCCGGAGGCCTCGATGGACATCGCGGCGACGGTCTCCTCGTCGGAGGCCCAGTGACGGGTCTCGATGCCGGAGCGCGAGCGGATCCACTCGTCGGAGGAGTCGATCGTCTCGAGAATCACCTCGTTCGGCACGACCCGGGTGGGACGGTAACCGCCCACGCCCATGATCCGGGCGTACGGGGCGCCCTTGCTGGGCCTGATCTTCGACATGCTCTCGGGCTCCTTGTCAGCCAGCGTGCTCGGCGATGAGCTCGCGAGCAGCGTCGAGGTCGTCAGGGGTCTTGAGCGCCAGCGTCTGCACGCCGGGCAGGGCGCGCTTGGCGAGACCGGTCAGCGTGCCGCCGGGGCACACCTCGACGAGCGCGGTCACGCCCAGCTCCTTGAAGGTCTCCATGCACAGGTCCCAGCGAACGGGGTTGGCGACTTGGCCGACCAGACGGGACAGCACCTCGCGGCCGGTCGCGACGGCCTGGCCGTCCTTGTTCGAGACGTACGTGATCTTCGGGTCGGCCGGGGTCAGCTCCGCCGCGGCCTGCTCCAGGCTCGCGACCGCGGGGGCCATGTGGTGCGTGTGGAAGGCGCCCGCGACCTTGAGGGCCACGACGCGTCGTACGCCCTCCGGCTTGTCGGCCTCCAGAGCCGCCAGCTCCTCCATCGTGCCGGCGGCGACGATCTGGCCGGCGCCGTTCACGTTCGCCGGGGTCAGGCCGAGCTTCTCCAGGTGCGGGATCGTCGTCTCGGGGTCACCGCCGAGCAGCGCCGACATACCGGTCTGCGTGATCGCGGCGGCCTCGGCCATGGCCAGACCGCGCTTGCGTACGAGTTCCAGGGCGGCCGTGTCGTCCAGGACGCCCGCGAAGGCGGCGGCCGTGATCTCGCCGACGCTGTGCCCCGCGACGGCACTCGGTGCCACCTCGCCGAGCGCGGACGCCGACAGGAGTCCGGCCGCGACGAGCAGCGGCTGCGCCACCGCCGTGTCGCGGATCGCGTCCGCGTCGGCCTGCGTTCCGTAGTGGGCAAGGTCGAGGCCGATGGCGTCCGACCACGTGCCGAGACGGTCGGCGGCGCCGGGGAGTTCGAGCCAAGGAGTTAGGAAGCCAGGCGTCTGGGCGCCCTGGCCGGGAGCGACGAGTACGAGCACTCTCACACTCTCTCTTGTGGACGGCCAGCGCCGCCCGTGGGGACAGGGACGAAGAACAGCAGGGGGTTTTGTGGAGCCCCGACAAAAGCCTAGAGCTGGGGATCTCCATCGGCCAGACGCCCCAGGATCAGCGCGATCCGGAGTGTGAAGGCGGATCGTACATCGGAGGGTGACCAACCGGTGACGTCAGTCACACGTCGAAGCCGGTAGCGCACGGTGTTCGGGTGAACGAAGAGCATCCTGGCGGCGCCCTCCAGACTGCTCGCCTGTTCCAGGTAGACGCTCAGGGTCTCCAGGAGAGCGGACCCCGCCTCCTCCAGTGGTCTGTAGATCTCCTCCACCAGTTGGTCGCGCGCCGCGGGGTCGCCGGCGATCGCGCGCTCCGGCAGCAGATCGTCCGCCAGTACCGGCCGCGGGGCGTCCTGCCAGGCGAAACACGCCTTGAGCCCGGCGGCGGCGGCCTGCGCGGACCGGGTCGCGGCCAGCAGATCGGGCACGACGGGCCCCGCCACCACCGGTCCCGCCGCATACGGCCCGATCAGCGACTTGGCGACCCCCAGCGGATCGTCACTGCCACCGGCGATCACGACGAGCCGGTCGCCGAGCACTCCGGTGAGGACCTGGAGCTTGGCATGCCGGGCGGCCCGCCGGATGGCCTCGACGGTCAGTTCGCTGTCACCGTCGGGAGCCGTGCCCAGCACTACGCACACATGCTCGGGGGAGTTCCAGCCGAGGGCCGCGGCCCGGCTGACGGCTCCCTCGTCGGCCTCGCCGGACAGCACGGCGTTGACGACCAGTGACTCAAGCCGGGCGTCCCAGGCACCGCGTGCCTCGGCGGCCTGTGCGTACACCTGGGCGGTGGCGAAGGCGATCTCGCGGGCGTACACGAGGAGGGCCTCGCGCAGGATGGACTCGTCGCCGGGGGCCGCGACCTCGTCGATCGCGGACTCCATGACCTCGATGGTCGTACGCACCATCTCCACGGTCTGGCGCAGCGTGATCGCCCTGGTCAGCTCGCGGGGCGCGGTGCCGAAGACATCGGTGGAGATGGCCTGCGGGGCGTCCGGATGCCGGAACCACTCGGTGAAGGCGGCGATACCGGCCTGGGCGACAAGCCCGATCCACGACCGGTTCTCCGGGGGCATCGCCCGGTACCACGGCAGCGTCTCGTCCATGCGCGCGATGGCCTGCGCGGCGAGACTTCCGGAGGACTTCTCCAGCCGCTTCAGGGTCGCGGCGTGCGCGTGGGCGGCGCGGGCAGCGGCTTTGGTGGCGTGGGATTCGGGTTCGGGCACGGGACAAGACTGCCTTATCCGGACGGGAGTGTGCGGCGGCGGGTCTCGGATGAGGGCGGCCGCGGGTCTACCGTGGGCCCGTGATGGACATACGGCGCTCTGCTGAGCGCTACCGCGGAGGCGACCCGGCGGTCGGGATCGAATCCCTGCACGCCTTCTCCTTCGGACCCCACTACGACCCCGACAACCTCCGTTTCGGCGCGGTCATCGCCTGCAACGAGGAGCGGCTCGCGCCCGGCGCAGGTTTCGACGAGCACCCGCACAGCCACACGGAGATCGTGACCTGGGTCGTCTCGGGCGAGCTCACGCACCGCGACTCGGCGGGCCACGAGTCGGTGGTCAGGCCCGGGGATGTGCAGCGGCTCAGCTCGGCGGGCGGTGTACGGCACGTGGAGCGCAACGACGGCGCCGAGCCGTTGACCTTCGTGCAGATGTGGCTGGCGCCCTTGGACCCCGGCGGTGACCCGGCGTACGAGATCGTGCACGGCATCGCCGACTCCACCCCGTACGCGGTTCCGGAAGCCGGGGCGATGCTGCACGTGCGGCGGCTGGGGGCGGTGGGGGAGCGGACCGCCATACCGGACGCGCCGCGCACGTATCTGCACGTCGTACGGGGTGCCGTCCGGGTCGGGCCCCATGAGCTGGGGCCCGGGGACGCGGTGCGGGCCGAGGAGGAGAAGGGGCTGGAGCTGGTCGCCGGGTCCGTCCCGGCCGAGGTGCTGATCTGGGAGTTGTCGGGGTGACGGGGGCTCAGTTCTCGGTGCTGGGCTCCTCCGCGTTGCGCCACACGGTGATGTCCACCGCGACGTAGTCGCTGGGGTCGCCACTGGGAGCCGAACCCCGGTAGGTGACCAGGGCGATGTGGCCGGACGCGGTGTGCACACACAGCTGGGAGCCCTCCGAGATCTGGGCGAGCGAGACGTCCTTGGTGTACCGGGTTTCGTTCCGGCAGGTGGTGAGGGAGCCCTTCTGCGCGTTGTTGAGGAGGACGACCTTCTCGCTGCTGCTGCCGAGCACGGGGGAGCCGTCGTCGGAGACGTACCAGGTTCTGTCGTAGTACAGGTCGCTGTTGTCGGCGAAGGCAGCGTTCGAGGCGTCCTCCGCCGACAGCGGCTTGAGCGGGGAGTCGGCGAACCGGACGTAGTAGCCCTTGGGGATGTTCACGCCCGGGTAGCTGACCGGCTTGGGGTCGGGCAGCGCCTTCGGGCTGCTGGAACCGGAGCTACCGCCGGAGCTGCTCGAGGCGTCGTCCGACGAGTCACCCAAGTCCTTCAGGATGGACGCGCAACCCCCGACCCATATCAGGGAAGCGACCACCGCGACGCCGACGCCGATCCACTTGCCGACGTTGTTCTTAGGCGGCGGGAGCGGGTATGGGTGCGGCTGTGGCTGCTGGTGCCAGCCGTGCTGCTGGGGATACGGCGCCTGGTGCATGGGCTGCTGTGTGTACGGCGGCTGCGTGTACACCGGCGGTTGCGGGGCGGGCATGGGCGGAGGCGGCGTGACCGGGCCGGCGTGGACGGTCGGCGCGGCGTGCACCGGCGGTGTGGCGGGGCCGGCGGCCGGTGCGTCCGGCTGGGTCACCGGCGCGGTGGGCGGTACGGGCGGGGGCGCCGCGGTCGGTGCCTCCGGCGTCTTGTTCCGCGCGGCCAGCAGCTCCGCCGACGCCGAGGTCCGCTGCGTGATGTCGGCGCCGATCGGGTCCGGCAGCCAGGAGCCCGACTGGCGCAGCTGAGTGGGTGACGCGTCCTGGCACAGGGAGATGACCTCGGCGGGCGAGGGCCGGTCGTCCGGATTCTTCGCCAGGCAGCGCGCGATGAACCCGAGTTCCTCCGGGATGCCGGAGAGGTCCGGCTGTTCGTGGACAATCCGGTACAGCACGGCGTGCGAGGGTCCGTCCCCGTAGGCTCCGGTGCCGCGCGCCGCGTACACGGCCACCTGGCCGAGCGCGAAGACGTCCGACGCGGGCGTGACCGGCTTCCCGGCCGCCTGCTCCGGCGACATGAACGCCGGGGTGCCGATGGAGACGCCGGTGCCTGTCAGGGCGGTGGCGTCGGCGGCGCGCGCGATGCCGAAGTCGATGACCCGGGGACCGTCGGCGGCGAGCAGCACGTTGGAGGGCTTCAGGTCGCGATGGACGATGCCCGCCGCGTGGATGACCTTCAACGCCTCCGCCACCCCCGCGAGCAGCAGCAGGACGGAGGACACCGGCAGCGAGCCGTGCTCGGCGACCGCGGAGTGCAGGGACGGGCCGGGCACATAGGCGGTGGCCAGCCACGGCTGCGTGCCCTCGGTGTCGTAGTCGATGACCGGTGCCGTGTAGAGGCCCTGCACGCGCTGGGCGGCCTGGACCTCCTGCCGGAACCTGCGGCGGAACTCGGGGTCCTCGCTCAGCTCGGGCCGGATCGTCTTCAGCGCGATCGGGTGCCCGCCCGGCGTGTACGACAGATACACGGTGCCCATGCCGCCCGAGCCGAGCCGTGCCGCGAGCCGGTAGCTCGCCACGATCTTTGGGTCGCCGGCCTCCAACGGGCGGAATTTTCCGCCCCGTTGAACCTCGCCCATTGTTCTCCCCCGATAACTGTGCGGCGTGTGTGCACGGGGGAGAGTAGCCGAACGGATCGGCCACCGCCTCAACCGGAGCCTCAACCACCGCTCTTGAGCTCGGCCAGCACCGCGTCCGTGAACGGCGTCCACGCCTCGATCGCCCACGGCCCGAACGCCCGGTCCGTGAGAGCCGCGCAGGCGATCCCCGCGTCCGGGTCGATCCACAAGAACGTACCCGACTGGCCGAAGTGGCCGAAGGTGCGGGGGGAGGACGAACTGCCCGTCCAGTGGGGGGACTTGGAGTCGCGGATCTCGAAGCCCAGGCCCCAGTCGTTGGGGTTCTGGTGGCCGTACCCGGGCAGGACGCCCTTCGTGCCGGGGTACTGGACCGTCATCGCCTCGGCGACCGTCCGTGGGTCGAGGAGTCGCGGGGCCTGCACCTCGGCCGCGAAGCGGACCAGGTCGTCGACGGTCGAGACGCCGTCCTTGGCGGGCGAGCCGTCGAGCGCGGTCGACGTCATCCCCAGCGGCTCAAGGACCGCCTGCCGCGCGTACTCCGCGAACGGGATGTCCGCCGCCTTCGCGACATGATCTCCCAGCGTCTCGAACCCGGCGTTGGAGTACAGCCGCCGCTCCCCGGGCGCGGACGTCACCCGGTGCTCGTCGAAGGCCAGTCCGGAGGTGTGGGCGAGCAGATGACGGACCGTGGAGCCGGGCGGTCCTGCCGGTTCGTCCAGGTCGACGGCCCCCTCCTCGTACGCGACCAGCACGGCGTACGCGGCGAGCGGTTTGGTGACCGAGGCCAGCGGGAAGCGGTGCCCGGTCGGGCCGTACGAGCCGAGGACGGTGCCGTCCGCTCGTACGACGGCCGCCGCGGCGGTGGACACCGGCCAGTTCTCGATCAACGCCAGGTTCTGCAGGGACATGTGTACGAGGTTATGCGGCTCAGAGCGTCAGCCGCATCGAGGGGTCGGGCTTGCGGACGAAGCCCATCGACGCGTACAGCGGCTCGGCCTCGGCGGACGCGTTCAGATCGACCTGGGTTGCGCCCTTCTCGCGGAACCAGTCGAGGAGGCTCTCCATGCATGCGCGCGCGTACCCCCGGCGCCGTACGTCCGGGTTGGTGGCCACGCTGAAGGCGTATCCCACGCACCCGTGCGGATTGCCCGCCCGCCCGATCCGGTACTCGATGGTCCCGGCGACGAGCGCCGCGAGCGCGCCCGGCCGGTCGGGGTGGTCGACGACGAACGCCGCGAAGTCCCCTTCGTCGTCGGCGAGTTTGGTGCGTACCGTCGGCAGGGACTGCGCATGCCACTCGGTCGAACTGTCCACGGCGAAGACCGAGTCGATCATCACCTGACGCAGCCGGAGCACTTCCTCCGCGTCCTCGGGCACCGCACGGCGTACAAGACTCATGAGCCGCACGGTAGTCAGCGAGGCCTGGCCGCGTCGCCGGAATTTCACCGGATTCCGCTTGCTTGGAGTGCGCTCCAAGGTTCTAGCGTTGGGGCCATGACGGTGATGGAGACCACGCACACCACGGCTACAGGGACCGACAGTTGCGCCGGCCCGCGGCAGGTCGACCGACGCCCGGACGGACAGGACACGTACACGATCAGCGAGGTCGTCGCCTTCACCGGTCTGACGGCGCACACCCTGCGCTGGTACGAGCGCATCGGGCTGATGCCGCACATCGACCGCTCGCACACCGGGCAGCGCCGCTACAGCAACCGCGACCTGGACTGGCTCGACCTCGTCGGCAAGCTCCGGCTGACCGGCATGCCGGTCGCGGACATGGTGCGGTACGCGGAGCTGGTGCGCGAGGGCGACCACACCTATGGCGACCGCTTCGAACTCCTGAAGGCGACCCGACAGGACGTCCTGTCCCGGATCGCCGAACTGCAGGACACGCTCGCGGTACTCGACCGCAAGATCAATTTCTACGCGGACGCCGGGCGTGCCCTGGCGTCGGAGAGGTCCTGATGACGGACAGCAAGATCGCGAAGGTGGAACTCGGCACGGGCGGCCCCGAGGTCGGTGTACAGGGCCTCGGCTGCATGGGGATGAGCTTCGCGTACGGCCCGACGGACGCCGACGAGGCACGGGCCACCCTGGAGCGCGCGCTGGAACTGGGCGTGACGCACTACGACACGGCCGATGTCTACGGCCAGGGCGAGAACGAGAAGTTCCTCTCCCCGTTCTTCAAGGCCCACCGCGACGAGGTCGTCATCGCGACGAAGTTCGCCCTGGCCATCTCGCCGGACGAGCCGACGAAGCGCATCATCCGCAATGATCCGCCGTACATCCGCCAGGCCGTGGAGGCGAGCCTGAAGCGCCTGGACGTCGACGTGATCGACCTCTACTACATGCACCGCCGCGACCCGAACGTCCCCATCGAGGAGACCGTCGGCGTCATGGCCGAGCTGGTGCGCGAGGGCAAGGTCAAGCACCTGGGGCTGAGCGAGGTCACGGGCGGCGAGCTGCGTGCGGCGCAGGCCGTGCATCCGATCGCGGCCGTGCAGTCGGAGTGGTCGTTGTTCAGCCGCGACATCGAGGCCGGTGTCGTACCGGCCGCCCGTGAGCTGGGCGTGGCCCTGGTGCCGTACTCGCCGCTGGGCCGCGGCTTCCTCACGGGCTCCTTCGCCAACGCCGAGAAGGACCTGACGGCCGACGACTTCCGCCGTATGCAGCCCCGCTTCACGGGCGAGAACGCGGCCGCGAACGTCGCCCTCCTTGAGCCGATACGGGCGGTCGCCGACTCCCACAGCGCCTCGCTCGGGCAGATCGCGCTGGCGTGGGTGCAGCAGCAGGCGGCCATGCACGGGCTGCCGGTCGTACCGATCCCGGGCACCCGCAAGCGCAGCCGCATCGAGGAGAACGTGGCGGCCACCCGCATCGTCCTCGGCGAGGAGGACATGGCCCTGCTGGAGCCGATCGCCTCCAAGGTGGCCGGAAACCGGTACGCCGACATGACGTTCACCTCCGCCGGCCGGGAGTGAGCCCGAACCGGCGGTGAACCCGCTGGTCACGTCCCGACGGCCCTACCGGTCGCCGGGCGTGACCAGCCCCGACTCATAGGCGAAGATCACGGCCTGCGCGCGGTCGCGGAGGTCCAGCTTCGCCAGTACGCGGCCGATGTGGGTCTTCACCGTCTGCTCGGCCAGCACCAGGTGGTCCGCTATCTCCTGGTTGGACAGCCCACGGGCGACCAGCTCCAGCACCTCCGTCTCACGCGGCGTCAGGCCCTCCAGCTGAACGGCGGGTCTCCTGCGCGGGGCGGGACGCTGCTGCGCGAAGTCGGCGATCAGACGGCGCGTCACCTTCGGGGCGAGCAACGCGTCCCCGGCGGCCACCACGCGCACCGCCGCGATCAGATCGGCGGGTGGCGCGTCCTTGAGAAGGAACCCGGAGGCTCCGGCGCGCAGCGCCTCGTAGACGTAGTCGTCCGCGTCGAAGGTGGTGAGCATCAGCACCTTCGGCCGGCTCACGGCGTCCTCGTGGTCCACGTAGTCCTTGTGGTCCTCCTGTGGGTCCAGCAGTACGCGCGCCGCGGCCAGGCCGTCCATCTCCGGCATCCGTACGTCCATGAGGACGACGTCGGGGCGCGTGCCACGGGCCAGCTCGACGCCCTTTCTGCCGTCCGCCGCCTCGCCCACCACGTCGATATCGCTCTGCGCTGCCAACAGGGCCGCGAAACCGGCGCGGACCATGGCCTGGTCGTCGACGATGATCACACGGATGGTCATGAAGCGCCGGGCTCCTCTACGGGATCGACGGGCGCCATGGGGGCAATGGGTTTCCCCGCGGACGATGCGGGCTCCTCCGCGGACGACGAGGGCTCGGCCACCGGCAGCCGGGCCGCCACCCGGAACCCGCCATCGGGCAGCGGTCCGACATCCAGCGTGCCGCCGACCAGCCGGACGCGCTCGCCCATGCCGACCAGCCCGTGCCCGGTGCCGCTCGACTCCAGCCCCGAAACCGGCTTCGCCGCGGGCCCGTTGACGACCAGCACCGTCAGATGTCGGCCGTCGGTGGACAGCGACACCTGGGTGGGGGCACCGGGGGCGTGCCGCACCACATTCGACAGGGCCTCCTGCACGATGCGGTACGCGGACAGGTCCACGGTCGGTGACACCTTCGACCACTCCTGCTCGTCCTTCTCGAGAACCGGCTTCGGCAGCGACAGTTCGACCGGGACACCGCCGCGTCTGGTCGCCTCGACGAGCTGGCGCAGTTTGTCCAGGCCCGGCTGAGGGGCCCGCTCGTCCCGCGCGTCCTCACTGCGCAGCACCTCGAGAAGCCGCCGCATCTCGCCCAGCGAGTCCCGGGCGCCGACGGCTATCGACTCGAACTCCCCCCGTACGTCGTCGGAGACGCCGGAGAGCCGGTACGGCGCCGAGTCCGCCTGGACCGAGATCACCGTCATGTGGTGCGCCACCACATCGTGCAACTCCCTTGCGATACGGGCCCGTTCCTCCAACAGCGTGCGCCGGGCGCGCTCGGCCTCGCTGATCGTCTCCTGCTCGACGAGCCGCTGCTGGGTCTCACCGCGCTCGCGCAGCAGGGTGCCGAGCAGCAGTGCGGCACCGCTGAGGACGATCATCAGCACGCTGGTGTCCTGGCTGTTCACGGACCGCAGCGCACCCAGCACGAGGCTCGCGGCCACGGTGGCCGCCCACACGCCGATCACGGTGCGGCGCGGCTCGCGCAGGGAGAGCGCCAGGCACAGCACCAGATAGCCCACGATGACCATGGGCGTGAAGGGAGACGGCTGGCCGTCGTCGTGGTTCAGCACCACGAACGACCCGATGACGTCCGCCACGAAGACGATCCACCACGCGGTCAGCGGGCGGCTCACGGCCAGCAGCAGAGGTGCGGCCTGGGCGAAGCCGAGCGCACCGGAGAGACCGTCGTTCACCCCGTAGTCGGTTCCCAGTACCTGGGCCGTGACTGGGACCAGGACGGCGGCGAAGCCCAGCACGATCACGTACGGCAGCCGCCGCATCCAGCGCTTGGGCGCCTGCGCGAGGAGAGGCTCGGCCGCACCGCTGGGCGGGACGAAGGCCGCCGCGGCCTCACGCAGCGAGGGCCCGGCCGAGCGCAGTCTGTCCCGTGCGCCGCCCAGCCTGCGCCGGGCGGCGGCAAGCGCACGGTGCCGTACCCCGTGCCCTGACCGCTCTTCGGCCGGTGCGCGGGGCTCCTGGCCGGGAGGAGTCGCTGCATTGCTCATGGCCTGATCAGCGTAGGCGCGAAGATCCCACCGCCGCGTCCTACCTGAGAGCCCAACCGCACCTCATACCCAGGTACGAGCGGTATGACGACGAGTCACCCCACGACGAGTCACCTCACGAGGGGTGAAGCCACGACGAGCCACAGCACAGCCCGTCAAAGCTCCGCCAGCAACTCCGCCTTCTTCGACGTGAACTCCTCGTCCGTCACCAGCCCCGCCTGATGCAGCTCCCCGAGGTGCCGGATCCGGTCGGCGATGTCCGCGGGGTCGCGGTGCCGGACGGACGCGGCGCCGTCACCCTTCGCCGGGGGCCCGGCCGCGCGTACCGCCGCGAGGACCGAGGCCGCGAAGGGCAGCGACTCGTGCACGGGCCCGTAACCGAGGCCGAAGACGACCGCCGCCGGGTCCTGGTCGGCCTGCGCGGGCTGACTGACGGAGGACGGTTCGCGGTGCAGCAGCCGCAGATGGCCCTCGAAGACCTCGGGCGAGCGCCACTCGACGCCGCTCAGCTCCGAGACCGCGAAACTCTGGTCGCCCGCCTTCCACTTGGCGGACGAGGCGCCTGTCCAGAACCACCGGAAGGACACCGACTTGCCGTCGAAGGACGCCTTCCCGTCGTACGCCTTGAACTGCAGCGGCGCCTCGGGCGGGTCCACCAGATAGCGCTCCGCCACGGCAGCGTCGTCGGGGACGAGTTGGGCCCGCAGCTCGTCGGCGTAGTACTCGGCGAGCGTCTCGCGATCGCCGGGGAGCACCAGACGGTAGGGATCGCATGCTTCCTTGAGTTGTCCCGCCGCCGCCTCCATCAGCGGGTCCGCGCCCGGTCTCGGTTCGGCGCGCAGGACGACAGTCCCGCGCCTGCCGGGGGTCAGCGTCACCGCTGCGATCGCCTCGATGGGGATACGGCGCTCGCCGAGCGCCTGGAACAGCTTCGGCGTACGGATCCCCCGTTCGAAGCGGATGAGCACGGAGTCGGACTCGAACTCCCAGGCGGCATGCAATCCGGCCAGTACGTCACCCATGCGGGCCATCGTATGCGCCATGCGCTTCCTCGTCCCCTCCCCGTGCGAACCGCGGTTTCTTCGTCCTCTACGCGCGTCCGGCTTCAGCCATGTCGGACAAACCCTTCTGGCACACGTCATCCTCGTGTGCGCAGCTCACCGCGCGGTACGCGCCAACGCCGATCTCGGCGAAGTTGCGCAGGCTCTCCGTACCCGGCTCGAAATAGCCGCCGTGGCCCTTCGCGCCCCATGCGGACAGCACCCGCGCCCCGAACCCCGAGGACACCGGATCGGCCCCGTGACCGAGCCAGCCGACCTCCATGTACGGCACGTCCTGGATCCAGTCGTCGGAGTCCCGCGTGGCCCACACCCGCGCGGAGGTGTGCAGCTGCCCGGCGTTCGCGACCCGCATCCCGGGGCTGCCCGCGACCGCGATGTCGGAGACCCGGGACGGCAGCGTGTCCGCGGCGACGCCGCACACCACGGAGCCGTAGCTGTGGCAGTACAGCGCGATCGGCGAGCGGCCGGGCAGCGTCCGTACGAGCGTGTTGAGCCGGACCGCGCCCTCCTCGGCGCGTACGCCGGTGGCCGCGTCCATACCGAGTCCGCTGGGCGCCGTGTAGTCGGCCCAGGCGATCACGGCCGTACGCGTACTCGGGCTCGCCGCGCGCTCCTCCAGGTACAGCGACCTCGCCATGCCGACGGGCGCGGAGAACTCGCGGTCGGTGCGCTGGAAGTTCAGTAGGTCGGTGTCGACGCCCGGAACGACGACTGAGACGCGCTGTGCCTTGCCCAGGTCTCCGAAGACCTCGGCGATCCGGCCCGCGCCCAGCGGGTCGAAGGCGAGGACTTGACGGTCCTTGTGCAGCAGGTCCTCGTAACGATGCATACGGCGGCCCGCCTCGTGCTGACCCGCGGGCGAGAGCCGTTCGTCGTGCATGCGTTTCAGCTCGGTCCTGCGTGCCTCGTCGAGTGCGATGCGGTTGGCGCGGTATCGGAGTTTCACCGGCGCCCCGTTCATATTGCCGACAGCGAGCGGATAGCGGGCGGCGAGCCGGTGGCGCTGCTGGACGTCGAGCGAGGCGAAGAAGCGGGCGAGGCGGGCCGGCGCGGAGTCCGGGTCCGGCAGCTCACGTCCGCCGATGCCGCCGCGTTCCCAGGCGGAGAGGGAGGCCGCGAGCGGTGTTGCCGCAGCTCTGTGGTTGCGTACGACGGTCCAGCCGGTGGTCGCCAGCATGACGAAGACGACGGCCAGAGCGAGGAGAGCGCGCCAGACGTTGAGTTGGGGAGGGGAGTCGAAGGAAGTCACTGGGAGGACACACTAAGAGAACAAGACGGTCTCGCGTTAACCGAGTGAGGGGGATCACGTTTCTCACTGGGTAATTGGGGCAATCCGGGCTCAGTGGGAGTTAAAGCGTCACGCTGTGTATGGGAGCTGAAGCGTCACGCCGGGTCGTTGCCCGTTTCGCCTTGTATGTTCCAGCCCTTGGTCAACGCGGGCCCCACCTGGTCGAGATAAGTGGTGGTCAGCGCGCGAATCGCCTCGACGCTGAGGTCCTCGCCCGTGCTCCACAGCCGCCCGGTCACCTGCATCACGCCGCTGAACACGGCCACCGCCACCCGCGGTCGCGGATCCGTGTCCACGTCCAGGCCCTCACGCTCGGCGATCAGTCGCGCGAGCTTCTCCTCCAACTCCGCGGTGCGGCGCAGATGGACGGCGAGCAGGGCGGGCGTCGACTCGATCAGCTGGAAGGTGCGCATGTGCAGTTCGACCGGGATGACGCTCTCGACGGTCTCGTTCAGGGTGTCCCAGTTCTCCAGGACGGCCCGGCGGAGCGCTTCCAACGGGCTCTCGTGGGGCGGGCGTTCGCGCACCAGGTCGAGGAAGTGCGCCTCCGTCATCTCCAGGACGGCGAACGCGGCCTCCTCCTTGCCCGCGAAGTAACGGAAGAACGTGCGCTGTGACACATCGACGGCTTCGGCGATCTCGTCGACGGTCGTCTGCTCGTACCCCTTGCTCGTGAACAGCTCCAGGGCGGCCCGCACCAGCGCGTCCCGGGTCCGCTGCTTCTTGCGCTCGCGCAGCCCGGGTCGGGGCAGCGTGTCCATGGGCCCTCCCTTCCGGACTGATCGCACGAAGCCTTGTCTGCTCCCAGGCCTTTTTGTCCAGCTCACCCTATCCGTGAGTGACGTGACAGTTACCGACTTGTGAATTGGTTTGTCAAGTGTCAGTGGCTGTCATTAGCCTCGAACGCATGACTAGTCAGACCACTGTCGACACGACGGGCTCGGGGGACAAGACGCCAGTCGTCCCGTCGGACCGGACACCGGACCGGGGGCTTCGCGGCCACCCCTGGTTGACCCTCATCACCGTGGCCGTGGGCGTCATGATGGTGGCCCTCGACGGCACCATCGTGGCCATCGCCAACCCGGCCATCGCCACAGACCTGGGCGCCACCTTCGCCGACGTCCAGTGGATCACCAACGCGTACTTCCTCGCGCTCGCCGTCACGCTGATCACGGCGGGCAAGCTCGGCGACCGGTTCGGACACCGGCAGACCTTCCTCATAGGCGTCGTGGGCTTCGCGGCGGCCTCGGGCGTCATCGGGATGTCCAGCTCCATCGCCATGGTGATCACGTTCCGCGTCTTCCAGGGCCTGTTCGGCGCGCTGCTGATGCCGGCCGCGCTCGGACTGCTGCGGGCCACCTTCCCCGCCGAGAAGCTGAACATGGCCATCGGTATCTGGGGCATGGTGATCGGCGCCTCCACCGCGGGCGGCCCGATCCTCGGCGGCGTACTCGTCGAGAACGTCAACTGGCAGTCCGTCTTCTTCATCAACGTCCCCGTCGGCATCCTGGCCGTCGTCCTCGGAGTGGCGATCCTCACCGACCACCGCGCCGAGAACGCGCCGCGCTCCTTCGACGTGCTCGGCATCGGGCTGTTGTCCGGCGCCATGTTCTGCCTGGTCTGGGCGCTCATCAAGGCCCCGGAGTGGGGCTGGGGCGACGGTATGACCTGGGCGTTCCTGGGCATCTCCGTGCTCGGCTTCGCCCTGTTCGCGTTCTGGGAGACGAGGGTCAAGGAACCGCTGATTCCGCTGGCCCTGTTCCGTTCCGTACCGCTCTCGGCGGGTGTCGTCCTGATGGTCCTGATGGCCATCGCCTTCATGGGCGGCCTCTTCTTCGTCACCTTCTACCTGCAGAACGTGCACGGCATGAGTCCCATCGACGCGGGCCTGCACCTGCTGCCGCTCACCGGCATGATGATTGTCGGCTCGCCTCTCGCGGGCGCCATGATCACCAAGGTGGGGCCGCGCATCCCGCTCGCGGGCGGCATGGCGTGCACGGCCATCGCCATGTACGGCATGTCGACGCTGGAGAAGGGCACGAGCAGCGGCGTCATGTCGATCTGGTTCGCCCTCCTCGGCCTCGGGCTCGCGCCCGTCATGGTCGGCGCGACCGAAGTCATCGTGGGTAACGCGCCGATGGAGCTCTCCGGTGTCGCCGGCGGTCTCCAGCAGGCGGCCATGCAGATCGGCGGCAGTCTCGGTACGGCGGTTCTCGGCGCCGTGATGGCCTCCAAGGTCGACAACGACCTCGCGGGCAACTGGGCGGACGCCAAGCTTCCGCCGCTCTCCGAGGCCCAGCTCCACCAGGCCTCCGAGGCGGTCCAGGTCGGCGCCGCGCCGGTGCCGCCGGACACTCCGGCCCCGATCGCCGAGAAGATCACGGACGTCGCCCACGACACGTTCATCTCCGGCATGAGCCTGGCCAGCCTGGTCGCCGCCGGGGTCGCCGCCGTCGCGGTCCTCGTCGCCTTCCTCACCAAGCGCGGCGCCAACGCAGACGCCGCGGGGCCGGGGGCGGGGCACATCTAGGCAACCGTCCGCCGTGACTGACGCCCCGTCGGGTCCGCCCGGCGGGGCATTCGCCTATCAGGGTGACAGGTGTCCGTACGACTTTCGTACGGGCCTTATCGGCGGCCAGAGTGGTTCAACTGATCCGTACGCCACGGCAGTCGGGCCAGGCCGCGGCGCGCCGCCGGAGGGGGATGGCGCGCCGCGGATTCAACGGGGCTGTGGATTCAACGGGACTGAGGGTGACGAACCAGGGTACTCGCCGCATCGAGCCCGAACCGGCAGCAAAAGTCCTGGGAGTTGATGATGGCGGGCTTCGGACACACCACGCGCAAGCACCCCCGCTCACGTAGCCGGACGTGGTCACGGAGTGGGCCGGATCGCGCGACGCTCGGAATCATCGGAGCCGTCTGCGCGGTCGCCGGCTTCTTCGTACTGGGCATCATTCTCGGCCCGGTGGCGATCGCCTGCGGCTGGCTCGCCATGGGACGCAGCTGGAGCGGCGCCCGCCCGGTACCGGCACTGATCGCCGTGGTGCTGGGCACGATCGACACGGTCCTGGCGATCGTCTGGCTCGCCGGGGCAGGGACTCCCGCGACCGGAATGTTCTGATCCGCGGGACGTGAGGGAGCCCCGCGCTCCGTCCGGGGCGCGGGGCGGTTACCTGCGTATGGCCCTATACGCGATCCTGTGTACGGCCCTTCCCGGGGAGCGTTGCCGGGGATTCGGACAACGCGGCGACCTGGGCGCGCAGCGCCCGTACCTCCTCCGCGAGGGCCTCGATCGCGGCCGTCTGCCGGCGCTCCTCCACGTCGTCCGACTCGAAGCGGGCGATGAACCAGGCCGCGATATTGGCGGTGACGACACCGAGCAGGGCGATTCCGGAGAGCATCAGCCCGACCGCGATCATGCGGCCGAGGCCGGTCGTCGGCGCGTGGTCGCCGTATCCGACGGTCGTCATCGTGGTGAACGACCACCACACCGCGTCACCCATCGTCTTGATGTTGCCGTCCGGCGACTCCCGTTCGACGGACAGCACGGCGAGCGAGCCGAACATCATCAACGCCACCACGGCACCCGCGACGTACGTCGTGAGCCGGATCTGCGTGGCCATCCTGGCCCGCTGCCCGACGAGCAGCACCGTGGCCACGACCCTGAGCAGCCGCAGCGGCTGGATCAGCGGTAGCAGTACGGCGCACAGGTCGAGCCAGTGCGTCCGTACGAACTCGCCGCGCCGCTCGGCCAGTACAAGCCGTACGAGGTAGTCGAGGGAGAAGGCTCCCCACACCACCCACTCCACGACCTCGCACGCTTTCATCACGGCCTGCCTGGCGTCGGGCCAGACGATCGGCACGGCGTAGGCGGCGGCGAACACCATCGCCATCCCCATCAGCGGGCGCTGAGTGCGCCGCTCCCAACGATGTTGCGCCGATCTCTCATCCATGTCGGCATTATCGGCTGCGGGGCCGTTGTGGTTGCTCGCGCAGTTCCCCGCGCCCCTATAGGGCGCGTCTCTGGAGCCGTCCGCCACAACGGACCCGTCACTTGCCCACCGGCGGGAGGGGCCGTGGGCCGGTGCGTCGTATGCCCGTCGCTTAGGTTCGGTCTCAGGAAACCAGGACCGTGTACCAGGCCAGGGCCGTATGCCCGGCCTGCGACGGGCTGACGCACCGGCCCGCGGCCCCGACCCACGCACGGACCCCAGGGGCGCGGGGAACGGCGCGAGCAACCACAACGAACCCGCAGCCGCCCCACCGCCGGAGGCAACCGGCGGGGAACGGCGCGACCAGCCACAACGGACCTGCAGTCAAGGAACGCACCTTGGAACCGGCTGCCCAAGCGGAGCGCTTACGCGTCGCCTCCCGCGGCACCGGGATCCGCCGCCGAAACATCCAGCAGCTGATACCGATCGATGGCCTGCTTAAGTGCCGAGCGATCGACCTTCCCCTCGCGGGCAAGCTCCGTGAGAACCGCGACCACGATCGACTGGGCGTCGATGTGGAAGTAGCGGCGAGCCGCCCCGCGGGTGTCCGCGAAGCCGAAGCCGTCCGCGCCCAGGGACTGGTACGTACCGGGCACCCAGCGCGAGATCTGATCCGGAACCGATCGCATCCAGTCGGAGACCGCTACGAAGGGACCCTCGGCGTCCGACAACTTCCGCGTCACATACGGAACGCGCTGCTCCTCCTCGGGATGCAGAAGGTTGTGCTGCTCCACCTCCACGGCCTCGCGCCGCAGCTCGTTCCAGGAGGTCGCCGACCAGACGTCCGCCTTGACGTTCCACTCCTCGGCGAGGATCTTCTGCGCCTCGACGGCCCACGGCACCGCGACACCGGACGCCATGATCTGCGCCGGAATGGAGCCCGACGTGCCCGCCGAGAAGCGGTGGATGCCCTTGAGGATGCCCTCGACGTCCACGCTCGCAGGTTCCGATGGGTGCTGGATCGGCTCGTTGTAGACGGTGAGGTAGTAGAAGACGTCCTCGCCGTGCGGGTGCTCCTCGGAGGAGCCGTACATCCGGCGAAGGCCGTCCTTCACGATGTGCGCGATCTCGAAGCCGTACGCCGGGTCGTACGCGACACAGCCCGGGTTGGTGGAGGCGAGCAGCTGTGAGTGGCCGTCCGCGTGCTGGAGACCCTCACCGGTCAGCGTCGTACGGCCGGCGGTCGCACCCAGTACGAAACCGCGCGCCAGCTGGTCGGCCATCTGCCAGAACTGGTCGCCGGTGCGCTGGAAACCGAACATCGAGTAGAAGACGTAGACCGGGATGAGCGGCTCGCCGTGCGTGGCGTACGCCGAACCCGCCGCGATCAGCGAGGCCGTACAGCCCGCCTCGGAGATGCCGTCGTGCAGCATCTGCCCGGTCGGCGACTCCTTGTACGCGAGCAGCAGGTCGCGGTCGACGGCCTCGTACTGCTGGCCCAGCGGGTTGTAGATCTTCGCACTCGGGAAGAACGAGTCCATGCCGAAGGTGCGGTACTCGTCCGGTGCGATCAGCACGAACCGCTTGCCGATCTCCTTGTCCCGCATGAGGTCCTTCAACAGCCGTACGAACGCCATGGTCGTGGCGATCGACTGCTGACCGGAACCTTTCTTCACACTCGCGTACGTCTTGTCCTCGGGCAGCGCGAGCGGCTTCGAGCGCACGACGCGGGTCGGGACGTAACCGCCCAGGCCCTTGCGGCGGTCGTGCATGTACTGGATCTCCTCGGAGTCCCGGCCCGGGTGGTAGTACGGCGGCGGGCCCTCCTCCAGCTCCTTGTCGGAGATCGGCAGGTGCAGGCGGTCGCGGAAGCCCTTGAGGTCGGCGACCGTCAGCTTCTTCATCTGGTGCGTGGCGTTACGGCCCTCGAAGTTCGGGCCGAGGGTCCAGCCCTTGATCGTCTTGGCGAGGATCACCGTCGGCTGGCCCTTGTGGGCGCGGGCCGCCGAGTACGCCGCGAAGATCTTCCGGTGGTCGTGACCGCCGCGGCCCAGGTGCAGGATCTGGTCGTCGGTCATGTTCTCGACCATCGTCCGCAGCCGCTGGTCGTCACCGAAGAAGTGGTCGCGGATGTACGCGCCGGTCTCGGTGGCGTACGTCTGGAACTGGCCGTCCGGCGTGGTGTTCATCTTGTTGACCAGCACACCGTCGCGGTCCTGCGCGAGCAGCGGGTCCCAGGTGCGGTCCCAGACCAGCTTGATGACGTTCCAGCCGGCGCCCCGGAACTGCGACTCCAGCTCCTGGATGATCTTGCCGTTGCCGCGCACCGGGCCGTCGAGCCGCTGGAGGTTGCAGTTGACGACGAAGGTCAGGTTGTCCAAGCCCTCGCGCGCGGCGATGGACAGCTGGCCGAGCGACTCCGGCTCGTCCATCTCGCCGTCGCCGAGGAAGGCCCACACATGGGACTTGGAGGTGTCCGCGATGCCGCGTGCCTCCATGTAGCGGTTCATCCGCGCCTGGAAGATCGCGCCCAGCGGGCCGAGGCCCATGGAGACGGTCGGGAACTCCCAGAAGTCGGGCATCGAGCGGGGGTGCGGGTAGCTGGACAGGCCGTCGGGGTACTTCGACTTCTCCTGGCGGAAGCCGTCGAGCTGCCGCTCGGAGAGGCGGTCCAGCATGAAGGCGCGCGCATAGATGCCCGGCGAGGCGTGCCCCTGGAAGAAGACCTGGTCGCCGCCGTCGCCCTCGTCCTTGCCGCGGAAGAAGTGGTTGAAGCCCACGTCGTACAGCGAGGCGGAGGAGGCGAAGGTGGCGATATGGCCGCCGACGCCGATGCCGGGCCGCTGGGCCCGCGAGACCATGACCGCGGCGTTCCACCGGGTCGCGTTCAGGATCTTGCGCTCGGTCTCCTCGTTGCCGGGGAAGAACGGCTCGTCCTTGGTGGCGATGGTGTTGACGTAGTCCGTGCTGCGCATCTCGGGCACGGCCACGCGCTTCTCGCGGGCCCGCTCGATCAGACGCAGCATCAGATACCGGGCTCGCTCCCGGCCGCGCTGGTCGACAGCGGCATCGAGGGAATCGAGCCACTCCTGGGTCTCTTCGGGATCGAAGTCAGGTACCTGACTCGGAAGGCCGCCAATGATGATCGGGTTGCGATCGGGTCCGGAAGCCACGCTGTTCCTTCGCTTTCAGGGAGGCCGTTCTTCTCGGTTTTTCTTGGTTCTTGCTCAGTGTTGTCGTCGGTGTTCTCGCCGTTGTCCTTGAGGGCCGCACCGATCCCCATCGTGTACCTCGGAAACGGAAACGTCACCTCTACCGAGGGGTAACCAGCACGTTCGCGCGGTTCTCCGGGGGAGGGTTCCGGCAAATCGTAACGATACGCCCGAGCCATGACGCGTTCCGCAAAGCCATTCGAGTCCCGTACCCTCATAGGGTTCCGAAATTCACAAAGCGGGCAGATCGCTGTGGTGTGCGTCACCTAGAGCCATGATTGGCTGTCTGGAGTTGCGGCGACACCGCCAGGATCGTCACCGTTTCGGCGGTCTCGACGGCCGGGTACTTGCGCGATCCGTCCCGCCCGTGTGGACTACGGCCAATGCTTCGCGCACGCGCGTGGCTTGAACCTTTACCAAACATGATCAGGAGGCAACCCGTGAGCGCGACCGCGGACCACGCGGAGGAGCGGACGAGCCTGGCCGCCAGGCTGGGATTCCAGCCCGAGCAGGTGGTCCAGGAGATCGGCTTCGACGACGACGTCGACCAGGAGCTCCGCGAGGCCATTGAGGAAGTGATCGGCAGCGAGCTCGTGGACGAGGAGTACGACGACGTCGCCGACGCCGTGGTGCTCTGGTTCCGTGACGACGACGGCGACCTGACGGATGCGCTGGTGGATGCCACCACGTACGTCGAGGAGGGCGGCGGCATTCTGCTGCTGACGCCGAAGACCGGCCGTGACGGCTATGTGGAGCCGAGCGATATCGCCGAAGCCGCGACAACCGCGGGGCTGTCCCAGACCAAGAGCATCAGCGTGGGCAAGGACTGGAGTGGCAGCCGGTTGGCTACGCCCAAGGCGGCCAAGTCGAAGAGGTGACGCTGCCGCTGGGCTGAACGTTCTCGTAGTACCGGAGGGGCTCGTTTTTGCGGGCCTCTCCGGGGTTTTGTGGGCCCGTAGCCGAGAAACGACCCTCTCGAGGGGGCCTGGGATGCAGCCCACAGTGATCGTAAGGTGGGGCCTGCCCGACGAACCCCCAGGAAGGGATGGCAGGACCATGGCGATCGAGGTTGGGACCAGGGCGCCGGAGTTCGAGTTGAAGGACAACCACGGGGCCACCGTGACGCTCTCCCAGTTCCGCGGAGCGAAGAACGTCGTGCTGCTCTTCTACCCCTTCGCCTTCACCGGCGTGTGCACCGGCGAGCTGTGTGCCTTGCGCGACAACCTGCCGAAGTTCTCCGAGCGCGACACCCAGCTGCTCGCCGTGTCCAACGACTCCATCCACACGCTGCGCGTCTTCGGCGAGCAGGAGGAGCTGGAGTACCCGCTGCTGTCCGACTTCTGGCCGCACGGCGAGGTCTCGCGTGCGTACGGCGTCTTCGACGAGGACAAGGGGTGCGCGGTGCGCGGGACCTTCATCATCGACAAGGAAGGCGTCGTCCGCTGGACCGTCGTGAACGGGCTGCCGGACGCGCGTGACCTGAACGAGTACGTGAAGGCGCTGGACACTCTGTGATTCTTCGGGCGCAGGGCCTGCGTCAACAGGGAACCCCTCACTAGGATCGACACGTTGATCCGATAGCAACGCACTACGGGGCACCCCGCCCCTGGACACCAATGGGAGGACTCGTGGGAGTCAGCCTCAGCAAGGGCGGCAACGTATCGCTTTCCAAGGAGGCGCCTGGCCTTACCGCGGTCATCGTCGGTCTGGGGTGGGACGTCCGCACCACCACCGGCACCGACTTCGACCTCGACGCCAGCGCCATCCTGACGAACCCGGAGGGGAAGGTCAGCAGCGACGCCAACTTCGTGTTCTTCAACAACCTCAAGAGCCAGGACGGCTCGGTCGAGCACACCGGTGACAACCTCACCGGTGAGGGGGAGGGCGACGACGAGCAGATCAAGGTCAACCTCGCCGGCGTACCGGCGGACGTGGAGAAGATCGTGTTCCCGGTCTCGATCTACGACGCCGAGAACCGCCAGCAGTCGTTCGGCCAGGTCCGCAACGCGTTCATCCGCGTGGTGAACCAGGCCGGCGGCGCGGAGATCGCACGGTACGACCTCTCCGAGGACGCCTCGACGGAGACCGCGATGGTCTTCGGCGAGCTGTACCGTCACGGTGCGGAGTGGAAGTTCCGCGCCATCGGCCAGGGCTACGCCTCAGGCCTGCGCGGCATCGCGCAGGACTTCGGGGTCAACGTCTGAGCCTTTCGGTTCCTGTCACAGAAGGCAGGACCTGCCGCTTCACCTCCCGTCCGGCGTCGCACACCACTAGTGCGGCGCCGGACGCGCTCGACAACTGAAGGCTTGACCGGGGAGGAACAGAAACATGGGCGTCACGCTCGCCAAGGGGGGCAATGTCTCCCTCTCCAAGGCCGCACCGAACCTCACGCAGGTGTTGATCGGGCTCGGCTGGGATGCGCGCTCCACCACCGGAGCCCCGTTCGACCTCGATGCCAGCGCACTGCTGTGCAACTCGGGGCGGGTGCTCGGTGACGAGTGGTTCATCTTCTACAACCAGCTCAAGAGCCCGGACGGCTCGGTCGAGCACACCGGCGACAACCTCACCGGCGAGGGCGACGGCGACGACGAGTCGATCCTGATCGACCTCTCCAAGGTGCCGGCCAACGTCGACAAGATCATCTTCCCGGTCTCGATCCACGAGGCCGACAACCGAGGCCAGACCTTCGGCCAGGTCAGCAACGCCTTCATCCGTGTCGTCAACCAGGCCGACGGCCAGGAACTGGCCCGCTACGACCTCTCCGAGGACGCCTCCACGGAGACCGCGATGATCTTCGGCGAGGTCTACCGATATGGCGCGGAATGGAAGTTCCGAGCCGTGGGACAGGGGTACGCGTCGGGGCTGCGGGGCATCGCTCTAGACTTCGGAGTCAACGTTTCGTAAAGCCGCGCGCGGCGCGGGGGAGACCCGTACACAGATGATTGGGTAGCCAGTGGTTCTGAAAACCTTCGGCTGGTCGTTCGCGGTCACCGCGCTCGGCCTCGTCGCAGCGGTGCTGTTCGGCGGATGGGGCGCGTTCGGGATCGTGCTGATCCTGTCCGTCCTCGAGATCTCGCTGTCCTTCGACAACGCGGTGGTCAACGCCGGAATCCTGAAGAAGATGAATGCCTTCTGGCAGAAGATCTTCCTCACCATCGGCATTCTGATCGCCGTCTTCGGAATGCGGCTGGTCTTCCCCGTCGTGATCGTGGCGGTCAGCGCCTCGCTCGGCCCTATCGAGGCCGTCGATCTGGCGTTGAACGACGCGAATCGCTATGAGGAGTTGGTGACCGACGCCCACCCGTCGATCGCCGCCTTCGGTGGCATGTTCCTGCTGATGATCTTCCTCGACTTCATCTTCGAGGACCGTGACATAAAGTGGCTGGGCTGGATCGAGCGCCCGCTGGCCAAGCTCGGCAAGGTCGACATGCTCTCGGCCTGCATCGCGCTGATCGTCCTGCTGGGCGTCGCGCTGACCTTCGCCCAGAACGCCCATCTGCACGCCGGATCCGCCAACAAGGCGGAGACGGTGCTGCTCTCCGGCGTCGCCGGTCTCATCACGTATCTGGTCGTCGGCGGCCTCTCCGGCTTCTTCGAGCACCGGATCGAGGAATCGGAAGAGCACGAGCACGAGGTCGAGGAGGAGGCCAAGAAGGCCGGCAAGCCGGTCTCCGCGGTGGCGCTGGCCGGCAAGGCGGCCTTCTTCATGTTCCTCTACCTGGAGGTCCTGGACGCCTCGTTCTCCTTCGACGGTGTCATCGGCGCCTTCGCCATCACCAACGACATCGTGCTGATGGCCCTCGGTCTCGGCATCGGCGCCATGTACGTCCGGTCGCTCACCGTCTACCTGGTCCGCGAGGGCACGCTCGACGACTACGTCTACCTGGAGCACGGCGCCCACTACGCGATCGGCGCGCTCGCCGCGATCCTGCTGATCACCATCCAGTACGAGATCAACGAGTTCATCACCGGTTCCATCGGCGTCGTCCTGATCGCCTGGTCCTTCTGGTCCTCGGTCCGCCGCAACCGCGCACTGGCGGCAGCCGAGGGAAAAGCTGACGCCTCGGACAAGGCAGAAATCTCGTCCGGGGTGTGACACCTCTCCCGGTGAGGAACGCTTTGAGGCGGGGCGGTCACGAGGAAGTCCTCATGGCCGCCCCGTCGTCGTATTCGTCGAGGTGAACACCTAACCGTGGGGGTGGAATGAGCTTCTGGGACGGTCTGTGGCGTGGTGGGCGATCGACGCCGTTCGATTCGGGGAGCGCGGCGACCAACGCCATCACGCTGACCAAGCGGAACCAGTCGGTCTCGCTCACCAAACAGGGCGCGGCCAACGGCAATCTGCGTATCAACCTGTCCTGGCGGATGCGTACCTCCGACATAGGCGGCGGCCGGCGCGGCAGCCTGCTGCGCCACCCCTTCCAGGCGTTCAAGCCCGAAGTGGTGCAGGCGCACACCCAGAGCATGGTCAACGTCGACCTCGACCTGGGGTGCCTGTACGAGCTGACGGACGGCACCAAGGGCGTCGTACAGCCGCTGGGCAGCTTCTACGGAGAGCTCAACGGACCGCCGTACGTGAAACTCAGCGGCGACGACCGCTTCGGCTCGGGCTCGGGCGAGACGATCTTCGTCAACTTCGACCACCGGGAGCAGATCAAGCGGCTCCTGGTCTTCGTCTACATCTACGACCAGACCCCGGCCTTCGACCGTACGCGCGCCATCGTGACCCTCTACCCGAGCAACGGCCCGCGGATCGAGGTCGGCCTCGACGAGCGCCAGCCGCAGGCCCGTTCCTGCGCGGTGGTCATGATCGAGAACGTCAAGAACGAGCTGATCGTGCGGCGCGAGGTGAAGTTCGTGTACGGCTTCCAGGCCGAACTCGACCGCCTCTATGGATGGGGGCTGCAGTGGGGGCGCGGTTACAAAGCGAAGGCCGACCGTTGAGCCCCGCTCGCCTGAAGCGGGTGTGCGGGCTGCGGAGGGGTGCTCACCGCCCGACGAACTGCGGTCCCTGCGGCGGCAGTTTGAACTCCGGGTCGGGCAGGGCCGGGACCGGGTGGGGATAGCCGTACGCAGGCTGGGCGGTCGCCGCGACGGGCTGGGGCGGTGCGGCTTGCGGATAGGCGTACGAGGCAGGGGAGGCCGGCTGCGGATAGCCGTACGCTGGCTGGGTCGTGGACTCCGGGGGGTAGCCGTAGGCGGGCTGCGCGGGTTGCTGGGGCAGACCGGGGGCGGCGGGCTGCTCGGGCGGCAGCGGCACCGAGTTGCCCGCGGACGCGGGCTCGGACTCGTCCACCTCGATTCCGAAGTCGCTCGCCAGACCCTCGATGCCGTTCGCATAGCCCTCGCCGAGCGCCCGGAACTTCCAGCCCTCCCCGCGCCGGTACAGCTCACCGCAGATCAGCGCGGTCTCCTCGCCGGTCTCCGGCTTGATGTCGAAGTACGCCAGCGGCTCACCGTCCGCGAGGGCGGCGTCGTACAGCAGGATCCGCAGGGCGCGGACGCGGTCGAAGGTGTCGCCGTCCGCCGAGGCGACCAGGAGGATCCTCGTCACGGCCTTGTCGACGCCCGCCAGATCCGACTGGATCGTTTCGGTGAGCCCCTCGGCGACCCGCTTCTTGCCGAGTCGCCAGACCTTGCCCGAGGGGTGGCGGGGCTGGTTGTAGAAGACGAAGTCCTCGTCGGATCGCACACGGTCGTCGGGCCCGAGGAGCAGCGCCGAGGCGTCCACGTCGGGAACGCCCGGCCCCGGCGACCAGCGCAGCACGGACCGTACCGCCTTGGCGTTCAGCGGTACGTTCGACCCCTTCAGCATCGCGTGCGTCATGCGGTCATCCTGCCTTCTCGGTCCTGGTCACGACAATGCGGGGGTGCGCCACAAGCCGTTCGATGTGACGCTGGACGGCATGGCCGTGTTCGGCTGTGTTGATCTGCGTAACCTGAATTTCATGCCGGGTGGGAACCCCGGACATGGGCCTCTACGTACTATTACCGGCCACATATCGTCAGGCCTCAGCCGCCCCGGGGAGTCTCATGCGTCATTTCGGGCACATCGCTCCGGAGGTGCGGCAGCGCCTCTTCCATCAGGAACCCTGCGTCTTCACCGCGGAATCCCCGGCCCGGATGCTCTCCGTGGCCCTCGGCGCCACGTTGTACAGCCCCGCGACCAGACCGCGGCTGGCCGAGGACATCGTGAAGCAGACCGGGCGCGGCGTCGTCTCGATGGTGCTGTGCCTGGAGGACTCCATAGACGACTCGGAGGTTCCGGGCGCAGAGGAGAACCTGGTCCGGCAGTTCGGGGTCCTGGCCGATGGCTGCCCGGATACGGAGCTGCCGCTGCTGTTCGTCCGCGTCCGTACGCCGGAGCAGATCCCGGACCTCGTCCAGCGGCTCGGCGACGCGGCCCGGCTGCTGTCCGGTTTCGTACTGCCGAAGTTCACCGAGGAGCGGGGCGTGCCGTTCCTGGAGGCGCTCACCGCGGCCGAGGCCGCGAGCGGGCGGCGGCTGTTCGCCATGCCCGTCCTCGAATCGCCGGACCTGCTGTACCGCGAGTCCCGCGTGGACACCCTCGCGGGCATCTTCCGCGCCGTCGACAAGTACCGCGACCGGATCCTCGCGCTCAGGCTCGGCGTCACCGACTTCTGCTCCTCGTACGGGTTGCGCCGGGCGCCCGACATGACCGCGTACGACGTACAGATCGTGGCCTCCGTGATCGCCGACGTGGTGAACGTGCTGGGACGGGCCGACGGCACCGGATTCACCGTGACGGGGCCCGTGTGGGAGTACTTCCGGGTCCAGGAGCGCATGTTCAAGCCACAACTGCGCCGCAGCCCCTTCACCCCGGAGGCCGAGGACCTGCGCAACGCGCTGATCGAGCACGACATGGACGGGCTGCTGCGCGAGATCTCCCTCGACCGCGCCAACGGTCTGCTCGGCAAGACCTGCATCCACCCCTCGCACGTACTGCCCGTGCACGCCCTGTCCGTGGTCAGCCACGAGGAGTACAGCGACGCCCAGGACATACTGCGTCCGGAGCGTGGCGGCGGAGGCGTCCTGCGGTCCGCGTACACGAACAAGATGAACGAGGTGAAGCCGCACCGCGCCTGGGCCGAGCGCACCCTGCAGCGCGCCGAGGTCTTCGGCGTCGCGAACGAGGACATCGGCTTCGTGGAGCTGCTTGCCGCCGGGCTGCCCAGCTGACCGGTCTGCCCGGCTGAGCACAGGGATTTAGCCGCCGGGTTCCCCGGCCGAACACAGGGATTTAATGGAAAACGTGGTGTGGACAGGGACCTGGGTCGCCGAGCGGCTCGGCGTCGAACTCGTCGGTGACGAGAAGCTGAGCGAGCTGCTGGGGCTTGCCCTGCGGCGCAACCCCAAGCGCGCGCATCTGCTCGTGTCGAACGTGCTGGGCAAGCACGTACCGCAGAGCCCGCGCACGGTGTGGCAGGCCGGGTACGAACTGGGCCACCGGGTGCGTGAACTGCTCGGCGACGCAGCGGCGAGCCGTGCCGTGGTGCTCGGTTACGCGGAGACGGCGACGGGCCTCGGCCACTCGGTCGCGGACGGCCTGGGCCTCGCGCCCTACCTGCACTCGACGCGGCGCCCCGTCGAAGGGGTCGAGCGCGCGGGCGGCTTCGAGGAGTCCCACTCGCACGCCACCTCGCATCTGCTGCTGCCGGAGAAGCCCGGGCTGCTCGCGGGCGACGGGGCGCTGGTCCTCGTGGACGACGAGTTCTCCACGGGCAACACCGTGCTCAACACGATCCGCGCGCTGCACGAGCGCTACCCGCGCGAGCACTACGTGATCGTCGCGCTCGTCGACATGCGCTCCCCGGCCGACCAGGGCCGCCTCGACGCCTTCGCCCGCGAGATCGGCGCCCGCGTGGACCTGGTGGCGGCGGCCTCGGGCACGGTGCGGCTGCCCGACGGCGTACTGGAGAAGGGGCAGGCCCTGGTCACCGAGCACGAGACGGCCGCAGAACAGCTGCCGGGGCCGGCAGGGCTTCCGGAGCGCGGCACCGTCGCGCGAGTGGAACTCGGCTGGCCGCAGGGCCTGCCCGACGGCGGCCGGCACGGCTTCACCCCCGAGCACCGCATACGCCTGGAGGGCGCCCTGCCCGCCATGGCCGCGCGGCTCGCGGACGCGCTGCCGGACGAAGCGCGACGCGTACTCGTCCTCGGCTTCGAGGAGTTGATGTACGCGCCGCTGCGGCTCGGTGTCGCGCTGGAGGAGCTGACCGACGCCGAGGTCCGCTACTCCACCACGACCCGTTCTCCCGTCCTCGCTGTCGACGACCCCGGTTACGCGATCCGCAGCCGCCTGGTCTTCCCCGCCCACGACCGGCCGGGCGACGGCCCCGGCGAGCGCTACGCCTACAACGTCGCGGGCGCCGGATTCGACGCCGTCGTCGCCGTGGTCGACTCGGTCGCCGACACCGCCGAACTGCACGCCCCGGACGGCCTGTTGGCGCAGCTCGCCGCCCACACCCCGAGCGTGCTGCTGGCCGTCGTCCCCTCGTACATACCGTCGTACGCCCCCACCCCGCAGCTGTCCGAAAGGCCCTCCATGCTGCCCGAGCCCCTCCGCGGCCCCGACTTTTCCTCGTACGCACCTGACGAGGTCGGCTGGCTGCTCCAGGACCTCTCGGACGTGACGCTGGAGGCGCCGACGGAGGAGCGCGAGGAGGCGATCCAGAGCGGGGGCGCGCACTACGCGGAGTCGCTGCCGGTGGAGTACCAGCCGAGTGACCAGTACCAGGAGCTGTTCCGCGCCGCGCTGGACACCTCGGCCGCGCGCATCGCCCAGGCTGCGGGCGCCGTCACCGAGACCGTGCTGGCGGAGCGGTCGCCGCGGCCCGTCCTCGTGTCGCTCGCCCGCGCCGGCACCCCCATCGGCATCCTGATGCGCCGCTGGGCCAAGCACCGGCACGGGCTGGACCTCCCTCATTACGCCGTCTCCATCGTGCGCGGGCGCGGCATCGACGCCAACGCGCTGCGCTGGCTGGCCGCCCACCACGACCCGGCCGATGTCGTCTTCGTGGACGGCTGGACCGGCAAGGGCGCCATCACGCGCGAACTCGCCCAGGCCATCGAGGAGTTCGAGGTCTCCGACGGCATCACCGGCTTCGACCCGGAGATCGCGGTGCTCGCCGACCCCGGCTCCTGCGTACGCACCTACGGCACCCGCGAGGACTTCCTCATCCCCTCCGCCTGCCTCAACTCGACGGTCTCCGGGCTCATTTCGCGTACGGTGCTGCGCGCCGACCTGGTCGGGGAGCACGACTTCCACGGCGCGAAGTTCTATCGCGAGCTTGCCGACGCGGACGTCTCCGTCGACTTCCTGGACGCCATCTCCGACCGCTTCGACGAGGTCGGCGACGCGGTCGACACCCTGGTCAAGGAACTGCTCTCCATGGACCGCAGCCCAAGCTGGGAGGGCTGGGCGGCTGTCGAGCGGATCAGCGAGGAGTACGGCATCCATGATGTGAACCTCGTGAAGCCGGGCGTCGGCGAGACGACTCGCGTACTGCTGCGCCGCGTCCCGTGGAAGATCCTCGCCCGCGCGGGAGCGGGCGCAGACCTGGCTCACGTACGCCTGCTCGCCGAGCAGCGGGGCGTGCCCGTCGAGGAGGTGGCCGAACTCCCGTACACCTGCGTGGGGTTGATCCACCCCCAGTACACGCGCGGGGCGACCGGCGCCGACGGCAAGGCGGTGACGGTCTGATGTCCTCGCCGAAGGTGCTCGTGGCCAGCGACCTCGACCGCACGCTCATCTACTCCGCCGCCGCGCTCGCGTTGCCCCTGCCGGACGAGCGGGCGCCGCGGCTGCTGTGCGTCGAGGTGTACGAGAGCAAACCGCTGTCGTACATGACGGAGACCGCGGCAGGACTGCTCGCCGAACTCGGCGAGGCGGCCGTCTTCGTGCCGACCACGACCCGTACGCGTCAGCAGTACCGGCGCATCCAACTCCCCGGCTCCGCCCCGAAGTTCGCGATTTGCGCCAACGGCGGCCATCTCCTTGTCGACGGTGTCTCGGACCCGGAGTGGCACGCGCAGGTCACCGGGCGCCTGGCCGGCGAGTGCGCCCCGCTCGCCGAGGTGCGGGCCCATATGACGGCCACCGCCGATCCCGCCTGGGTGCGCAAGCACCGCGTCGCCGAGGACCTCTTCGCATACGTCGTCGTCGAGCGTGAACTGCTCCCCGAGGACTGGGTGAAGGAACTGGCCGTCTGGGCGGAGAACCTCGGCTGGACGGTCTCTCTCCAGGGCCGCAAGATCTACGCCGTACCGAAGCCGCTCACCAAGAGCGCCGCCATGCGGGAGATCGCCCGCCGCACCGGAGCCGACCGCACCCTCGCGGCAGGTGACTCCCTCCTCGACGCCGATCTCCTCCTCGCCGCCGACCGGGGCTGGCGCCCGGGCCACGGCGAACTGGCCGACGTGGGCTGGACGGCCCCCGGCATCACCTCTCTTCCGGAACGGGGTGTCGCCGCGGGTGAGCGGATTCTGCGGGAGTTCCTGCGGGAGGTCCGGTAGGGGCCTCAACGGCGGCTGCGGTGGACGAGGCTGTGGACGCTTCCCGCTCCTTGGCGCGCCGTCGCCCGCCCCGCCCCGGCCTGAACAGCCGTACGCCCGCGAAGAACAGCACCGCGAGCACCGCCGCGACCAGCACCACCTTCGAGTAGGCCGACACATAGCCGCTGACCTCCGTCCAGTTCTCGCCGAGCAGATAGCCGGCGAGGACGAAGACGGTGTTCCAGATCGCGCTGCCCAGCGTGGTCAGGCAGAGGAAGACGGGCAGGCGCATGCGCTCGACGCCCGCGGGCACGGATATCAGACTGCGGAAGATCGGAATCATGCGTCCGAAGAACACGGCCTTGGTGCCGTGCCGGACGAACCACGCCTCCGTCTTCTCTATGTCCGCGACCTTCACCAGCGGCAACCGGGCCGCGATCGCCACCGTGCGGTCGCGGCCGAGCAGCGCCCCCACTCCGTACAGCGCGAGTGCGCCTATGACGGAACCGGCCGTCGTCCACAGCAGTGCCGCGAACAGGTTCATCTGTCCGGTGCTCGCCGCGAACCCCGCGAGTGGCAGGATGACCTCGCTCGGTAGAGGCGGGAAGAGGTTTTCCAGGGCGATGGCGATGCCCGCGCCCGGCGCCCCGAGCGTGTCCATGAGGCTGTTGATCCACTGAGGCGCGCCGCTGTCCGCCGCGACGCCGGCTGCGATGGCTGTCATGCCGCTCACGCTAGAAAACCGAACCTGAAGAGACCCTGAGGCCGACCGCAAGGTTCCATGCGGTCAACCGCAGTTCGGAATTGCGGTTTTCCGCAGTGCGCGCCGCCCCGACGCCCGGCTAGCGTGGCGATCATGCGAGATGTGGCGCGACGTGGGGCGTGGTGCGGGGTGGGGCTCATGACCGGAGCCGCCTCGGCCGCCGTCGAGCTGCTCTTCACCGTTCTGTCCGGCCTCGCCCTGTTACCCGTACTGGCCTGGCCGCGCGGCCGGCAGGCCGTGCTCCGGCCCGTGTTCGCGGGTGCGCGGAGACTGACACAGTTCGAGCGCCGACGGCTCGGGACCTGGATGAGCGTGTCCGTATCTCCCGCGTACGAGGATGCGCGCGCCCTGCGCTACATCGCGTGCCGCTGGACACTCGGCGCGCTGGGTGCGGTCGTGATGCTGTCGGTGGCGATCGGTCTCGCGTACGGCATGTTCGGGGCGTTCGGCTGGTTGGTCACGGACATCGAGAATCCCGGTGCGATGGTCCTCGGCACCTTCGGTGGGCTGTTTCTGTTCTTCCTCGCCGTGCAGGGGATATTCGGAGTGGCCGAGCTGGAGCGGCAGTTGGCCCGGCACTTCCTCGGGCCCAGCCACCAGGAGGAGTTGGAGCGGCGGATCGTGGAGCTGGCCGCGAGCCGCGCCGGGGTGGTGGACGCCGTCGACGACGAACGGCGCCGTATCGAGCGCGACCTGCACGACGGCGTACAACAGCGGCTCGTCGCCCTCGGCATGCTGCTCGGCCGCGCCCTGCGCAGCCAGGACCCGGAGCGCGCGGACCGGCTGCTGCGACAGGCCCACGACGAGAGCCGGCAGGCGCTAGCCGAGTTGCGAGAGGTGGCCTGGCGAATCTACCCGACCACGCTGGACAAGGCGGGACTGCGAGCGGCCCTGGAGACGGTCGCCGAGCGCTCGTCCGTGCCGGTGCGTGTGGAGTACGAGCTGGCTGCGGAGCCGGAGAAGGCGACGGCGTCCGTCGCGTACTTCGTGGTCTGCGAGGCAGTGACCAACGCGGTCAAGCACGCGGCGGCGAGCCGTATCACCGTCCACCTGTGGGCGGCCGAGGGTGTCCTGTGCGTACGGATCGAGGACGACGGCATGGGTGGCGCGAATCCCACGGGCAGCGGGCTGTTCGGGCTCGCCCGGCGGGTCGACGCCCTCGACGGCAGGTTCCATGTGCTCAGTCCGCCCGGCGGGCCCACCGTCATCACCGCGGAGCTGCCGTGCGCGTAATCCTGGCCGAGGACTCGACCCTGCTCAGAGAGGGTCTCGTGCGCCTGCTCGCCGAGGAGGGCCACGAGGTGCTGGCCGCGGTCGGCGACGCCGAGCGGCTGCTGGCGGCCGTCGCCGACGAGCCGCCGGACGTGGTGGTGGCAGACGTGCGCATGCCTCCCACCCACAGCGACGAGGGCCTGCGCGCGGCCCTGGAGATTCGCGAGCGCTGGCCGGACGTGGGCGTGCTGGTGCTCTCGCAGTATGTCGAGAAGCGGTACGCGACGGAGCTGTTGACCGGAGACTCGGAGGGCGTCGGCTATCTGCTCAAGGACCGTGTCGTACAAGTCGACGAGTTTCTGGACGCGTTGGAGCGGGTGAGTCAGGGGAGGGCCGCCTTCGACCCCGAGGTCGTGCGTCAGCTCCTCGGGCGCAGCGAGCGCGCAGACCTGCTGGACCGGCTCACCCCGCGCGAGCGGGACGTGCTGGCGGAGATGGCGCAGGGGCACACGAACGCGGCCATCGCGCGACGGATGCACATCTCCCTCAGCGGGGTCGAGAAGCACATCAACGCGATCTTCGACAAGCTCGAGCTGACCGGAGGCGAGGGCTACTCCCGCAGGGTCCTGGCCGTACTCCGCTATTTGGGGAGCTGAGGGACTTGAGGAACCTGGCGTCAGCCGCAGCAGCCCCCGCCGCAGCATCCTCCGCCGCTCGCCTTGGGCGCCGGCGCGGTCGCGGGCGCCGAGGCCGAGCCGCCGACCGCGACCGTCGACAGCAGCTTCACCGTGTCGTCGTGGCCGGCCGGGCAGGCGGCGGGCGCCGAGGACTCGGCCATGGGGCGGCTCTTCTCGAAGGTGTCGCCGCAGGTCCGGCAGCGGTACTCGTAGCGAGGCATACGGACAGATTAGCGGGCGGCCGTGCGCCGAAGGGACGCGTACTTCAGGCGGAGTGCCCGCGTTCCTCACGGATCTGCGCCACCACCCGGGACACCGTCCGCCGCACGGCCTCCGTCTCGGTCAGGAAGTGCCAGTAATCAGGGTGCCGCCCCTCCAGGGTGGCGACGGCCCGTTCCAGACGGCCCACCGAGTCGTCGAGCGGCCGGGCGTGACGCGGGTCGGGCGTATGGCGGCCTGCCATCGCCAGCCGCTGGGCGTCACGGATCGCGAAGCGCGTACGGTCGATCTCCCGCTGCGGGTCCTTCTGTACCTCGTTCAGCCGCCGCAGCCGGTCCCCGGCCGCGGACACGGCTTCGTCGGTCGTGTTCAGCAAGGCCCGCACCGTCGACAGCAGCGCCGTAGCGTCCGCCCAGCGCTGCTCGTCGCGCGCGGCCTTGGCCTCCGTCAGCTTCGCCTCGGCCTGTCGTACGGTCTCGGCGGCCTGGTCCGGTACGTGCTGAAGGTCCTGCCAGCACGCGGCCGTGAACCGGCGCCGCAGCTCGCTCAGCACCGGATCCACCTGCCCGGAACGGGTGGTCAGAGCCTGGGCACGCGTCCGTAGCGAGACCAGGCGGCGGTCGATCTCGGCGGCCCGCTCCGGCAGTCGCTCGGCCTCCGCGCGCACCGCCTCGGCGTCGCGCGCGACCCGGTCGGCGCGCTCCAGAGTCTCCGGGACGCCGTGCTGCCCGGCGCCTTGGTTGAGCTTGGTCAGCTCGGGGCCGAGGGCGGCGAGGCGGGCGGCCAGGTCGTCGGCCTTGAGCCCTGAGCCTCGTACGGCATCAAGGGCGTTCGAGGCGGCGAGCAGGGCCTGGCGGGCGCGCTCGACGGCCGGGGCGAGCCGGGCCAGCTGGGTCTCGGCCTTGCCGAGCAGCGGGCCGAGCCCGTCGGCGAACCGGTCCAGCTCCTGCTTGACGCGGGCCAGCTCGTCCTTGGCCTTGGTCAGCTCCGTACGCGCCCGGGCCGCGACGGAGGCCTCCAGGTCGTCGCGGTCGAGGTCGTGGGCGTCGACCGCGTTGATGTACGTATGACTGACCTCGTCGATACGACGCCCCAGCGCGTCGAAGTCGGAAACCGTGCGCCGGGCCGCGGGGGAGTCGTCGACGGCCGTGATGGTCTCGATCGAGATGCGCAGATCGCGCTGCGCGGTGTCGAGTTCGTAGAACGCGGCCGCGGCGGCGTCCTTGGCCGCCTGCGCCTCGGCCCGCTGGCTCTCGGAACGGCCGCCGAACCACCGCCGCGTCCCGCCGCCGGTGAACGCGGCGGGGAGCGTGAGCGCGAGCAGCGGGAGCGGAAGGAGGACCAGGGTCAGCAGGTCACGGGCGGCGCCGAGGGTCCCGGCAGCCCTCGTGGCCCTCAAATCGGCACGGTGGCGAGGTAGTTGCTGTGCCCATGGCACAAACGGCGTGTACGGCTGTGAAGGTGTCGCCGTCACATCCCTCTCCCGTGCTGTGGTCCACCCTGCCCGGTGTCATTCTCCCACCAGGTAGGGACGAACACACGGCCCGGTTAGTTCGCCGTACGCACCGTGACTTTCCCGTCCCGTGTGTGGGCGGACACCTCGTGTGCGCTGCGCTCGTCGCGGGGCACGGATACATCGACGCTGCCGTCGCCGGTCTCGGTGTCCACGCGGTACGTCGCCTCCGCGGGCAGCTCGATGGTGACGGAGCCGTCGTGGCTGCGTGAGGCGACCCGGTCCGGTACGGCGGCGAGGACGAGCCGCACTGAGCCGTCCCGCGTGTTCACGTCCACGCGCCGGGAGCCGACGTCGGTCGCGGTGACCGAACCGTCGCCGGTGTGCAGGGTCAGGGGCCCGCTGGAGTCCTTGACGTGCACGGAACCGTCGCCCGTGCGGACGTTCAGGGCTTCCTCGAAGCCGCTCGCCCGTACGCTGCCGTCCCCGTCCTTCACGGTGACCGCGATGCCGCGCGGCACCTCGATCCGGTGCTTGGCCGAGCAGTCGGCGACCACGCCCGTGCACTTCATCCGCAGCGTGAGCCTGTCGTCCTCCATCGCCCAGGTCACCTTGGGGTCCCCGCCGACGACGACGCTGCCCTGGAACCACCGGGTGACCTTCACCTTGTCGACGTCGGCGGCGACCAGTTCGAGCGCGGAGTCGTCGGAGTCGACGGTCAGCGTGCGGCCCTGGAGCGCGAACGAACGCTGCTCGGGTTCGTCGTCGTCCCCGGCGCTTGCGCCACACCCGGCGGCGAGCAGGGTGACGGCGGCGACGGCCACGGTGGCCACGGCTGCGGAACGGCGGATACGTACGGCCATGATGGGTTCCCCCTGATGTCGGGCGCCCCGACCGTGGACTTCGTGGACCTACGGTTCTGCCCGGGACGCTCTTCGACCGTACGGAGCGCGGGCTGTGGGCGGGATCCGGCCCGCTCCCGGATCTCGGTGGGGAAAACCCCCGTATCGCGCGGGACCGGACCCGATACGTTGCCCGATACGCGTTTGCCGGGCACTGCCCCTGGCAAGGTAGGCTGTCGACTCGCCGCGGGTGCGTAGCTCAGGGGTAGAGCGCCTGCCTTACAAGCAGGATGTCGGCGGTTCGAAACCGTCCGCGCCCACCACGGACAGAAGCGGGAAACCCCGGCCGATCATGGCCGGGGTTTTTCGCTGTCCGGTGATGCGCCGCCGCTCCCGGGACTCCCGAACGGTCACGCCTCCGCGGCAGGCCCCTCCGCCGGCTCACGTACGTGCTCGTGTACGTCCTCATGTACGTGCTTCAGGCGCATCCTCGCGTCCACCTTCTCCGCGCCCGTGACCTCGGCCCAGAAGCGATGGCAGGTCACGAAGACGGCCAGTTCGCGCTCGCGCTCGCGGAGCTTCTCCACCTCGGCCTGTTCGTCGGCACTCCAGCCCGGCGAGGCAGGCAGCTCCACCTTGCGCCAGCCGTGGTTGTCGCTGAAGCCGTCCATGGGTTCGACCGACCAGGGGAGTCGCTTCAGCAGGGCCAGCAACTCGGCCCGGACCTGATGCAGCTCCTCCTGACCGGCCAGGAGGTCACTCGGAAAGTCGTAGGTCTCAGCCACACGCCAATGCTACGCCTGTTCGAATTTGGGATGCGAGTTCCTTGGGGGACTTCACCCGGACGGGTGTGACTGGCGCTTCAGTTGGCCAGTGAGTGCTTCAGTTGGCCGCTCTGTGCTCAGCGGCTGGTGCTGGGCGTCACGAACGGCGGGCCGCTGCCCGACTACCGTTGCTCCGCATGACCCACACCGAGATCGAGATCACCGCGGAGCTGGTCCGGGATCTGCTGCGCGACCAGCACCCCGACCTGGCCGATCGCCCAGTGAGGCTCGGCGCGCGTGGCTGGGACAACCAGCTGTGGCGGCTCGGCGACGACCTCGCCGTCCGGTTGCCCTGGGCGACGCAGTCTGCCGATGCGCTGCTGCGCAAGGAACATGCCTGGCTGCCCGCTCTCGCCCCGCACCTTCCTCTGCAGATCCCCGTTCCGCAGCGCCTCGGCGAGCCCTCCGAGCGGTTTCCGCGGCCCTGGATCGTGACCACCTGGGTGCCGGGCGAGCCCGCCGACCGCGCTCCCGCCACGCGTGCTGCGGAGGCGGCCGACACCTTGGCCGCCTTCCTGACGGCTCTTCACCGACCCGCTCCCGACGGGGCGCCCGCCGGCCGTGGCCGCGGGGGGCCACTGGCCGACTGTGCCGAGGGGTTCGCCGAGCAGCTCGCCTCGGCCACCGAGCTGGGGCTGATCCCCGACCCGGACGCCGTCCGCGCGGTGTGGGAGGACGCCGCCGCCGCGCCCGACTGGGCGGGCCCGGCCCTGTGGCTCCACGGCGACCTGCATCCGGCCAACGTCCTCACCGCGGACGGCACCTTCTGCGGCGTGATCGACTTCGGCGACCTCTTCGCCGGCGACCCAGCCTGCGACCTCGCCGCCGCTTGGATCCTGCTGCCGGACGGCGCCGCCGACCGCTTCCATGGCGCCTACCAGCCGGCCCCGGACGTCGCGACCCTGCGTCGCGCCCGCGGCTGGGCGGTACTGCGCGCCCTCGCCTGCATCTTCATCGGAGACGCCGGCGTCCACGGCCGCCCCGGCGGCAGGCCCACCTGGGGCCCACCCGCCCACGCCGCACTTCGACGCCTCATCGCAACGGCCAGCCACTGATGAGTGTTTCCCAGCGAAAGCCGGCGGCCGACAGTTCCTCTCACCGATGGTTGAGCGCGCAGGTCACCCAGTGGCCGGGGAGGCCCTCGGACGGCTGCGCGGGTCCCGGGTTCCTGCCGTTAGGAGTGCCCCGCGTGACCTCGTCCTGATGCGATGGGCTGGGGGCCGTTGATGCCCCAGCGCTCGGCGGCCAACGGAGCAGTGGACCGCTCACCGGCCGCCGGGCCGCGCATCCGACTCGGCACCGGCGAGTGGACATGTTTGGTTCGCGGCCTCGCGCCGCCGGCCCCCGGTCCCGTTGGTGCCGGCCTTCCTCTCAGAAAGGTGGCTGCTGAGTAGATCCTTGGCGAACTCGCTATTGACCGGTCAATTAGCTGATTGTACGGTCTAGAGGACGGCGCTGGTCGCCGTGCAGATCAGGCGGGAGACCGACATGACGAATCAGGCAAGGGCTCAGCCCCTTGGTGCTCGACCAGCGGCTGAAAAAGATCTCCACCGTGGGAACGACGCCAGCCGTTACGGGGCCCAGCGTGTCCTCGGCGAATCGGTAGCAACGGGTCCGATCACCCGTCATCGGCGTTCCGGAACGCTCCGGGCGCAGCCGCGCCCGCACCGTCGCCGATTCGGCTCCGTGGTCACTTTCGAACCGGCCCGGCAACCGCGCGGGGCAGGTCGGGAACAGCGCCCCGCCCGCAGGGCGCGGACGCCGAAGAACTGGCTGGTCAGCTCGCTCTTACCAGTCAATTGACTGAATGTACGGTCTAACCATGACCGTGCCACTCTATGTACAGATCAGGCGAGAGTTCGAAGTGAAGATCCGGGCCGGGGCCCTGCCTCCTGGCTCGCGTCTGCCAAGCGAGATGGATATCTCCGCCGAGTACGGCGTCAGTCGTGCTACGGCCCAACGGGTCCTCAACGACCTGGCCGAGGCGGGACTGGCGATCCGCCGGCGGCGCCATGGAACGTTCGTCGTGGACGTGACGCGGCAGATCAATCTGCTCAACTTCGTCACCCCCGCGGCAGCCGCAAAGGGCGCACCGGGCAGACACGAAGTCGTTTCCGCGCGGATCGTCAGGGCCGCCGACGCCATCCTGGCCCTCCCCGGCGCCTCAGCCGACACGGCCGTAGTGGAACTGGTCCGCCGCAAGCTGAACGTACGCGAGGAGCCCCAGTCGGTCGAGCGGCACGTCGTGCTTTTCGCAGCCGCCCCCGACCTGCTGAACGAGAACCTCGAAGACCTCGTCACCCTCCCGTATCTGCAGCGCAGAGGAGTACCGATCGACGCGATCCGGCTCTACCTCGACCCGGTGGTCCTCGACGAGCACGACGCCGCATTGCTGGACAGCGAGACCGGAACGCCCGCGCTGATGAGGCGCAGGGAGTTGCGTGCCGACGACGGAAGCACCGTCGAGGTGGTGACGACCCTCGTCCGTCCGGGAACCGCCGAGTTCTTCCTGGAGCTTCCCGTCCCCGCCATATGAGCAGCGTGCCGCTGCCAGAAAGGAAGTACGCACATGAAGGTCATCATCGTGGGTGCCGGCGTGCTCGGCGTGAGCGTCGCGAGGCAGCTTGCCGTCGCCGGCGAGGACGTTCTCCTGCTCGATCAGCGGGGAGTCGGCACCGGTACGACCGCGACCACGTTCGCCTGGACCAACTCCAGCCGGAAGCCCGACCCGGACTACCACCGGCTGAACCTCGCGGGGATGGAGGAGCACGCCAGGCTCGCCGCGCAACTGGACGGCGCACCTTCGTACTTCCCCAGCGGGGCGCTGCAGTGGGCGGACGCCGCAAACGAGCAGCGGCTCGCCGGCAACATGGAACGACTGCAGTCCCTCGGCTACCCCGCACACTGGGTCACCCCCAACGAAGCAACGAGCATCGCAGGCGGCCTCCGCATCCCGGCGGCCATCACGTCCATCGCACACTTCCCCAGCGAGGGATACGTCCTGCCGGACCGTTTCGTGAACAACCTGCTGGCGGACGCCGAGCAGCACGGCGCCACGTGCGCGATCGGCGAGGTCGTAGCCATCGACGACAGGCCCGACGGAGTATCCGTCACCCTGGCCGGAGGCGAGGTCTGCACAGGCGATCGAGTCGTCCTGGCGGCAGGCCGCTGGACAGAACGGCTCGCCGCACGGGCCGGGATCGACGTTCCCATGGTGACGGATACCGGTCGCGGAGCGCAGACCGTCGGCCTGCTCGGATACGCCAGGTCACCGGAACTCGACCTGCGCTGTGTGATCCACAGCCCCGGCCTCAACCTCCGCCCCGAGGTCGGCGGGCATACCGTCCTGCAGGCTCTCGATCTGAACGCCGACGTCGATCCGGCAGACCCTCCGTCCGCGGACGGGGACATCGCGAGCACCCTCGCGCAGCGGTTCTCCGCACTGCTGCCCGACCCGGGCCGGGCACCGGAGATCGACCTGCGCATCGGCTTCCGGTCACTGCCCGCGGACGGCCACGCCGTCGCCGGCTATGCCTCCACGCGGTCCCGCGTCTACTGCCTCGTCTCGCACAGCGGGGTCACCTTGGCGCCGATTCTGGGACGGCTGGTCGCGGCCGAGATCTCAACCGATCAGGAGCAGGACCTCCTTGGGGCCTTCCGGCCCACACGATTCACCGGCGTACGGCGCTCGGACATCGAGGTGGATCAACACGCCAGCAGTCTGGGCGAGCAGTAGCCGACAGCCCTGCACCGCGATTCTCTTCACGGAAGGCCTGATGGCATGACAGCCACAGACACCCGCGACCCACAAACCAAGAGCAGAATGAACAGCCTGCCGAGAGTGATCGGCGCGATCGAGCATGCTGGGAACAAGCTTCCCCACCCGTTCATCGGCAGCACCGAACAGGCAGTTTGATCCGAACAATGCAGTTTCATGCCTGAGTTTCCTCGATGTGGTGAACCTGGCCGCTCTCGGTAGAGTCCAACGGCGCCAGCGACATGTCCGTCCTCGCCACCGGCCTGGTCACCGACCGCTCCGCCCTGGCGCTCTTCATCGACAACGAGCTGGCCAAGATCCCCGGCATCATCACCGTCAGCGTCGACGTCATGCTCGCCGAGCCGCGCCGCTACTGGCCGGACCGGGACCGGGACCTGGCCTCCGGCCTCGGTGAATTCCACGCGCCGGTGCTGCTGTAAGCCCCCGGCTGCTCAGCCACGACGGGTGTGACTCCCACGACGGGCGTGACTCCGCGCCGCCGAAGACGGAGACGAACGGAGCGGCGGCGCCCCGTACGCCGTGGCATCGTGGAGCCATGGCCATCGAGGTTCGCCCGGCTTCGGTCTTCGAGGACGTCCGTACCCTCGTCGGGCCCAAGTCGCTCGGGGCCACCGTCTGTTGGTGTCTGAGCTACCGGATCCCGTCCAGGCTCAACAACGAGCTTCGGGGCCCGGCCCGCGGTGAGTACGTCGCCGGGTTGTGCCGTGCCGATCCGCCTCCGGGAGTGCTCGCCTACGACGGTGACGAACCGGTCGGCTGGGCGGCCGTGGCGCCGCGCGCGGCCACGTCCTTCGCGCGCAACCGCAAGATCCCGCACGTCGACGACCTGCCGGTCTGGTCGCTGTGGTGCATCCGCGTACGCCCCGGTCACCGGAAGCAGGGCATCTCGCATGCCCTCATCGCCGGCGCCGTCGAGTTCGCCCGCGCCCATGGTGCGCCGGCGATCGAGGCGTACCCCCTCGACAACGGCGACGCCAAGGTCGACCTGACGATGGCGTACGCCGGGATCCGGAAGAACTTCGAACGCGCCAGCTTCGTCCACGCCGCCGACACCACCTCCGTGCTGGCCGGTCACCCTCGGGTCCTGATGCGGCTCGACCTGCGCTGACGGATGCGCGGATGCGTGCACTCCCTTCGTGTACTCCCTTCGTGCACCCCTTTACAAGTGCGCCGCCCCCCGCTAACGTACAACCAAATGGTTGTAGATGGGATGACCGACGAGACCGTGGACCGCCTGTTCCACGCACTGGCCGACGCCACGCGCCGTGACATCCTCCGCCGCTGTGTGCGGGGCGAGATGTCGGTGTCACGGCTGGCCGAGGCCTACCCGATGAGCTTTGCCGCGGTGCAGAAGCATGTCGCGGTGCTGGAGCGGGCCGGTCTCGTCACCAAGCAGCGCCGCGGACGGGAGCAGCTCGTGCGTATGGACCCCGATGCGGTGGGCCGCGCGCGGCAGGCGCTCGACGAGCTCGAGACGGCCTGGCGCGGGAGAGTGGACAGGATGTCCCGTCTGCTCGCACAGGACCCCGAGGAGAACGACCCTACGGAAGGACCGGACAGATGACCGTCACCAGTGTGGACAAGGACCTCGACAACCTGACCCTCACCCTGATCGCCGACTTTTCCGCACCCGTCGAGCGGGTGTGGCAGCTGTGGGCCGACCCGCGGCAGCTGGAGCGCTGGTGGGGACCGCCGACCTACCCGGCGACCGTGGAGCAGCACGACCTCACCCCCGGCGGAGACGTCAGCTACTTCATGACCAGCCCGGAGGGCGAGAAGCACTACGGCTGGTGGCGTATCACCTCGGTCACCTCGCCGACGTCCCTGGAGTTCACCGACGGCTTCGCCGACAAGGAGGGCAAGCCGATCCCCGACCAGCCGATCACCAGCATGCGAGTGCAGCTCACCGAGCGCGACGGCGGCACCCGGATGGAGATGCGCTCGACTTTCGACTCCCGGGAACAGATGGAGCAGCTGGTGAACATGGGCATGGTCGAAGGTCTGCAGGAGGCGGTCGGCCAGATCGACGCGATCCTCGCCGGCTGACGAGGCCAAGCCCCCGACACGTCCTCAAAAAAATCTCCGGGCAGTTGTCGATTCCGCCGTCGCCCGCTCGACGCACAGGTAAGAGGCGGGGAGAAGCCCCGTCCTTGTCACCGCGACAACCGCGACGAACGAGACGACCGAGGAGTCACCATGCCGCGATTTCTGACGCTGGTCCGTATCGAGGAGAACGACGTTCCCGCCGGAGGGCTGGGCCCGGAGTTCGATGAGCGTATGGGCGCGTTGCTCGAAGAGATCACCAAGGCCGGGGTCATGTTGGACACGGCCGGACTACACGGGACCGCCGAGGGCACCCGGATCACCTGGTCCGGCGGCAAGTTCAACCAGGTCGACGGCCCGTTCACCGAGACCAAGGAAGTGATCGGCGGCTACTCCATCACCCAGTGCAAGGACAAGGCCGAAGCCATGGAGTGGGCCAAGCGCTTCCTCGAAATCCACCCGGCGGAGTTCACGCTCACGGTCGAGGTCCGCGAGATCGCCGAGGGCTGACCGGCACGGGGTGAGAGCGGCGGTACGTCCCTGCAGGCGTACCGCCGCTCCCGGTTTCAACTCAGGCTTCCCGCCCACACAATCCCCGAGCACGCGCGAGACTGGACCCATGTGCCGAAGCATCAAGACTCTCCGCCCGCCCCTACTCCCCGAAGAGGCCACCGAGGAGGACATCCGGGCCGCCGCCCTCCAGTACGTCCGCAAGGTGTCCGGCTTCCGGGCCCCGGCCGCCCACAACCGTGAGGTGTTCGACCGGGCGGTCGACGCGATCGCGGAGGCGACGGCCGAGCTGCTGGACGGGCTCGAGGTGCGGGGGCAGACGGCCGCGCGCCGGGCCGGCTGACCGCGTACGCACGCACCAGCCGCGTACGCCTCAGACGCCCGTGCCCGTCTCCGCCACCGGCCGCCGTATCAGGTACGCCGCCCCCGCGCCCGCCCCGAACAGCGCGAGCAGTGAAACGCCCGTGGCGAGCCACGTCGTGCCCAGCAGATGGCCGCCGAAGTAGCCGAGGGCGACGCTGTACGCGGCCCAGGCCAGGCCCGCGAGGATCGACCAGGGCAGGAACTCGCGGACGCGGCGCTGGGCGGCGCCCGCGCCGAGCGAGACGAGTGAGCGGCCCGCGGGCGCGAAGCGGGCGATGACGACCAGGGTGCCGCCGCCGCGTGCGAGGGCCGCGCCGAGACGTTCCTGCGCGCCGGTCAGGCGGCGGGAGCGGGCGAGGGCCCGGTCAAGGCGCTCACCGCCGCGCCGGGCCAGCCGGTACGCGATCAGGTCGCCGAGGACCGAGGCGGTGGCCGCGGAGAGAGTCAACGGCAGGAGGTCCGGTACGTTCCCGGTCGCCGCCTCGGAGCCGGCCGCGGCCGCCGTCGCCGCCGCGATGACGAGGACCCCGCTCGGCAGCACCGGCACGAACACGTCGAACAGCACGGACAGGGCCACCACGGCGTAGATCCATGGGCTGCCCGTCAGCAGCCCCACACTCTCAAGCACCCGAACTCCCCTGTGTCTCCCCCGTAAGCCCGAACCGTGCCGAGAGCCGCGATGTCGCGGGGGAGCGGCAGGAGCGGCTTGTGACAGCCATACAGCGTACGCCGGGGGTTGGAGAGGAGATCCACAGGGGGCACGTGTGATCGCTACACCACGTTCACGCGGCTGCCGCCTCTTGGAGGGCGGCCCGGTCCGGCCTCCCATGCGAACGGCCTGATACGACGACGGCGCCCGCCCCCGATGCGAAGGGGGCGGGCGCCGTTTCGTACCGCTCTCGTACGGTCAGCAGCCGCGGGCGTCAGGCCGCGACGGGCTCCGAACTGCGGCTGCTCGCCGTGGACGAGGAGGTGCGCCGCGAGAAGAGCCGGTCGAGGCCGAGCGCGCCCGAGCCGGTGAAGACCAGCAGGAACATCGACCAGCAGTACATGGCCGCGCCTTCACCGTTGTTCTCGATCGGCCACAGGGCCTCGGGCTGGTGGACCTTGAAGTACGCGTAGGCCATGGCGCCCGAGGCGATGAACGCCGCGAACCGGGTGCCGAGGCCGAGCAGGACCAGGCTGCCGCCTACGAGCTCGATGACGGCCGCGTATCCGTTCGGCCAGGTGGTCGGCTCGACGGTGCCGCCCTTGCCGTCGGCGCCGCCGAACTCGCCGAAGAGCGACATGACGCCGTGGCAGGCGAAAAGCAGGCCGATGACGATGCGGAACAGGCCGATGGCGTACGGCTGGGCACTGTTTAAGTGTCCGGTCATGGTGGGGGAACTCCTTCGGTCTGGTGCGGTCCTGGGGGCCGCTGTTGGGGACGTAAACCGAGCGAGTGATCGATTTTAGGCTAGCCTAATTGGTTGTTGCCAGTTCAACATCTGGCCGGATTTCCGCTTCCACTTCCGACGTTTCCGCAGGTGAGACCGAGCGCAGCACCGCCCGAGCCACCGCGTCCGTATCCGAGAGTGTGACCGAGTCCACGCCCGGCCTGACCCCCGCGGCGGTCACCCAGTGCACACCCTCCGTGGGCACGCCGAGCGCGAATCGCCGGGGGTGCGCGCGCCCTTGGCGGTCCATCAGACGGTACGGGCGCGGTGTTACGTCCAGCCCTCCGGTTTCGTAACCCTCCACCGTGTGCGGCCGGCACTGGCCGGTCTTGAGCAGCCGGGCGAGCAGGTCGTCGGCGGTCCGCCGCAGTTCCGGTTCCGGCAGTCGCGCCTCGACGAGGGTGGTCGCCCGGACCGTCGAGCCGGGCACGTCGGGGGAGTGCGCCACCCACGCCCCGTCCTCGGCCCGCACCTCCAGGCGAGGGCCGAGCACCTCCAGGACGCCCGCTTCGATCAGCGCGATCATCTCCTCGATACGGCGCCGGGGCGGCCCGATCGACAGGAACGCGTTGAGCGGCGTGTACCAGCGGTCCAGGTGCTCCCGTCGCGAAGCGCCCGCAAGGCCGCCGTGGTCGACGATCAGTCGCACCTCGTTGCGCAGGTCGCGCAGCACGTCGAGGGCCGCCTTGAGGGGGCCGTACACATTGCCGAGCGCCGCCTGCTCGGCGTCCTCGCGCAGATACTCCAGCAGCCAACTCCGGAAGTTCTCCGGGCAGTTGAAGACCTGTCCCGCGTACGGGTGCGAAATGCGGTCCCAGGACCAGCGGTCGGCCTCCGTGATGCCGAACTCGCCGAGAAGCAGGGCCTCTTGGGGATCGCGATGGGGAATGGCGAGAAAACGCTCACGGAAGTCCCGTACCGTCGCCGCGTCACCCCCTGCCACAGTGTCGCCCCGCCCCAACAGCGCCTCGTAGTAGACCGTTTCGACCTCCTTCGCGACCAACGGCCATATCTCCGCGAGGAAGTCGGGCGCGTCACCGTTGTCCGCGCGCTTACGGAAGGCGGAGATGACGTCCGGGGTGAGGACGAGCGGGAGGTGACGGCCGTACGGGCCCTTCGCGTTGTCGCCGCGGGCCTGGTACGGGATGCCGCGCCGGGAACCCGCGTACAGCCGCGGCTCGCGGCCCGACGCCGCATAACGCAGGCCACCGTGCGCCGTGCGGAGGAAACGCCCGCCGCGGGCCGTCGTCAACAGGGCCATGTGATCGAAGAAGTTGAGGCCCAGGCCGCGCAGCAGGACGGGTTCGCCGGGGGCGAGCGGGGAGAGGGCGAGGTCGGCCGGGTTGGCAGGCGGGATGTGGCGCAGTCCGTGGCGGTCGGCGTACTCGGCGAGGCGTCGCTGTGTCTGGTCCGCGACCGTCGGCAGGTGGCCCTGGGCGAGAACCACGGCGGTGAGGTCGTGCAGGGTGCGGCCGTTGTCGAGTACGAGCATCTGGTGGCCGTCGGGCGCGTCGTCGAGCCGTATCGCACGGGCCCGGTGCGTCTCGACGCGGACCGAGGGCGGCGCCCCGCGTACGACTTCGGCGAAGACCCACTCCAGATAGTGGCCGTACTGGGCGCGGGTCGGGTACTCGTCCGGGTCCAGCTCGCCGCGGGCCCAGGCATGCAGGCTCGGGCCCGGGCGGATCGGGCCCGAGCAGTCCACGCTGTCGTCGGTGAAGAGGGTCACCTGGGAGGACACGGTGTTCATCAGCAGCTCGGCCGGCTGGTCGGTCCGCCATACGCGGCCCGGACCGGGCGGCGACGGGTCGACGACGTGGACCGTCAGGCGCGCCCCGGACGCGAGGAGCTCGGGTGCGGAGGCGCAGAGGCGTTCCAGGACGCTGGTGCCGCGCGGGCCTGCGCCGACCAGGGCAATGGAGACCTCGGTGGACTCGGCGCTCGCCGGTGGGTCCGCGGTCGCTGCAGACAAAGGTGTGACTCCCGGGCATCTGGGGCACTGAGCGGCAAACCGCCCACTGGAAGCGGACGGTCCGCATCATCATGCCGTCGCAGGGCACGGGAGCCGAGCCCTTGAGCGGATCATCGGCGCCCGGTGTGGGATGCCTCACGAGCATCAGGGGCAACAGGCGCGATAGCCGGGCAACGTACGCCGAGCATGGGTTATGGGGTGAGCTCGGACTCGACGACCGTCCGCAGCCGGGCGCCGCCGCCCTTCTCCGCCCGCGCCTGGTCGAGCCGCAGTCGGGCCGAGCGCCCGCGCAGGGTCAGCGTCATCAGCTGGTTGCCGAACCAGGGGCCGCCCGTTCTGCGCCAGTCGATCAGCGGGCGCGGAACGCCGCCGTGCCCGGCGAAACGGCGGCCGAGGACTCGGCCCACCCTGCTCCAGCCGAAGTGGAAGCCGAGTTTGATGGACATCGGGATGGAGTTGTGGACGGGCGAGCAGGTCAGTTGCAGCACCCGCGCGTCAGGCGCCGAGGCACCCTGAGGCCACGAGGGTTCGGCGATGTACGCGTGGTGCACGTCCCCGGACAGCACGCACACCGTCGCCGGCGCCTCGGGCCCCGACCCGACCTCGGCGATGAGCGAGGCCAGCGCATCGAACGACGCCGGAAACGCCGACCAGTGCTCCAGATCGGCCCGCCGCCGCAGATCCTCCCCGAACCGCGCCCACCGATCCCCACGCTCTCCCCGGCACAACGCGGCGTTCCACGCCTCGGCGTCGTGCACGAGGTGGGGGAGCAGCCAGGGGAGAGACGTACCGATGAGGAGGTGGTCGTAGGGGGTGCGGGGGGTGGCGGAGGTCTGCGGGGCGATCGCGGCACCCGCCGTGCCCGCCGCACTCGTGGCGCCCACGCCCCGCCCCTCCAACACCTGCTCCCGCAGCCACGCATGCTCGCTGGGCGCGAGCATCGCGCGGTCGTTCTCGTCGAGAACGCGCGCCGCGCGCGTATCGATCATCAGCAGGCGTACGCGGCCGAAGTCGCGGCGGTAGCTCCAGCGGACCGAGCTGGGGTTCGCGTCGGCCTCGGAGGCGAAGGTGCGCAGGACGTCCGTGCCGTCCGGGGTGGCGCGTACGGCGGCGTAGAGGGGGTCGGTGGCGAGGCGCTCGGGCGGGAGGTTGCCGAGGTGCTGGTGGACCCAGTACGACATCAGGCCGCTCAGCAGGCGCTCACGCCACCAGGGCGTGGCTCGCATATCGGCGAGCCAGGAGGCGCTGGTGTTCCAGTCGTCGATGACGTCGTGGTCGTCGAAGATCATGCAGCTGGGCACGGTGGACAGCAGCCAGCGGACTTCGGGGTCGAGCCACGATTCGTAGTAGAGACGCGTGTACTCCTCGTAGTCCGCGACCTCGTTGCCCGGCGGGTCCTTGAGATCGCGGCGGGCCGCCAGCCAGCGGCGGGTGGCCTTGGAGGTCTCGTCCGCGTACACCTGGTCGCCCAACAGCAGCAGTACATCGGGCCGTTCGGCCCCCGGATCCGATGCGAGGCGGGCGGCCAGCGTGTCCAGCGCGTCCGGGCCCACCGGGTCCTTCTCGTCGGCGGGCGGAGCGGCCCAGCGACAGGAGCCGAAGGCCACCCGCACCGTCGCGTCGTGGTCGTCGGCCGGGGTGTGGATGACCGAGGGCGGGAACGGCGAGCCGGGCAGCGGCCACACGGTCGTACCGTCGAGCCGCACCTCGTACGCGGTCGACGTGCCCGGCGTGAGTCCGGTCACCGGGATCAGGGCGTAGTGATGGCCCGCGACCTGAAAGGTGCGCGTCTCGCCGCCGGCGCCGTCCGCACAGCGCACCTCGACGGCGCACGGACGGCTCGCCTCGACCCAGACGGTCGCGGACGAGCCGTCGACGTACCTCAGCAGTGGTCCCAGCCGCAGCCTCGCCACGTGATCACCCTCCTCCGTCGCCCCGTACGGTACGGAACGACGGAGGTCAGTGGCGAGGTTCCGGTGGAGGTTCTCGGACTTCTCGGACTGCGGACGGGTCAGCAGCCGTTGAGCACGGAGGTCAGCTTGCTCTTCTCCGCGGAGTCGACGGAGAGGTCGTAGTAGTACTTCACCTGGACCCAGGCGCGTACGTACGTGCAGGCGTACGAGCTGACCGGCGGCATCCACTCGGCCGGGTCCTGGTCGCTCTTCGACTGGTTCACGTTGTCCGTGACCGCGATGAGCTGCGGGCGGGTCAGGTCGTTGGCGAAGGACTGGCGGCGGGCGGTGGTCCAGCTGTCGGCGCCGGAGTCCCAGGCTTCGGCGAGCGGGATGAGGTGGTCGATGTCGACGTCGGAGGCGGCGGTCCAGGTGGCGCCGTCATAGACGGAGTACCAGCGGCCGCTGGTGGCGGCGCAGGCGGAGTCCTGGACGACGTTCGTGCCGTCGCGCTTCAGGACGACCTCACGGGTGTTGCAGGTGCCGGACTGGGTGATCCAGTGCGGGAAGAGGTCGCGGTTGTAGCCGGTGCGGTCCTCGGTCGCCACGGTGAGCGAGGACAGGTAGGTGCGGGCGGTGGCGGCGCTCACGGGGGTGGGCAGGGCGGCGGAGGCGGTCGGACCGTTGAACAGCCCGACCAGGGCTATCAATCCGCTGACGGCGGCGAGTATGCTGAGCCGTCGACGCGCGTAGACCTTCGGCATGCGAACTCCCTTGGGGAGGGGGGAAGTTGACGGTGCGTGCGAATGCTTGCGGTGCCGCGTTTCGGGGAGATGTGCGCCGGGTGAGAATTTAATGTCGTGGCCATGACATAACAAGGGGTACGGCGCGGGGGTCCGGCGGGGCTTTGGGGGTGTGCGTGCCTTTGTTGGGCTTTTGGTCGGGCCCTTGTCACGCGAAGTTCCCTGAAACCGGGTCCTCTGAGTGGTGGCGGGATTGCCGACCTGTTTTGTACCGTGGAGGAACAAAGTGGCTCCCGCCCGCTTTCCCTGACCGGTGGGCGGGGCCACCTTGTCCCCGGGGCGCCCTCAGCCCCCTCTCCCACGTTTTGGAGCAAGCCGATGACGGCCACGACCGTGCTGACCGCCCGTGCCCTGCTGCTGGACATGGACGGCACCCTCGTCAACTCCGATGCCGTCGTCGAACGCGTCTGGCACCGGTGGGCCGAGCGGCACGGGCTCGACGGGGGCGAGGTCATGAAGGTCGTTCATGGCCGGCAAGGGCATGCGTCGATGGCTCTGCTGCTGCCTCATCGGCCCATGGAGAAGAACCTCGCGGACAACGAGCGCATGCTGGCCGAGGAGACGGCCGACATGGAGGGCGTTGTCGCGATTCCCGGAGCCGCGGAACTCCTCGCCTCACTGCGGGGATTGGGGTTGCCGCATGCGCTGGTGACCTCTGCGGACGTGCCGTTGTCGACCGCGCGGATGGCTGCCGCCGGGCTACCGCTACCCGACGTCCGGGTCACCGCCGAGTCCGTCGGGGCGAGCAAGCCGGATCCTGAGGGGTTCTTGAAGGGGGCGGCCGAGTTGGGGGTCGCGCCTTCCGAGTGTGTGGTGTTCGAGGACTCGGGGGCGGGGATCGCGGCGGGGCGCTCCGCCGGGATGCGGGTGGTGGGGGTTGGGGCTCGGGCCGGGTTTCATCGGCCGGATGTGGTGGTGCGGGATCTTACGCAGGTGCGGGTGGAGGCTTCCGGCGCCGGAGAGATTCGGGTGCTCGTGGACGCGCATGCCTCCGGCGGTTGAGCGGGGGCGCCTACGGGGTTGGTGGGCTCGGTTCGCTGACGACTGCCGGTCCGTCGTGGCTGGTCGCGCAGTTCCCCGCGCCCCTGAAAAGCAAAGGCCTGCGCCTTCCCGCGGCCAGGGAAAGCCCGCACCCCCGACTGCCCGCAGCTTCCCACCGGCGGGAGGGGCCGCGGGCCGGTGCGTCGTATGCCCGTCGCGTAGGTTCTGTCTCGGCCCACCTGCGCCCTGTGGAAGCGAAGGGCCGTATGCCCTGTTGGCGACGGGCTGACGCACCGGCCCGCGGCCCCGACCCACCCACCGGACCCCAGGGGCGCGGGGCTGTATCGATGTGCGGCTCCGCCGCGTGGGCGCGACCAGCCACCACGCACCCGCACCCGAAAACGAACCCACCCGCTCAACCGCCGGAGGCAACCCGTGGGCGTTCCGCGTCCGAGCCGCACATTTCCGCGTTCAGTTCCTTGATGAGCTGGGCCAGGTCGGTGGGGCGGTCCGGGGTCCACCAGTCGCCGAGCAGTTCGGCGAGGGATTCCTCGCGGGCCTTGGCGAGTTTCTCGGCGACCTCGGCCCCTTCGGCGGTGAGGACCAGGTCGAGGCCCTCGCGTACGGCCAGGCGGCGTTCCTCGACCTGGCGGGACGCCGCGATGATGATGTGCAGGGGGACGGCGCTGTGTTCGGCGAGGACGCCGGGCTCGGCCCAGCCGTAGCGCCGGATGCGCAGCAGCAGCCAACTCGCCGCGGGCAGCAGGTCGTAGCCGGCGCGGGCGGTGATCTTCTCGTAGATCGCGCGCCGCCCCTCGCGAGTGCCGAGCACGGACAGCGCCCGGCACACCTCGTCGTACGAGGAGCGCTCCACCGGATTGCTGGCCAGCGTCTCCGTGACGTCGGGCGCCGTGACCGAGGCCCGAAGCTTGTCCTCGCGCAGGAACCAGGCCAGTACGAAGCCGAGAACGGCGACGGGAGCCGCGTACAGGAAGACGTCCGTGATCGCCGAGGCGTACGACTGCACGGCCGACAGGCGCAGCGCGGAAGGGAGTTCGGCGATGCCGCGCGGATCGCTCTCTAGGGCGTCCGGGGTGATGCCGGGCGGCAGCGGTTGCCCGGCGAGCGCGGTCGTCAGTTTGTCGGCGAGGCGGCTCGCGAAGATCATGCCGAAGATGGCGACGCCGAACGCGGCGCCGATGGACCGGAAGAAGGTGGCGCCGGAGGTGGCGACGCCGAGATCCTCGTACGAGACGGCGTTCTGCACGATCAGCACCAGGACCTGCATGACCAGGCCGAGGCCGAGGCCGAACACAAGGAAGTACGCGCTCATCTCGAACGTGGGGCTGTTCTCGTCGAGTTGGTGGAGCAGGAGCAGGCCGAGTGTCGTCACGCCCGTGCCCGCGATCGGGAACACCTTCCAGCGGCCGGTACGGCTGACGATCTGGCCGGACACGGTCGAGGCGAGCAGCAGGCCGGCCACCATCGGCAGCATGTGCACGCCCGACATGGTGGGCGAGACGCCCTGGACGACCTGCAGGAACGTCGGCAGGTACGTCATCGCGCCGAACATCGCGAAGCCCACGATCAGGCTGATCACGGCGGTGAGGGTGAAGGTGCGGATACGGAAGAGTTTCAGGGGGAGTACGGGCTCGGCGGCCCTCCGTTCGACGGACACGAAGGCCACGGCCAGTACGACGGCCAGTACCGCGAGGCCGATGATCTGCGGCGAGGCCCAGCCCCAGGTGGTGCCGCCGAGCGAGGCGACGAGGACGAGGCAGGTGGCGACGGCCGCGATCAGGAACGTACCGAGATAGTCGATCGTGTGCCGCGTCGTCCGGACCGGGATGCGCAGGACGGTGGCGATGACGGCGAGCGCGACCACGCCGACGGGAAGGTTGACGTAGAAGACCCAGCGCCAGCTCAGATGCTCGGTGAACAGCCCGCCGAGCAGCGGGCCGAGCACACTGGTCGCGCCGAAGACGGCACCGAACAGGCCCTGGTACTTGCCCCGTTCGCGGGGCGGGACGAGGTCGCCGACGATCGCCATCGACAGCACCATCAACCCGCCGCCGCCGAGGCCCTGGAGCGCCCGGAAGCCGATCAACTGGGGCATGTTCTGCGCCATTCCACAGAGCGCGGAGCCGATGAGAAAGATCACAATCGCCGTCTGGAACAGCTTCTTGCGTCCGTACTGGTCACCGAGCTTGCCCCAGAGCGGGGTGGCGGCGGTGGCCGCGAGCAGATACGCCGTGACCACCCAGGACAGATGGTCCAGGCCGCCGAGTTCGCTGACGATGGTCGGCAGCGCGGTCGACACGATCGTCTGGTCCAGCGCCGCGAGCAGCATGCCCAGCAGCAGAGCGCCGATCGAGACGAGGACGCCGCCCCGTACGTATTCCTCACCGGGGGCGCCACGTGTGTGGTCACGGGGCGGTGGCAGGTGGTCCCCGTCCGCCGTCTCGTGGGCGTTCGTGCGGTGCGCTTCCTCGGCCATGCAGACCTCCCGGCCGCGAGGGTCCCTTGGGCCCCCGGTTGTCCTTGCATTGTGGTCGGAGTGACCGGTTATGGCCTGTTGAATCCGCAGAGGAGTTCGAGATTCCGGCGGTAACTGGGAGATGGTGTGGAGGAGGTCTGCATAATCGCTGGAGTTCGTTTGGGGAGGGATCCATACGTGAGTGACCGGAGCGTGCACGTCTGTCCGGAATGCGGGACACCGCGCGAGCCGGGAGGTGCGCCGTCGTGCGCGTGCGCGCAACGGGCGGCGGACGAACTGCTGGAGACCCGGTACGCAGAGACTGCCGCGGCGGAGGACTTCGATCCGTTGCGCATACGGCCCTATGTGGACCTGGAGGCGATCGAGGTCGAGGTCGACCCCGACCTCGGGGTGGGCTCGGGTATGGGGCCTCCGGGGTCGTTAAACGGGGCCAGGTCTTCGCAGGCTGCTGACCCGTTGGTCGAGCCGATGTCCTCGGGGGCGGGCGACGCGCCTGGCGAGCCCGAGGGCTCGGGGGCGGCTGACCCGCTGGTCGAGCCCATGTCCTCGGAGGTGGCTGACCCGCTGGTCGAGCACACGTCCTCGGGGGCGGGCGACCCGTTCGTCGAGCACATGCCCTCGAAAGCAGGGGATGCGCTGGTCGAGCCCGGTGAGCCGGGTGCGCCCGCCGCACCGCCGTGGCCGTCCGAACCGCCCGCGGGGCAGCATCGATCCGGGCAACCGTCGGCGCAGAGCGCGTCCCCGGCGGCCCAGACCTCGCCTCCGACCGCCTCGTATCCGGCGTCTCAGGCGCCTTCGCCCAACGACGCGCCGACGGCCGACCTCCACCTGACGGACCTACACCGGTTCGGGGCACAGGCCCCAGGCCCGGATCCCGTGACCGGCCCCTTGCCGATGCCCGAGCCCGAGCAGCCCGCTCGCAGGGGCGGCCGTCGGCGTCGGCTCGCCTTCGTCGGTACCGCGGTCGGCGCCGTGGTGATGACCGCCGCCGGGTTCGCGAGCGGGCTGTTCTCGTACGACACGCCGTCGCGCGACAGCGCGGGCCCGGGCGACATGCGCGCGAGCATCCCGGACGCGTCCTCACCTGAGCCGTCGTCACCGTCCCCGTCGAAGACGACACCGCCGGCCCAGCCACCCACCTCGGCCCCACCCACCGAGCCGTCCGAACCAGCCACCCCGAGCACCTCCCCACCGACCCAGGAGCCCACGGCCGAGCCCACTCCGCCCCGCGAGACCCCGTCGACACGCCCACCGTCGACCGAGCCCCCCGCCGATTCGGCACCGCCTGACTCCGGCGGAGGCGGCGAGCGCAGCAACCAGCAAGTCCTACGCCCCGGCGACTCCGGCGACGAGGTCACAGAACTCCAACTCCGCCTACGCCAGCTCTTCCTCTACGCAGGCCCGACCACGGGCACGTACGACGACCAGACGGAAAACTCCGTACGGAGCTTCCAGGGCTCGCGAGGCGTCAACGACGAACTGGGCATCTACGGCGAGCCGACGCGAGAAAGCCTGGAATCGGAGACGGACGAACCGTAAGTCCGGCTTCGAACCGCCTAACCAGCGGAGCGCAGCCGCTTGGCAAACCAGTGCTCGGCGTACTCCTCGTCGTTGTACCGCTCGATCTCCACGTACCCGTGCTGCCCGTACATCGCCCGGGCCTCGACGAGGTCATTGCGGGTGTCGAGCACGAGCTGCTCGACGCCGAGCCCGCGCGCAGCCTCCTCGGCCGCCTCGAGCAGCACGGAACCGCCGCCCTTGCCGCGCATTTCCTTCCGTACGAACATCCGCTTGAGCTCGCCCATGCCCGCGATGGGGGTCCCCCCGCGCATGAGCAGGCGCACGCCCACCGTGCCGGCCGGCTCGCCGTCGTACCGGGCGAGCAGTAACACCCCGGTGGGCGGGACGAGTTCGGCCCCCGTTTCGGCGGCGATCTCACGCTCCAGCTCGGCCGGGTCGGTGGCGTGCCCCTCGTGGAGCAGATACCAGCGGTCGCTGACCTCCGTGTAGTAGGCCCGCCAGAGGGCAGCCGCAGCGGGCGAGTCGAAGGGCTCGGGGGCGACGCTCCAGGACGTCTCGGTACGAGTGCTCATGGCGGGCATTGTCGGTACGTACGGTCCGCCGTCCGCAAGCCAATTACCGGAGCCCCGGCCCCCGGCCGAGTCGTTTGGCCGGCGTTCTGAGGGCAACTCGGGCAGGGAGCCGGCCCCAACGGGCCGAAACCGGAAGGTATTCCATGTCCACAGGCGTGATCATCGTTCTGATCGTGGTCGCGGCGATCATCATCGGCGCGGTCGTCTGGCTCGCCATGTCCCGCGGAGCGGGCGGCGGCGGGCGGAATCTGCGGCGGCGCTTCGGGCCCGAGTACGACCGGGCCGTCGCCCAGCACGACGGCGACGCCAAGGCTGCCGAACGCGAGCTCACGGACCGGGTGAAGCGGCACGGTTCGCTGCGCAGGCAGCCGCTGGAGCCCGCGGAGCGGTACGAGGCGCGCTGGGCCGCCGCCCAGGAGCGGTTCGTCGACTCGCCGCGGGAGGCCGTGTCCGAGGCGGACCGGCTGCTCGGCGAACTGGCCGGCGCCCGCGGTTTCCCCGACGGCGACCGCTACGACGAGCAGCTCGCCGCACTCTCCGTGCACCACGCACCCCACGTCCACGGCTACCGGCGTATCCACCGGGCCGCACACGCGCCCCTCGCCGACGGCGACGAGAGCCGCACCGGTACGGAGGAACTCCGTGAGGCCATGATCGAGGCCCGCGCCCTCTTCGACGACCTGGTGACACCGGGCCGCGAGGACACGACCCAGCACCGCGCGGGCGACGAGCCCGCCCCCACCCGCTCCGACCGTCTCGGCGAACGCCTGCACACGCCATGGGCATTCAACAGGCGCCACGCGAAGGGGAGTTGAGGCCGACGGTTGAGCGGGGCGCCTACGGGGAGGGTGAGTTCGGTTCGCTGGCGAGTGCGGGTTCGTTGTGGCTGGTCGCGCAGTTCCCCGCGCCCCTAAGGGGCGCGTCCCTGGAGCCGTCAGCCACAACGGACCCGTCACTTGCCCACCGGCGGGAGGGGCCGTGGGCCGGTGCGTCGTATGCCCGTCGCGTAGGTTCGGTCTCGGAGAACCAGGACCGTGTACCAGGCCAGGGCCGTACGCCCGGCCTGCGACGGGCTGACGCACCGGCCCACGGCCCCGCACCCCCCACCCACCCAGGGGCGCGGGGAACGGCGCGACCAGCCACAACGAACCCGCACCCAAAAACCGCACAACCAGCGGAGCGCCTAGCGGCGCTCCCGCCACTCCCGCACGACCTCCTCGACGTCATACGGCTTCAACCCCAACGGCGGCCCCGGCGGCGGCTTGAACATCACGTCGCGGATCTTCACGTTGATCGCCGTGATGATCTCCCGAACCACCCGCTCGGAAGGGGCGTCCAACGCCCGCGCAAGCTCGTCCTCCGCCTCCTTGCGCAACGCCAGCGTCGGCGGCAGCACGGACAGCCCCTCGCGGGCCATCTTCTGCTTGATCCACCACAGTTCGTCATACGTGGTGTCGCTGTCGCCAGGCAGCGGCTTCCCCGCACCGGGGAGTTGATCGAACTCCCCACGCGCCTCCGCCTCGCGAATCTGCTTGTCGATCCAGGACTCGAAGCTGACACCGGGAGGTTTTCGCTCGGTCATGTAGCCCAGTGTGCCGGACGGCACGTCACCCGGGCGATCTATCATTCGGCCGCGATACGTCGTCGCCGGTGCGCCACCATGTTCCGGTGCCGAACCATTGGATTTGCGGGAACCGAAGGAGCGCACGTGCTCGAGCTCACCATGGCCACGGTGTCGGAGGCGGACGCGGGTGCCACGGCCGGGATGCAGATGGCCGACTCGCCCAGCGAACCGGGTGCCGTGCTGCGGGTGGGGCGGGACCGGGGCTTCTGCCGCCTCGCGACGCCCGACGACTGGCTGTTCGTCTCGCGGGTGCACCTGGAGTTCCTGTGCGGGCCCGACGGGACGTGGCAGGTGACGTGGCTGCGGGGCTCGCACGCCGATCCGTCGTCCGAGGTGCGGCTCGTGCTGGTCGGCGGGACCCCGCAGCCCCTGCCGTACGGCGGGACGGCGAAGCTGCCCCGGAACGGTTCCGGTGAACTGGTCATCCAGGACCGCACCGCCCCGCGCAGCGTGAACGTGGGCTTCTACCACGAGGCCTGAGGCCGGGCGGCGTAAGTCCGGATGGCTGACGGGCGGCCTACGGCAGTACGCGCGCCAGCGCGAAGCCGTCGTACCCCTTCACACCCACCGTCTGGATCGCCGTGGCGTCCAGCTTCGGGTGGGAGGCGAAGAGTTCGAGGGCCGCGCGGGTGCCTCGGATGCTCGGGTCGTCGCCGGTGGCGTCGGTGACGGCGCCGCCGCGTACGACGTTGTCGAGGACGATCAGGCTGCCGGGGCGGGTGAGTTTGACGGCCCACTCGACGTAGTGCGGGTTGTTCACCTTGTCCGCGTCGATGAAGACCAGGTCGAACGGAGCGGGGTCCTCGTCGGCCAGTTTCGGCAGCGAGTCCAGGGCAGGACCCACGCGTACCTCGGTGATCTTGTCGAGGCCGGCCCGGGCGAGGTTGCGGCGGGCCACCTCCGCGTGCTTCTCGGCGTACTCGAGGCTGATCAGCCGGCCGTCCGCCGGGAGGGCGCGGCCCAGCCAGATGGTGCTGTAGCCGCCGAGGGTGCCGATCTCCAGGATGCGGCGGGCGCCCTGGATCACGGCGAGCAGGTGCAGCAGCTTGCCGTGGGTCGGGGCGACGTTGATGTGCGGCAGTCCGGCGGCGTCGCTGTCGCGCAGCGCGGCGGCCAGGGCGTCGTCGGGCGGGGCGAGGAGAGCGGTGAAGTAGTCGTCCACGTCGTTCCAGAGCCGTGGCTCGGTCATACACCATGCCTTTCGTCCGGCTAGTTAGAGGAGCTAACTAGTCCGCCGTCGAGAATATAGCCCGTCACCACCGGACCGGCCCGTCGGTGACGCACCCGGCGGGATGCCACCGGTGCGGTCGCGCCACACCTTCTTCCGGACAAAAGATGGAAGGACGTCAGGTAAAGCGGGGGTTGCCTGCGTCCCTCCGTGGGGGTAGTGCGAGCCTCATAGGGTTCGCACATTGAAAACGAACAGATGACACCCACGGGACACGGGTGACCAACGGGGCGGGAGGGCCGACGGGGCGTGGCGAATGTGGAGCACGGCGGGCGACCAGGTGATGCCTTCGCGGCGGGAGCCGCGGGCACGGCGAAGGCACGGCTGGGCATGGTGCGCGCGGCCCTGTGGCTGGTAGCCGCCGTACTGGCGGTACGGCAGGTCACCGTCGTCCTGAGCACGCCGAAGGGGGAACGCCTGACGGATCTGGAGACCTGGGTCGGCCCGGGCGGCGTGCTGCATGTGAACGGATCCTTGTACGACTCGACGCGCTTCACGGGCACGCCGTTCGGCGGACTCGTCCTCAAACCGCTCACCCGCGCGGCCGAGCAGGCCCTCGGCTGGGGCTGGACCTTCGGCACACTGCTGCTGGTCGTCGCGCTCGGTCTGGTCGCGGCCCGTGCCCTGCCGCAGCCCGTGAGCAGACGCACGGCCCTGCTCGCCGCGCCCGTGGCGATCAGCCTGCTGATGCTGTCCCTGCCGGTGCGCAACACGCTGTATCTGGGCCAGACCAGCATCATCCCGGTGCTGTTGGTGCTGCTCGGCTGTTTCGCGGTCCGGGGGGAGCGGACCAGCGGGCTGCTGATCGGCGTCGCCGCAGCCCTCCAGCCGACCGTGCTGCTCTTCGCGCCGCTGCTGTGGTTCACCGGCCGCCGCCGGGCCGCGCTCTCCACCGGCGTCACCTTCGCCGGGTGCACGGCGCTGGCCTGGGCGGCGATGCCGCACGACTCGTACACGTACTGGGTGCACCACCTGGCCGGAGTCGGTCTCGGCCGGCGCGCCGACGACCTCGCCAACCAGTCACTGCACGGCGCGCTGCTGCGGTTCGGCCTCGAAGGGCCGCTGGAGATCGCGCTCTTCCTCGCCCTGGGCGCGGCCGTCGCCGTCCTCGGCCTGCGCCGCGCCGTGCGCTACGCGCGCGACGGGCAGCTGCTGCTCGCCGTCGCGGTGACCGGCTGCGTCGCGATCGTGGTGTCGCCCACCACCTGGCAGCACCAGCTGCTGTGGGTACTGCTCGCGCTGGTCGGCCGGGTCGGCAAGAAGGCCTCGGACCGGTACGTATGGCCGGTCGCCGTCGTCCTGGTGATGACGCTCCCGGCGAAGATGATGCTGCCGAACATGCCGGTGCTCCACCCGCTGCGTGACAACGTCGTCCTGCTCGCCGCGCTCACCGCCGCCTGCGCCGTTCCGTTCCTGTCCCGCACTTCGCCGCACTACCAGGTCCCGATCCCCACGCAGTACGCGCCACCGGTCGAGGCACGCTGGAAACGCGTACCCCTGCTGCCGTTCCTGCGCCGGGTCCTCAGCCGCCCGAACCTGCTCCTTGAACTGCTGCTGATCCGCGTCGGCTACTCCGCGTACCAGCAGGTCAGGCTGGAGGCGCACGGCGGCTCCAACGAGGCGGCCCGGGCCACCGCCGAGCAGCACGGCGAGCAGATCCTGGCGATCGAGAAGTTCCTGTTCATGGACGTCGAGCACTGGGTCAACCACGCGGTGGTGAACGTCGACTGGCTGCGGGCGTTCTTCGACTTCTACTACACGTCGTTCCACTTCGTGGTGCCGCTCAGCGTCCTCGGCGTCCTCTACGTGCGCCGTCCCGCCGAGTACCGCTGGGCCCGCTCGGCACTCGGTTTCGCGACGGTCCTCGCGCTGCTCGGCTTCTGGCTCTATCCGCTGGCCCCGCCGCGCCTGATGCCGGGCCTCGGCTATATCGACACCGTGCACGGCGTGCAGGACTTCTCTCAGCCGGACTACGGGACGCTGACCGCGCTCACGAACCAGTACGCGGCGATGCCCTCGCTGCACTTCGGCTGGTCGCTGTGGTGCGGTCTGGTGATCGCGATCCTCGCGCCGAAATGGTGGATGAAGGCGCTCGGTCTCCTGCATCCGCTGTTCACGGTCTCGGCGATCGTGGCGACCGCCAACCACTGGGTGCTGGACGCGGCCGGCGGCGCGGCCGTCGTCGGCACCGGCTTCGCGCTGACCTACCTGCTCCAGGGACCCCGGGGCAGCTCGCGCGGCAAGCCCGCCGAGGTCAGCATCGCGGAGCCGGACCAGGCGAAGGACCGTACCCCGAGCTGATCCGGAACACGCCCGGCTCGGTCACCGTCAGCCGCGTGAACTCGCCCCGCTTCTCCAGGCAGCCGCCCTCGGCGTACAGCCACGGCGAGTAGGCGACGCGCACGGTGACCGAGCCGGGCCTCGGCATCCGTACGACGACCTCGGCGCTGGAGGCCCGCAGGACGGAGCCGGGCGACGACACCATGGGCACCGCGTCGCGCACCCGGTACACCTGCCAGTGCGCGTCCTGCCAGACCGGCTCCAGCCAGGCGGGCCGGCTCCTGACCAGGCGCGCCTCGTCCTCGGCGAAGCCGTCCGGCTTCCCGGCGGGCAGCACGACGAAGCCGACGGCCCAGCGGTCCAGCCAGGCCCGGTACGTGGTCTCCGAGAACGTTCCGTCGTAGAAGAGCCGCCCGCGCTCGATGTCCAGCTGCCGGTTCCAGCCGCGGGCGAGGTTCACATGCGGGGCGAGCGCGGTGGCCTCGCGGTGGTTGCGGGCCGGGACCACCTCGACCCGGGTGCGCTCGGCGCCGAGCCGGTCCAGGGCGCGGACGACATCGCGCGTGTCGGCGGCCCAGGCGGGCACGCTGGTGGACACCCGCAGATCGTCGGCGGTCTTCGTGCCCACCCAGGCCACGGAGAAGACCAGCGTCGCGGTGAGGGCGAGACGTCTGTATCTCTGTCCCTTCCGCCCCTTCTGCGCGAGCAGCGCGGCCAGCAGGGCGGTGGGTGCGAACAGCTCGGCCAGCCGCTCCACGTTCGTGCCGATCGGCGAGGGGATGAGATACGTCAGCACCGTCCCGGCCGCGTACACCAGAGCACCCCACCGCAGCACCCACCAGCGGCGCGGAGCGAAGACCAGCAGCACGACACCGAACAGGACGGGCGGCCAGATCCGGGCAGCGGGCATCAACTGCTCGCCCTTGAACGGGAACAGCAGCGTGGTCACCGCGACCACCACGAACGGCGGCGCGATGAGAGCGGCGGCCCGCCCCCAGTCCCGTACGAGGACGTAACCGGCCCCCGCCACCACCAGGAACAGCCCCGCCACCGGGCTCGCCATGGTCGCCAGCACCGCGTACGCCACCGCCAGCGGCAGCCGCCGCTCCCGCGTGAGCGGCACCAGGGCCGCGAGCCCGAAGGCGACGCCGAGCGCGAAGGTCGTACGGCCGGACGCGACGTTGCACCACAGCGCGAGCGACGCGAGCAGCGCGGGGCCGAGGGGACGGCGGATCCCTGTACGCACGAGCAGCACCGCGGCCAGCCAGGTGGCGAGCAGCCCGGCGACGACCGTGATCGTGCGCACACCGAAGGTGGCCATCAGGTACGGGGAGATCAGGCTGTAGTTGGCGGTGTGCATCCCGCCGTACCAGAAGAGGCTGTACGCCGAGTCCCCGTGCCGCGACACGAACTGGGCCCACGCCTCCTGCGCCGCGAGATCCCCGCCACCGGTGGCGAGGAACACCCACCACACCACGTACAGCGGAACCGTCGGGAGCGTGGCGAGCAGCGGCACACGATGCCGCCGGTAGAACCCTTTGAACTCCCGGAACAGCTCCTTCCGCGTACCGGCGGCCGGTTCGGCCGGACGGGCGGGGGACAGCTCGGCGGCAGAGACCACGGTCAGCGTTTCCGTTCGGAGTCTTCGAGGCTGTGTGCTTGCTGTGTCAGGTGCGAAGACGTGCTTTCGAACGAAAACGTTCACTGATTCCCGACTGGTGGCCCGGGAGGCTCGCACTCACGAGCCATGCAACGACACGGAGCGGACTCCGGTCACTCCAATTTCCGCGTTCAGGGGATGTCGCCTTTCCGGCCCACGTCGACGCGGTGGCAGGAGGCGGGGGCGGGGCGTAGGAGGATGCCCCCGCCTCCTGATCTGCGAGACCCGTGGGTCAACTGGCGCTGACCTGGAGTTCCTTGACACCGTTCAGCCAGGCGGAGCGCAGCCGGCGGGGGTCGCCGACGAGGCGGAGGTCGGGCATGGCGTCGGCGATGGCGTTGAAGATGAGGTCGATCTCGAGGGTGGCCAGGGACTTGCCGAGGCAGTAGTGCGGGCCGCCGCCACCAAAACCGAGATGGGGGTTGGGGTCGCGAGTGATGTCGAGGACCTCCGGGGAGTCGAAGACGGCAGGGTCGTTGTTCGCGGAGGAGTAGAAGATGCCTACGCGGTCGCCCTTCTTGATCCGCTGGCCGCCCAGTTCGGTGTCCTGGGTCGCGGTGCGCTGGAAGGAGACGACGGGGGTCGCCCAGCGGACCAGCTCCTCGGCCGTGGTCGAAGGGCGTTCCCTCTTGTAGAGGTCCCACTGGTCGGGGTGGGTGAGGAGCGCATGCATGCCGTGCGTGATCGCGTTACGGGTCGTCTCGTTGCCCGCGACGGCCAGCATGAGTACGAAGAAGCCGAACTCGTCCGAGGTGAGGTTGCCCTGGTCCTCGGCCGCCACCAGCTGCGTGACGATGTCCTTGGCGGGGCACTGTTTGCGGTCGGCGGCCATGTTCATGGCGTACGAGATGAGTTCGGTGGCCGACTCCTGGCCGACCTCCTCGGTGATCGCGTACTCGGGATCGTCGTACGAGATCATCTTGTTGGACCAGTCGAAGATCTTGAGGCGGTCCTCCTGCGGGATGCCGATGAGCTCGGCTATCGCCTGGAGGGGGAGTTCGCAGGCGACCTGGGTGACGAAGTCGAACGGGCCGGTCTGCGCGAGGGCTTCCTGGACGATCGAGTGGGCGCGGCGGCGCAGCGTGTCCTCCAGCGCGCGGATCGCGCGCGGGGTGAAGCCGCGCTGCACGATGCCGCGGACGCGGGTGTGCTCGGGCGGGTCCATGTTGAGCAGGATCAGCCGCTGGACCTCGATGGCGTCGCGCGGGATGTGCTCGTTGAAGCGGATGATCGCGGTGTTGAGCCAGGAGGAGAAGAGCTCGGGGTGCGTGGAGACGTACTTGACGTCAGCGTGCCGCGTGACGGCCCAGTAACCCTCGTCCTCGAAGCCCGCGATACCGGGCTGCTGGGGGATCCAGTGGACCGGTTCGGCCTGACGCAGCTCGGCGAACTCCGGGAGAGGTACGCGGTGGTGCAGCAGATCGGGATCGGTGAAATCGAACCCGTCGGGCAGCGCTGGACAGGGCATCGGCAACTCCGGGTCGTGCGACGGTCGGGTTCTGGAGGTCTGAAGCTCCAGAGGTCTGAAGGTCTGGGGTTCTGGAGGTCTGAAGCTCGGGGCGAGCGAGGTTCTGACGGCCCATCAGGAACTGCGAATTGCCGTGAAGGTAGTAACGGGTTCTAGAAGTAGCAAGAGGCACGACAGGGCTAATTGCGTGCGGAGTTCGTGCAGATCGCGACTTCGGAGCGTGCAAGACCCTTGCGGTGCCGGGTGTCCGCTCAGCAGACTGCACTGAGAACTAGTACGCGTTCTAGTTCGGCGCGAGGAAGGGGCGAGAGCATGGTCGCGGAACCCGTCATCGTCGAAGCCGTACGCACTCCGATCGGCAAGCGCGGTGGCGCGCTCGCCAATCTGCATCCCGCCTATCTCCTGGGCGAGACCTACCGTGAACTGCTGGGCCGTACGAACATCCCCGCCGACTGCGTCGAGCAGATCGTCGGCGGCGCCGTCACCCACGCCGGCGAACAGTCCGGCAACCCCGCCCGTACCGCGTGGCTCGCCATGGGCCTGCCCTACGAGACGGCCGCGACGACCGTGAACGCCCAGTGCGGCTCCTCGCAGCAGGCCTCGCACATGGTCGCCAACATGATCGCCGCCGGGGTCGTGGACGTCGGGATCAGCTGTGGCGTCGAGGCCATGTCCCGGGTGCCGCTCGGCTCGGCCTCCAAGCACGGGCCTGGAAAGCCGACGCCCGACGAGTGGAACGTAGACCTCCCGAACCAGTTCGAGGCGGCCGAACGCATCGCCCGCCACCGTGGCCTCACCCGCGAGAACGTCGACTCGCTCGGCCTCATCTCACAGGAGCGGGCCGCGAACGCCTGGTCGGAGGAGCGCTTCAAGCGGGAGACGTTCGCCGTCCAGGTCCCGACCACGGAGGACGAGCAGCGGGCCGGTCAGGGAATGTGGCGGCTCGTCGACCGGGACGAGGGCTTGCGGGACACGTCCATGGAGGCACTGGCCGGCCTGAAGCCGATCATGCCGACGGCGGTCCATACGGCGGGGAACTCGTCGCAGATCTCCGACGGCGCCTCGGCCCTGATGTGGGCGTCCAAGCGGATGGCGCGGGCGCTGAAACTCCGCCCGCGGGCGCGGATCGTCGCCCAGGCACTGGTGGGCTCGGACCCGCACTTCCACCTGGACGGGCCGATCGACGCGACGCGCGCCGTGCTCGGCAAGGCGGGCATGACCCTGAAGGACATCGACGTCGTCGAGATCAACGAGGCGTTCGCTTCAGTGGTGTTGAGCTGGGCGCAGGTCTTCGAGCAGGACCTGGAGAAGGTGAACGTCAACGGCGGGGCTATTGCGCTGGGGCATCCGGTGGGTGCGACGGGGGCGCGGCTCATCACGACCGCGTTGCATGAACTGGAGCGCAGGGACAAGGAGTTCGCGCTGGTGACGATGTGCGCGGGTGGGGCGCTGGCCACCGGGACGATCATTCAGCGGCTGTAGTCACCTCGTCGGCGGCACCGATGAGTTTCTCCTGCCGCTGCCGTCATAGCTTCATAGCTGTCGTCGGGTATGAGGCTGATGTGTTCGTCATGGACGAAGCGGCACGGCAGGAAGCCTTGGAGAGGCTGGACGTCCTGGTCGGCGAGTGGGAGGTGGAGGCCGACTTTCCCGGTCTGGCCGCCCCTGCTGCACGCAGCGTGTTCGAGTGGACGCTGGATGGACGTTTCCTGGTCCAGCGCACAGAGATCCCGCAGACCGAGGTCCCGGACAGTATGGCGATCGTCGCGGTCGACCCGGAGACGGGCGCGTACACACAACACTACTTCGACTCTCGGGGCGTCGTACGGGTGTACGCGATGACCTTTGCCGGCGGGGTGTGGCGGCTGCTGCGGGAGACGCCGGACTTTTCTCCCCTTCCCTTCCGGCAGCGGTTCACCGGGCAGGTCGGCGACGACGGCAACACGATCCGTGGCGTCTGGGAGAAGTCGTACGACAGCTCGGCCGCATGGGAGAAGGACTTCGAGCTCACGTACCGAAGGAGCAGGTGAGATGGCTCCTGCTGGATCACCTGGATCACCTGCCGAGATCGCGCGCGGCATCGTCGACGCGAGCCTGTACATGGTGCTCGCCACCGCCGACGCGGCCGGACGGCCGTGGAGTTCGCCGGTCTACTTCGCTCACGTGGAGTGCCGGGAGTTCTTCTGGCTCTCCTCGCCCGAGGCCGTCCATTCACGCAACATCGCGGTGCGCCCCCAGGTGGGCATCGCGATCTTCGACTCATCGGCCCCGATCGGCACCGGCCAAGGCGTCTACATGTCCGCCGTCGCCGAACCGGTGGACGGCCCCGGTATCGAGCGCGCGCTGGAGGTGTTCTCCCGCCGCTCCCTCTCACACGGAGGCCGCGCCTGGACAGCCGCCGACGTGAACGAGCCCTCCGGCCTGACGCTGTACCGCGCGGTGGCCGACGACCACTCGATCCTGGCCAAGGACGGCCAACCGGACCATAGGGTCCCGGTCGACCTTGCTTGATCTGCTCCGTACCTGACCTACTCCGTCTCACCAGCCGGCCGGGCGCCCATGGGGGCAGGCCACGTCCGCGGGCATGGTGTACCGGCTGCGAATGTGACAGTGATGGGGTGATCTGTAACGTTCGTAGATCTACCTGCCTGTGGGCAACCGCCGTGCGCCACGTGCGTGGACGCGACCCGTCGGCTCCACCGTCGATCACTGAAAGACTCCCGCGATGAACCACGCCGAGTGGAAGGCCCGCCGCCGGCGCGCGCTCCTCGGCGAAGCGGTCGAGGGCAACGCCGAGTACGACCGGCTGTACGAAGAGGCGGAGCTGGCCCACGACCTCGGCCAGCTGGTCTACGACCGGCGTACCGCCCTCGGCCTCTCCCAAGGTCGCGAAGGAGGGCCGGTTTCCGATGAGTGGGCGCGAACTGACGGTTGCGGCCTCCTTGTGTGTGGCGGTTGTGCCCTACGGTGAACTCCGCAGCGTTATCAATCAGGTTGAGGGGGTGGGTGGTGGTGTCGGAACCGTGGGCGGAGCTGGGTGAGGCGGTCGGTGCGATCCGTGCTCAGTTGCAGCAGGCCATGGAGGAGGGTGCCGGCAAGGCGCTGGCGTTCCGTGCGGGGCCGGTGGAGCTGGAGTTCTCCGTCGAGGTCCGCAAGGAGGCGGGGGCCACGGCGAAGGTGTTCGTGCTGCCGTGGTCGGCGGAGGCCCGTGGTACGGCCGGCTCCGGCATGGTTCACCGGATCAAGCTCACGCTGCAGCCGGTCGATGATGCGGGCGCGGACGCGCGCATCCACGCCCAGGCCGCGCAGCGGCCCTCGTGAGCGCCGCAGCCGTCGGACTCGCTCACCGTAGGGGGTAGGGATGGATCAGGCCCGGGTCGTTGAGGTGTGGGCTCCCGGCGCTGGGCAGGCGGGCACCGGGCGGGTGGGTACCGGGTATCTGCTGGCCGACCGTCTGGTGCTGACGTCCTACCACGTGGTGCAGAACGTGGCGCCGGGCGGGCGGGTCGAGGTCCGGCCTCTGGAAGTCCCGCAGCGCACCGCGTGGCTCACAGCGGCCCGGTGCTGGCCGCACGAGCCGGTGGACCTGGATGCCGCACCGGACCATGATGCTGCGCTGCTGGTGATCGACGGCCCGCACGGGGCGGGCCCGCCGGCCGGGGCGGTCCGCTTCGGACGGATCACCGGCCAGGACAAGGTCCCCTGCGTGGGGCTGGGTTTCCCCGACGCGGAGGCGCGTCCCGGCAGCCGGCGCGACACCATGCCGGTGCGCGGCCACGTGGACGCCCTGCACGCGCGTAGATCGGGAATGCTGACCGTGCACGTCGACGAGGGTGTCGTGCCCCGCCGCCTGGCCGGCGGGTCGGGCTGGGCGGGCAGTTCGGGCACGGCGGTGTTCTGCGGGTCCCTGCTCGTCGGGGTGCTGGCCACCGACCGCCCTGTCGCGGAGGACGCCAGTGTGCTGGGAGCGGTCCCCGTGACGACCCTGGCCGACCTGCCGGGCTTCCGCGACACTCTGGCCGCAAATGGGGTCGGCTTGGGGCTGGAACACGCCAGTCCGGCAGCGCGGCATCTGGCGGACTACCTGACCGCTGCGCACCGCGCCGCCACCGAGCACCCCTACGCCGGTGTCCTGCCCGGCACCGCACCCCCGCTGGCCGCGGTCTACCTGCGTCAGCAGGTCCGTCGGCTGGATCACGACGCTGCCGACGGCGATCGCGAAGCCCATGCCGCCGTCACCGCGGCGGGGGCAACGGCAGCCGACGATGTCCTGGCCGACCCGCCGACCTGCGTGGTCGTGGCCGGGCCGGGGGGCGGCAAGTCCAGCCTGCTGCGCACCCGTATGGCCGAGGGCGCCGCACGTTTCCTCGACAGCTCCGGCGGGGCGGTGCTCCCGGTCATGGTTCCCGCCGCCGCACTGACCGCTGAGCTGCCCCTGCGGCGCGCACTGGCAGAGGCTGTGACAGCCGATCTCATCCACCATGGTCTGAGCGACGGCATCCCTCCGGAGCTTTTCGCCACCGCCCCGCAGCCGGGCATGCGCTGGCTGGTGCTCATCGACGGGCTGGACGAGGTCACCGACCCGGCGGCGCGTTACCGGGTCCTGACGAGGATAGCCAGGGTCTCCGGCGGCGACGACAAGGACCTGTACCGGTTCGTGATCGCCACCCGCCCCTTGTCGGACGACACACTGGACACCCTCGGCGCCGGCGTGCCCCGCTACGACCTGCAGCCCTTCGGCGACGACGACCTGCCGCAGGTCGCCAGCGGCTGGTTCCGGGCCGCAGGCCTGCCGGACCCTGACGACGCCGCCGAGCGCTTCGTCCTGGCACTGGACCGCAGCCGCCTTGCGGCGCTCGCCCGGGTACCGCTGATGGCCGCGATGCTCTGCCAGCTCCACGCCGCCGCACCCGACCAGCCCCTGCCCGCCGGGCGCGGGGGCATCTACGACCGCTTCACCACACTGCTGCACAAACGCCAGCACACCGCCGACGCGTCAGGCAGCCCCTCCCGCCTGCTCGCAGGCGTGGACCGATACGGACCCGCCGCCTCCGCACAGGCCGAGATCACCCTGGACCATCTCCAGGACATCACCGGCCACCTCGCAGCCGAACGTCAACAGGCCGGAAACCCCCGGCCCGCCGTGGACATCGTGCAGTCCCACCCCAGTGCCAAGCGCCCCGACCGGGTACCCGCCGACGACTGGAACGCATTCCTCAGCACAGCCCTGCGCGGCAGCGGCCAGCTCACCGCACAAGCCGGCGACCTCGTCTTCCTCCACCAGACCCTCCAGGAACACCTCGCCGCCCGCCACCTCATGAACAACCGGCACACCGGAGCCCAAGTCCTCCGCCGTGTCTTTCATCAGCCATACAGATACTGGCCCTCCGACCGCGGGCTCGGCATCGCGCCGCGGGTGTGGGGGAGCAGATACTGGGAAACCCCGCGTGAAGATCCCTCCTACGTCGGGTTCCTCCTCGACGCCGCACACCAAAGCGGCCTCACCGCAGGCCCCCGGTACCTCAGCCGTCTGGCCCGCTCCGGAATCCGAGGCTGCGACTTCATCATCGAGCTCGCCGGCCTGGGTACCGCTCTCCCCGACGAGACCCTCCACTTCACCGCGAACCGCCTATATCGCCTCGCCCAAAACACCACCCTGGAGAGCGACGACCGTGTGTCCGCCGCTGAGTCACTGGCGGAACTTGGCGACCCGCGCGCCGCCGACCTCCTCTATGGTCTGGCCCAGAACACCACCCTGGAGAGCGACGACCGTGTGTCCGCCGCTGGGTCTCTGGCGGAACTTGGCGACCCGCGTGCCGCCGACCTCCTTTATGGTCTGGCCCAGAACACCACCCTGGAGAGCGACGACCGTGTGCAGGCCGCCGGTCTCCTGGCCGAATTCGGCGACCTCCGTGCCGCTGACCCCCTGTACGCCCTGGCCCACGACACCACTCTGAACTGGGGCTACCGCGTGGACGCCGCCGAGACCCTGGCGATGCTCGGGGACCCCCGCGCCGCCGACCTCCTGTACGCCCTGGCCCACGACCCCACCCTGGAGGGGCGCTACCGCGTGCAGGCAGCCGAGTCCCTGGTGGAACTCGGCGACCCCCGTGCCGCCGACACAGTGTCCTTGCTGCTGGGGGAATTCTCATGACACTCCCTGCTGCGATGATCACTCTGCCTTCGCCGCACGGAGCGAGTAGACCTGCGGGATGCGTAGCCCTGCGGGAAGGCGGAAGTGGCCGCGGTTGTGCTCGTGCAGGAAGTCCAGGCGGAGGCCGGCGGCGGTCAGGGCGCTGACGACATCGCCGATGCCGTGCCGCCATTCGACTGTGAGGGGCGCGGTGGTCGGCGCGCCGGGGTCGGCATAGGTGCCGGGCGCATCCACGACGATGGGGTCGCGCTGGAAGTAGTCGTTTTCGATGGTGCGGCCGTCTTCGGCCAGGACGTCGGCGAAGGGATGGTACTCGGCCAGGTAGAGGAAGCCGCCTGGAGCGACGAGCGCGGCCACTGTCTGTGCCCACCGGGCTATGTCCGGAAGCCAGCACAGCGCGCCGAAGCCGGTGTAGACGATGTCGAAGGTCTGCGCGTCGAGCGCGTTGATGGCGTCGTACACGTCGCCGGTGACGAAGCGGGCGGTGGTGGCGCCGATCTGCGCGGCGAGGTCGCTGGCCACGTCCATGGCGGGCGCGGAGAAGTCGAGGCCGGTGACGGCGGCTCCGCGCCGGGACCAGGACAAGGTGTCCAGCCCTATATGGCACTGGAGGTGGAGCAGCGTCTTGCCGCTGACGTCGCCGACCTCGGCGAGCTCGAAGTCTCGGAGCGTGTCCTTGCCCGCCACGAAGCTGGGAAGGTCGTAGAAGGGGCCGGCAATGTGGATCGGAACGCGTTCGTCCCAGTTGGCACGGTTGGTCGCGCGCCAGTCGGCAGTGTCTGGGGCCGTCGTCATGGTGGGCAACGCTAGTCACGCGCGCAGATGGCGATCAATCCATTTCCGCACCACAGCGCGTGGTTATCCCAAAGCAAGATCCACGGTGCCACGTTCGCGGCCACTCAGTCGAGACAGAACTCGTTGCCCTCGATGTCCTGCATCAGTTGGCACGACTCGTTGTAGTCATCGGCAAGCAGCAGTCGCCCGCGTACCGCGCCGAGCGCGACCAGTCGTGCGCACTCGGCCTCAAGTGCGGCCAGGCGCTCTTCACCCACGAGCCCGGTGCCGACCCGCACGTCAAGATGCACCCGATTCTTGACGACCTTGCCTTCGGGAACGCGCTGGAAGTACATCCGCGGGCCCACACCTGAGGGATCCATGCAGACAAACCCTGAACCCTGACGCTCAGGCGGCAGCGAGCGATCGTAATCGTCCCAAGTAGCAAACCCCTCCGGTGGCGGCGGTACGACGTACCCCAACACCTCGCACCAGAAACGAGCGACGCGCTCAGGTTCTGCGCAGTCGAAGGTGATTTGGAACTGCTTGATCGACGCCATCGGTCCACCATAGAGGCGGTGTTCGTCGTCAATGCGTCACGGGTCGAAGTTTGACGTCCCTCACTCCTCACCGGCCAGTTCCTGGAGCTCTTCAAGTGGCTTGGTGATGCCTGTCTGGCCCGCACGGTCGCGGGCGACAGCTTCCATGAGACGGCGGGCGTTGGCCGGTGATCGCAGGAGGTAGATCGTCTCTTGCCAGGCGTTGTAGTCCTCGGCGGACATGAGGATGGCCATGACCCTCATCCTGGTTTCAGGGCTCCTGGGTGTGCGGGCGCTCGAACGTCACCGGTGTCTCGAAGGCCGCTCGGCGGGTGGCCCGGCGTAGGGCTTTGAGGATGGTTGGGCCCAGGGTGAGGGTCAGGGCGACTGTGACGGCGGCTCGGCCGAGGTCCCAGCCGAGGGATGTGGCCAGGCAGTAGGCGAGGAAACAGGTCAGGTTGGTGGTGACGTCGGCCTGGGGGTCGCCGGAGGGGCCGTCGTCGTTCGCCCTGTGGCCCGGGGGGGGCACGCCGTATCTCATACGTCCTGGACCTGGGCGACGCGGACGGGGCCGCCGCTCGTGACGGACTCGGTCGCGGCGAGGGCGATGGACAGGGCGCCACGGGCGTCCTCGCCGGTGACGGAGGGGGTGCGGCCGGTGCGGATGCTGTCAGTGAAGTCGGCGAGTTCGGCGACGTAGGAATCGTGGAAGAGATGCTGGTCGTAGGTGACGCACTCGGCGGCGGAGCCGTCCGGGCCGTATGCGGTCAGGTGGGTACGGCGGAGGTCGCCCATGGTGAGCATGCCGGCCGAGCCGAGAACCTCCGCGCGGACGTCGTAGCCGTAGACGGCCTGGAAGCTGGCCTCGGCGGTGGCCAGGGCGCCGTTGTCGAAACGGATCGTGACGACCGCGGTGTCGAGCAGACCGCGGTCCTTGAAGTCGGGGCGGATCAGGGCGTCGGCCACCGCGTGCACCTCGACGGGTTCGGCACCGGGGTTGAGGTGGCGCAGGATGTCGAAGTCGTGGATGAGGGTCTCCAGGAAGATCGTCCACGGCGGTATACGGGCCGGGTCGGCGAGCTTGGGGTCGCGGGTGAGCGAGCGCAGCAGCTGCGGTGTGCCGATGGCGCCGACGGCGATCTTCTCGTGGGCGGCCCGGAACCCTGGGTCGTAGCGGCGGTTGAAGCCCACCTGGAGCGGCACGCCCGCGTCGGCGGCAGCCTTGATGGCGCGGTCGGCCTCGGCGAGGGTGACGGCCATGGGCTTCTCGCAGTAGACCGCCTTGCCCGCCTTGGCCGCCGCCTCGACGAGGTCGGCGTGGGTGCGGGCCGGGGTGACGATCACTACGGCATCGATCCGCGGGTCGGCAAGCAGCTCGTCGATGTCCGTGTAGGTGGTGGTGCAGCCGAGGCGCTCGCCCAGGCGTTGCGCGGCGCCTGGGGCGGGGTCGGCGATGGCAGCGAGCCGGACGCCGGGGAGGCGGTGGGCGAGGGTCTCGGCGTGGAAGGAACCCATCCGGCCGGCGCCGATGAGGCCGACGGAGAGAGGCTGTTGGGTGGTCATGCGGGTACTCCGTACGTCACTTGTCGTCAGAGGGCTTCAGAGGTTCAAGAGCTTCAGTGGGTGAAGGCGGCGCGGAAGCGCTCCAGGGCGAGTTCGCTGTCGCCGGAGGCCCACGCCTCCATCGCGACCGTGCCCGCGTAGCCCAGCTCCGCCAGGGTGCGGGCGACGGCCGAGTAGTTGATCTCCCCGGTTCCGGGCTCGCAGCGGCCGGGGACGTCGGCCACCTGGATCTCGCCGATCAGGCCCAGGGCGTGGGCCTTGCGGACCAGCTCGATCAGATTCCCCTCGCCGATCTGCGCGTGGTACAGGTCCAGGTTCATCCGCAGCCCGGGCCGGTCCACCGCCTGGACCAGGGCCAGGGTGTCGGCGGCCGTCGCGAACGGCACCCCGGGGTGGTCGACCGCGGTGTTGAGGTTCTCCAGGGTGAAGGTGACCCCCGCACTCTCGCCCAGCTCGGCGAGGCGGGTGAGCGTGCGATGGGCGGCGAGCCACATTTCCCCCGTGGCCGCACCGGTCACCGGCACCACCGGCAGGCCCTTGCCGTCCAGTCCGGTGCCGTGCAGGTTCAGCCGAGGACAGCCCAGATGCTCAGCCGCCTTGAGCGACTCCTCTGCGGTGCGCAGGAGTTCGGCCGCTCCCTCCGCGTCGGTGAGGCTGCCGCGGATGTAGCCGGTCATGGAGGAGAAGTCGGCCGGGGTCCGGGCCAGAGCGTCCAGGTCGTGCCGGGTCCAGTCCCAGATCTCCACCTGGAAGCCGGCGTCGTGGATGCGCCGCACTCGTTCGTCGATCGGCAGGTCCAGGAAGACCATCTCGGCGCAGACCGCCAGTGTGTACATCGCCGCCACCCTTTTTCCGCGTCGATAGCTAGAACGTTATAGGTCCTAGAACGTTCTAGCACTTGCCTGTGAGAGCAGTACGCCAGTCACCGCGCACACCTGTCAAGACTTCGGTGGCCGGGGAAGCCTAGAACGTTCTATAGTCGACCTCTGCGCAAACGGCTCAGACCAGGGAGGACAGGTGCCAGAAACCCCCGCAGTCCCCGACGGAAAGCGGCCGACGCTCGCGGACGTCGCGGCGCGGGCGGGGGTGTCGACGGCGCTGGTCTCCATCGTGATGCGCGACGCCAAGGGCGCCAGTGCGGCCACCCGCGAGCGCATCCTCCAGGCCGCACGGGAGATCGGATACCGCCCGGACGCCCGGGCACGGTTGCTGCGCAGCCACCGTTCGCGGCTGCTCGGGGTGCAGTTCGGCCTCCAGCATCCGTTCCACGCCGATCTGGTGGAGTGCCTCTACGCGGCGGCCGAACCGGCCGGCTACCAGATCGCGCTGAGCGCCGTGACCGCCGGGCGCGGCGAACAGCGCGCCGTCGAGACGCTGCTCGACGACCGCTGCGAGGCACTGATCCTGCTCGGCCCGCAGACCCCCGCCAAGCGGCTGGCGGAGCTGGCCCGGCAGCTGCCGGTCGTCTCCGTGGCCCGCCGGCTGCGGCCGTCCATCCCGGGCCTGGAGGTTGTACGGACCGCCGACGACGAGGGAGCCCGACAGGCGGTGGACCACCTTGTCGCTCTGGGGCACCAGGACATCGCCCACATCGACGGCGGCCGGGCACCGGGCGCGGCCGACCGGCGCCGCGGATACCGCACCGCCATGAACCGCCACGGCCTGAGCGAGCGCATCCGCATCCTCCCCGGCGGGCTCACCGAGGAGGAAGGCGCCGAGGCCGCCCGAACCCTGTCGACCGCCCACCCGCGCCCCACCGCCGTACTGGCCTTCAACGACCGTTGCGCGACCGGCGTCCTCGACGTCTTCCTCCGCTCCGGCATCGCGGTCCCCGGAGACATCTCCGTGGTCGGCTTCGACGACAGCCATCTGGCCCGCCTGGCCCACATCGGCCTCACCACCGTCGGACAGGACATCTCCCGCCTCGCCCACCTCGCCGTCAGCCGGGCCGTCGCCCGCCTGGAGGGCGACGGGGTCCCAGCCGGGGAGGACGTCATCGCCCCCCGCCTCGTCGTCCGGGGCACGACCGCACCGCCCAGGTGAGTCCTGGTTGCTTCGGTGTTTCAGGGCTCCTGGGTGTGCGGGCGCTCGAACGTCACCGGCGTCTCGAAGGCCGCTCGGCGGGTGGCCCGGCGCAGTGCCTTGAGGATGGTTGGGCCCAGGGTGAGGGTCAGGGCGACTGTGACGGCGGCTCGGCCGAGGTCCCAGCCGAGGGAGGTGGCCAGGCAGTACGCGAGGAAACGGGTCAGGTTGGTGGCGATGTCCGCCTGGGGGTCGAAGGCGACGCTCGACGTGAGGGCGTTCATGAAGGGCCAGCCGGCCAGGTTCATGAGCGTGCCGTAGGCGAAGGCCGCCACGAAGCCGTACGCGGCGAGCATGAGCAGCTCGGCCCGGCCGCGCAGCCGGTCGGGACCCGGGAGCAGGCCCGCGCCCATCGCGAACCAGCCCATGCTGAGCATCTGGAACGGCATCCAAGGCCCGACCCCGCCGGTCAGCAGCGCGGACGCGAACATCGTGACCGCCCCGAGTACGAACCCGAAGCCGGGGCCCAGCACCCTGCCGCTCAGCACCATCAGGAAGAACATCGGCTCGATCCCGGCCGTCCCGGCCCCGATCGGCCGCAACGCTGCCCCCGTCGCCGCCAGCACCCCGAGCATGGCCACGGCCTTCGCCCCGATCCCCGACTCCGAGACCGCCGCGCCCACCACCCCGACCAGCAGCACCAGCAGCCCCGCGAACAGCCAGGGCGCATCCTGCGCATGGGCGCTGACCTGGGACGTCGGTCCGGCGAACAGCGGCCACGCGAAGGCCGCAAGCCCGATGACGCTGACGAGCGCGAGGGCGGCGACGGAACGGGGGCCGAGACGGATCGCGCGGGCCTGGGGGATCGCCGGAGGGGCCGCCTGGGGGGTCACGCCTCCGCCTCCCGGTCTGCCGTCGTCGCCCGGCCTTCCGTCTCCCGCTCCGTTGCGCCCACAGCAGCGCGTACCTGGGAGACCGTCAGCCACCTCTGCGGGGCCAGGATCTTCGCCACCTGCGGGGCGAAGGACGGGGACGCCATGACGACCTCGGCGGTGGGGCCGTCGGCCACCGGTTCGCCGTCGGCCAGGATCACTACCCGGTGGGCGAGTTCGGCGGCCAGTTCCACGTCATGGGTGGCCAGGATGATGGCGTGGCCCGCGGTCGCCAGGTCCCGTAGGACTGTGACCAGGCGGGACTTGGCCGCGTAGTCGAGGCCGCGGGTCGGCTCGTCCAGCAGAAGGAGTGGAGGGCGGGCCGTGAGGACGAGGGCCAGGGCCAGGGTGAGCCGTTGGCCCTCGGAGAGGTCGCGGGGGTGGGTGTCGTCCGCGATTCCGGGGAGCAGTTCGGAGACCAGGGCGCGGCAGGTGCCCGGTTCCGCGCCCGCGTCCCGGTCCGCGGCCGTGCACTCGGCGGCCACCGTGTCCGCGTACAGCAGGTCGCGAGGCTCCTGCGGTACGAGACCGACGCGGCGGACGAGTTCACGGGGTGCCGTCCGGTGCGGTACGGCACCCCCGACCCGTACGGAACCCGACGCCGGCTCGACCAGCCCGACGAGTGCGCTGAGCAGCGTGGACTTTCCGGCCCCGTTGCGGCCCATGAGGGCGATGGTCTCGCCGGGGGCGACGGTCAGGGTGACGTCGTGGAGCGCCTCGATACGGCCTCGGCGGACGGTGAGGTGGTCGACCGCGGCAACTGCGGTTCCCACCGGGGCAGTTGGTGTGTCGCGCTTGCGGAAGAGGCGGGAGCGGGGTGGTACGGGTCGGGGTGCGGGCGGACTCACTTCTGCGGACTCGTCCTCGTACGCCACCCCCTTCATCCTCTCCAGCCGTTCCCGCAGCGCCCCCGCTCTCCGGCGGGCGTTGCGCACCGTCAGCGGCAGCGGTGACCATCCGGCGAGGCGGCCCAGGGCGACGACCGGCGGGTACACGGGGGAGACAGCCATGACCTCGGACGGCGGGCCCAGTACGAGCGGGGCGCCCGGGGCCGGGAGGAGGGCGACCTGGTCGGCGTACTGGATGACGCGTTCCAGGCGATGCTCGGCCATGAGGACCGTGGTGCCGAGGTCGTGGACGAGGCGTTGGAGGACGGCGAGTACCTCCTCCGCGGCGGCCGGGTCGAGCGCCGAGGTCGGCTCGTCGAGGACCAGGACCCTGGGATGCGGGGTGAGGACCGAGCCGATCGCGACCCGCTGCTGCTGGCCGCCGGAGAGGGTGGCGATCGGGCGGTCGCGGAGGTCCGCGAGGCCCAGCAGGTCCAGGGTCTCCTCGACACGGCGGCGCATCACGTCCGGTGCGAGGCCCAACGACTCCATCCCGTACGCGAGTTCGTCCTCGACCGTGTCCGTCACGAAGTGCGCGAGCGGGTCCTGGCCCACCGTGCCGACGACATCGGCGAGTTCGCGCGGCTTGTGCGTACGGGTGTCCCGGCCGGCCACCGTGACGCGTCCGCGCAGGGTGCCGCCCGTGAAGTGCGGGACCAGACCGCTCACCGCACCGAGGACCGTCGACTTACCGACTCCGGATGGCCCAACCAGCAGCACCAACTCGCCCTCGGAAACGGTGAGTTCAAGGCCCCGTACGGTCGGCTCGGTCGCCCCGTCGTACGTCACGGAGACATCCTCGAAGCGGATCACGACGGCTCCTTGGGGGCGATGAAGGACGGGGCGAGGCCGAGCAGGATCGCGGCGGCCGGCCAGAGGGGGAGGGTGGGGGACGTCAGGGGTACGACGCCGGGGTGCAGGGCGGCGGAGTCGTACGCGGCGTACAGGATCAGCAGCGCCGCGACCCCCGCGCCGGACGCGGCGACCAGCCACGCCCGTACACCCCACACGTCCGGCCGGTACCGCGTACGCAGCGATCGGCGACCGCCGAGCCACAACCCGGCGAGGGCCGCGCCGAGTCCGGCGAGCAGCACGGGCAGGCCGTAGGTGCCGCCTTCGGCGGTGAGCAGGCCGTACGTTCCCGCGCAGACGCCGACCAGGCCGCCGAGGGTGAGTACGGCGGTGGTGCGGCGGACGGCGGGCGCTACCTCGGCGCTGCGGCCGTAACCGCGCGCGTCCATCGCCGCCGCGAGCGCGACCGAACGCTCCAACGCGCCCTCCAGGACCGGGAGTCCGACCTGGAGCAGTCCGCGTATCCCCTTGTCGGGCCGACCGCGCAGGCGGCGTGCGGCGCGTAGGCGTTGGACGTCCGCAATCAGGTTCGGGGCGAAGGTGAGCGCGACGACCACGGCAACTCCCGCCTCGTACAAGGCGCCCGGGAGGGACTTGAGGAGACGGGCGGGGTTGGCTAGGGCGTTCGCGGCGCCTACGCAGATGAGGAGCGTGGCCAGTTTCAGGCCGTCGTACAGCGCGAAGACCAGGCCCTCCGCGGTGACCCGGCCGCCTATGCGGATGCCCTGCGCCCAGTCGGGGAGGGGGAGTTCGGGGAGGGTGACGAGGGTGTGGGTGCCGGGGATGGGGGAGCCGAGGAAGACGGCGAAGGCGAGGCGGATGGCGAGTACGGCGAGGGCGAGTTTGACGAAGGCGGTGTAGGAGCGGGACCAGGGGGTTTGCGTGCGGTGGGTAGCTATGACGTAGCCCGTCACTGCGATGAGGAGGCCGAGGAGGAGGGGGTTTGTGGTGCGGGAGGCGGCGGTGGCCAGGCCCAGGGACCAGAGCCACCAGGCGCCCGGGTGCAGGGCGTTCCGTCGTTGGGCCCTGCTTGCCTGCGCACCCGGTGCGGCGGGACGGCTGACCTCGCTCATCGCGTCCACCGTCAGCCGCTGCGCCGCCGACGCGTCTGCCAGACCGCCGCCGCGCCCAGCACTGCCACGGCCCCGATGCCCGCGAGCAGGCCCAGCGACGGGCCCTGATCGTCGGAGTCGCTCTTGCCGGAGGAGCTTTCGCCGGAGGCGCTCGTGTCGCGAGGCGTGGCCGAAGCCGTCGTCGTCGGCTCTGTGGCCGAGACCTGTTCGCCGCACCCCGTACGCGGGTAGCCCGCGATGGCGCACAGCAGCGCGTTCGTGTCGTAGCGGAGCGGCTTCGCGACCGTGGCGAGGGCATCCGCCGTCGTCGCGTCTTCCGGGACGCGGGCGCAGGCCGTACGCGGACGGGGCGGCGTCTCGCCGGACGGCGCGTCCGCGCTCGTGCCGAAGTCGAGGACGAGGGCGACCCGTTTCGAGCCGTCCCGCGCGGGCGTCTTCGCGCAGATCGTCGCGAACTCCGCGGCCCCGCGTGGCTTCGCGGCGTCCCGGGAGTCCTCGCTCACCGCGAAGCGGAAGCCCTGTACGTCGCCGTCGGAGGGGCGTGCGGTCGACGGGCCCTGCGTCGCGTACACCCAGGTGTCGCCGTCGCGGTCCCAGAAGGACCAGTAGCGGTAACCGGCCGCGTGGGCCTGCCCCGACGAGCCGAGCATGGTGATTACGGCGAACAACGGTGCCAGGACCAGCAGGAACGTACGACGGCGGATCACGGCTGCGGCTGCTTCTTGTTGCGGCTGCTGATCAGGAAGCCGACACCGATGCCGCCGACCAGGCCGACGCCGACGATCCACCAGACGCTGACGCCGCCGTCCTCCTCGTCCTTCTGTTCATTGCTGGGGCCGGCGGTGTCGGTAACGGTGGCGTTCGCGCCCCCCGAGCCCGCCGGGCCGGTCGAGCCGAGCTGCTTCACCAAGTCCACGCCGCCGAAGTCGCGAGGGTCCGTATCGGTCGCGTGCGCCGCGAAGATCAGCTGGGCGTACGCGGCCGGGCCGCTCTGCGCCGCCCAGGTACCGGAGTTCTTCTCCAGCCAGGCCAGCGGCTTCGAGGCGTCGAAGGTATGACCCGCGGCGGCGAGCGCGACAACCGCGTCGGCGGTGTTGCCGTGGTCGGGCTGGTCCTCAGTGCCGGCGAGCGCGGACTTCAGGTAACCGTCCTTGGCGAGGGCGCTCACGAGATACGCGGAGCCGTTGCGTGAGGCGTCCTCCGGCGTGAACTTGTCGCCACCGTCGGCACACGCGGGTTCCTCTGCCGCGAGCTTCCCGGTCTTCGTCACGAACCCGTTGCCCAGGCTTCCCAGCACGCCCGCCGCCGTCGCGTCGGCGTTCGCCACGAGCTGCCCCTTCTTGTCCGGCTGGAAGGCGAACGCACCCCCGCCGTCCTCGTCACAGGGGACGGACAGCCTCAGCAGCGCCTGGTACGGGGACTCGCCGCCCTTGGACAGCACGTCGTCAGGCTGCTCGCCCGAGGCCACCAGCGCGCCGATCACGACGGACGTCGAGTTGGCGTCGCTGGCGCCGCCCGCCGCGTAGCCCCAGCCACCGTCCTTGTTCTGCACGGACTTCAGCCAGGCCACGGCCTTGTCCGCCGCCATGCCCTGCCTGCCGAGCGCCTCCAGGGCCTGCACCGCGGCGGCCGTGCTGTTCGTGTCGACCATCGTCTTGGCGTCGCACTTCGCGCTCACGTCCGCGCGATACGGCGCGAACGCCCCGCTCTCACACTGCTGCCCGACGAGCCAGTCGACCGCCTTCGCCGCGGGCGTCACGCCCACGGTGTGCTGGGCGAGCAGCGCGAGCGACTGCCGCCAGACGCCGTCGTACGTCGGATCGGCGCTGCCGAACAGCCCGGACGGCAACGCCTTGGACGGCGACGGGGAGGGCGACTCGGCGGCGAGGGCGACCGGCGCACACGCCGTCGCGATCACGGCGGTGGCGGCCAGTACAGCGGCGCTACGGCGAACAACCATGATCGACGGATGCCTCTCTGAGCTCATCGGCTCTCCCTACAGGGAGCCGGGCAGCCCAGAACTCCAGGCGGCTCGGCTCCGTATGCCTCGACGGTGCCGGTCACCGGCGATTTCCAGTGACGCGAGCCGGTCACTTCCGTACGGGGCATTCCGGCTCACCGCCCGTTGCTCTGCTCTGACGCTCCGGGCGATTCACGGCTGCGGGTCAGCGCCGGATTTGCACCGGCTTCCCCCCGTACGAGCGTGATGACGACCTGCTTACTGTACCGGCCCGTATGGAGACGCTGAGGCCCGGCTGTGCGGCGCCGGTAGCTTCGGCTTATGGACAGTCACGTAGGGGTGGGCGGCTTGCTCGGATCGGGCCGTACGGCGGATGTGTACGCACTCGACGACGAGGGGTGGGTGCTACGCCGCTACCGCGACGGCTACGGCGACGCGCCCGCCGAGGCGGCCGTCATGGAGTACGTACGCGGCTACGGCTATCCGGTGCCGCGCGTGCGGCCGACGCGTAAGCGCACCGACCTGGTGATGGAGCGGCTCTCCGGGCCAACCATGTTGCAGGCGTTCAGCGATGGCCTGCTCGGGCCCCGGGATGCCGGAGCCACGCTCGCGCGGCTGCTGCGTGACCTGCACGCGCTGCCGCCCCGGCTCTCCACCGACCCCGCCGTCCGGATCCTCCATCTGGACCTGCACCCGGACAACGTGATGCTCACCCCGGACGGCCCGCGCGTGATCGACTGGGCCAACTCCGAGGAAGGCCCACCCGGTCTGGACTGGGGCATGTCTGCAGTGATCCTCGCCCAAGCCGCGGCCGGCGACGAGCAGTTGACGGAACCGGCCGGGGCGATACTCGCCGCGCTGCTCGACGGCAACGCCCACGAGGTGACGGAGCAGGGCCTCGCGGAGGCCCGCCGACGACGGGCCGCCAACGCGACCATGACGGCCCGGGAGGTCGAAGTCCTGGGTGACGCCGAGGAGTTGATACGCGGACTGCTGCGTTAGTGGCTTGGCTCAGAGGCGTTGGCTGCGGCGGATCAGCCGGACCGCGAAGGATCCGGTGCCGCAGCGGTCGTGTGGTCTGACCGCGGCGGCCGGCGAAGACGTAGAGGCGCAGGATGACGAAGCGGCCTGCGCCGGCGAGGCCGGAGGCGCCGAGGTAGACGATCTGCTCGGTCAGCGTGCCGGGGGAGGGCTGCGCCAGATGCAGGACGTAAACGGCGACGCTGGTCGCCAGGTAGGCGGCGGTCGCCGAGCCCGCGGACTGCCAGTGCTCCCGCCATCCGGCGCTGCGCCCTTTGGCGAAGGTGAAGCGGGCGTGGAGTTCGGTGCACAGCAGGGTGGAGGCGATGGTGATGATCGCGTTCGAGACCGCCCAGGGCATGGTCATGGCCAACAGCGGCACCGCGAAGCTGCACAGGACTCCGACGCCACCACCGAAGACCACGAACCGGATGAAGGAGGCGATCGGGCCGGGGCCGGCCGAAGTCGCCACTTCGGACTTCTTTGAAAGCGGCGACTTCATGGCGGCGTCCTTCCGGAGGGTTGGGTGCTTTTAGAGGCTGCGGGCGGTGATGTCGCCGTGGGAGGTGGTGGCGCGGATGTCGAGTTCGGCGGTGCCGTCGTTCTTGAGGGAGTTGCTGACGCGGCCATAGCCGGTGTCGGCGTCCAGGGCGGCTGAGACGCCGCGGGCGGCGGCGATCGAAATGTCGCCGGACTGGGTGCGCAGCGTGACCGTGCCGCGCACCGCCTCGGTGATCCGGATGTCGCCCCTTGCCGTGCTGATCTCCGCGGGGCCGCCCAGCCGGCCGACCTCGACGTCGCCGTCGATCGCGGTGAGGCGGACGCTCGCGGCCTCGTCGATCTTGATCTGTCGGTACGCGCCTTCGAAGGCGACGTCGCCGAGCCGTCCGACGCCGCGGAGCTCGGCGCTGGCCGTCTTGGCCTCGATGCGGGAGCCGGCGGGCATCTGGACGGTGACCTCCAGGGATCCGGAGGGGCCGAAGAGCTGGTTGCCGGGGGCCGAGGCCGTGATCCGCAGGACGCCGTCGGCGTAAGCGACCGTGGTCTGCTCCGCCGCCTTCACGTCGCGGCTCTTGGAGGGGTTGGCGGGCCGGACCTCGACCGTGGTGTCGGCCCGGTCGGCGGCGATGAACTGGATGCGTCCCGCAGGGATGTCCAGGACGGCGGAGACCGGGGCGGGGGTGTCGAACTTCTGCATCATGCTCTCCTGTGACTCGTCGTTTCTGATGACGGAAAGGCTACGTTGCATTCATAGATCTAGCAACGTACTCGTTGCGAAATATTGTCATAGACGCAGGTGAAAGCCAGGAAATCGTTGCAACGGGCTTCTAGATTAATGCAACGGCGATCGCGGGCTCGTTGCAATGAATTGAGAGTGAACGCTATACTGGGGGCGCCACGGAGCACGACGAAGGAGACCGCGATGCCGGGAGGCAGACTCACCCAGCCCGAACGCCAGCAGATCGCGCTGGGACTGGCCGACGGCCTCGCCTACGCGGAGATCGCCCGACGCCTCGACCGCCCCACCTCGACGATCACACGTGAGGTGATGCGCAACGGCGGCCCCACCGCCTACCGCGCAGACCTCGCCCACCGCGCCACCGAACGCCGCACCCACCGGCGCCGACAGGCCGCACCCCGGGGACCGGAGACACCCGAGCAGGCCTACGGACGCGACGCCGAGGCGGTGCGCGAGTACGAGGAGATGTTCACCACCGTCATGATGGCTTCGGGCATGACCACGATGACGGCCCGGGTGATGGTCTGCCTCACCCTCACCGACTCCGGCAGCCTCACCGCGTCCGAACTCGTCCAGCGCCTCCAGGTCAGCCCGGCGTCCATCTCGAAAGCGATCACGTTCCTCGAGAGCCAGGCCTTCGTCCGCCGGGAACAAGGCGAACGCCGCCGCGAGCGCTACGTCGTCGACGACGACGTCTGGTACCAGTCGATGGTGGCCAGCGCCCGGTCCCTCACTCAGATCGTCGAGACCGCACGGCAGGGCGTCGGCGTCCTCGTCCCCGGCACCCCGGCCGCCACCCGCCTGGAGAACATCGCCCGCTTCCTCGACTTTGTCTCCGAGAGCACCGCCCGCGCCGCGGAACAGGCCCGCGAGATCCTCCACGCAAAACCCGAAACGACCACAGGTGGCACCGCCACGCCAAGTTCAGACCGCGGATAGACAGCCGTCGTCCCACCGCTTGCGCTGACTGGTGGCCGGATGCCACGCCCTGCCCTTCCGCAATGCGAGCCAAGCCACTACGCATCTTCCGCGAGATCGAGGAGCGCCTGAGCGAGAGCGTCCGGCATCCGCGATTCGCGTACGAGGATCATGGTCACCGCCCTTAGCGCGCGGGCGAGTTCGGGGCGGTCGAGGGAGCGTACGAGTGTCTCTTCCAGTGCCCCGGTGACAGCCGGCGGCAGCCGGTCCGCGCCCTTCGCGTAGGCGGCGGGGAGACCGAGGCGGAGGCAGGCCAGGGTCAGGACGTGGTCGCGTACGGCGCTGATCCAGTGCTCTGCCTGCCAGAAGGCGCCGCGTTCGAGGGAGGTGCGGGCGTGGAGGACGTGGTGCCAGGCGAGGCCCATGAGGTGGTCGCGGTCGGTGGGTGCGGGGGTGGGTTGCGGCACCGCCTCGCCGAAGACGACCTGGAAAGCTCCTTCGCCGAGCGGGCCGAAGGCCTCGGCAGGAGTGAACCCCAGGTCCACCTCCAGGAGTTCGGGCAGGAGGAACGCGCGGTAGACGGCCGGGCCCGTGTGCAGGTCGAAGTGGTGAAGGGCGCCGAGGGAGTCGTACACGTACGCGCTCCAGTCCGTGAGCACTTCGGTCACCGGGACGCCGACCCCGAAGAACAGGTCGATGTCGGACCAGCGGTCCTCGGCGTCGCGCGCGGCGGACCCGGTGAGCGCCGCCCCGGTGATCCGCTCGTCCGCCCGCGCCCGCTCCAGCAGCCGCTCCCGTACCTGCTGCCGCCGCTCCACCGTGAACATGAACAGCGACCGTAGTTCAGCCCCCGCCCTCACACCGCCATATACGTCACCGGATCGCTCTCCGTAACCGCCTCCGCCCGCCCCAGCTTCACCAGCCGGCGCAGATGGGCCTCTGCCTCGGAGGCCGCGATGTTCCTTGAGCCGTACGGGATCTGGGCCCAGGGGCGGTTCCACTCCATGCGTTCGGCCAGTTGCCAGGGGGTGAGGGGGGTGGTGAGGAGGGAGAGGAGGCCGGTCAGGCGGGACTCGTGGTGGGTCAGCAGTTCCCGTACGCGGGACGGGGCGTCGGTGAAGGCGTGCTGGTGGGCCGGGAGGACCTCGGCGGGGGCGAGGCGGCCGATGCGTTCGAGGGAGTCGAGGTAGTCGCCGAGGGGGTCCATGACTGTGGCGTCGTCCGGGTCCTCGTACAGGCCGATGTGCGGGGTGATCTCGGGGAGGAGGTGGTCGCCGGAGAACAGGCGGCCCTTGCCGGGGAGTTGGGCCGGGTGGTCCTCCTCCAGGTGGAGGCAGACGTGGCCCGGTGTGTGGCCGGGCGTCCAGATCGCGCGGAGGCGGCGGCCCGCGAGGTCGAGGAGTTCGCCGGGGACTATCTCGCGGTCGGGGAGGGCAGGGGACAGGCCGGGGAGGTTGCGGGGCTGGGCCGTGCGCATGGGCGCCACGTGTTCCTCGGGCGCGCCGGCGGCCGTCAGCTTGTCCGTCATGTACGTGAACCAGCGCTCGGGCCGCGTCCCGCGCGTGCGCCGGACGATCGAGGCGTCCGCCTCGTGCATCGCGACCCAGGCGCCGGAGGCCTCCCGTACCTTGCCGGACAGTCCGTGGTGGTCGGGGTGGTGGTGGGTGATCACCACCCCGTGGATCTCCGAGACCGAAGTGCCGCATCCCGCAAGGCCGTTGGCGAGTGTCTCCCAGGAATCCGGGTCGTCCCAACCCGTATCGACCAGGACCGGGCCGCGGTCGGTGTCGACCACGTACACCAGCGTGTAACCGAGCGGGTTGTCCGGAATGGGGACCCGGATGGACCGTACGCCCCCGCCGTGGTCGGTCACCTTCGTCATGGATTCCCCGTCCTGGTCCTCGTCCTGGTCCGCTTCGGCATGGCCATTGCTCATGATAACTAGAACTGGTATCAGTTCCTCGTACGCATCTGAAACAGCGTCAGAAAGTGTCAGTACCTGAGATCAGCAACTGGGATCGCCGGCTCCGCAGGAGGCAGTCGCTCATGACCGAGCTCGTGGAACACGGACAGCTGTTCATCGGCGGGGAGTTGACGGACCCCCTGGGCCAGGACGTCATCGAGGTGGTCTCGCCGCACACGGAAGAGGTCATCGGGAGGGTGCCGCACGCCTCGGCGGCCGATGTGGACCGGGCGGTCGCGGCGGCGCGTACGGCGTTCGACGAGGGGCCCTGGCCGCGTATGACGCTCGACGAGCGGATCGAGGTCATAAGCAGGATCAAGGACGCCTTCGCCGTACGGCACGAGGAGATCGCCCGCGTCATCTCCTCCGAGAACGGCACCCCGTACACCTCCTCCGTGATGGTGCAGGCGCTCGCCTCGATGATGGTGTGGGACGCGGCGATCACCACCGCACGCGGTTTCACGTACGAGGAGCAGCGCGACGGCGTGCTCGGGAAGATCCTCGTGCGGCGCGAACCCGTCGGCGTGGTCGCGGCCGTCGTGCCGTGGAACGTGCCGCAGTTCACCGCCGCCGCCAAACTCGCGCCCGCGCTGCTCGCGGGCTGCACCGCGATCCTGAAGGTGTCGCCCGAAACCCCCCTCGACGCCTACCTGTTGGCGGAGATCGCCGCCGAGGCCGGGCTGCCGGAGGGTGTGCTGTCGATCCTGCCCGCGGACCGTGAGGTGAGTGAGTACCTGGTCGGGCACCCGGGGGTCGACAAGGTGTCCTTCACCGGGTCGGTCGGAGCGGGCAAGCGGGTCATGGAGGTCTGCTCGCGCAACCTCACCCGCGTCACGCTGGAGTTGGGCGGCAAGTCGGCCGCCGTGATCCTGGCGGACGCCGACGCCCAGACGGCCGTGGGCGGCATCGCGCCCTTCGCGTGGATGATCAACGGGCAGGCGTGCGTGGCCCAGACCCGGATCCTCGTGCCGCGCACCCGCTACGACGAGTTCGCCGAGGCCTTCGCCGCCGTCGCGGGCGCGTTGAAGATCGGCGATCCGCTCGACCCGGCCACCGAGGTGGGCCCGCTGGTCGCCCGGCGTCAGCAGCAGCGCTCGCTCGACTACATACGGATCGGCCAGGAGGAGGGCGCCAAGATCCTCACCGGTGGCGGTCGTCCGCCCGGCCTTGACCGCGGCTGGTACGTGGAGCCCACCCTCTTCGGCGACGTCGACAACTCCATGCGGATCGCCCGCGAGGAGATCTTCGGGCCGGTCATCTGCCTCATCCCGTACGGCGACGAGAGCGAGGCCGTGAAGATCGCGAACGACTCGGAGTACGGGCTGAGCGGCAGCGTGTGGACCGCGGACGTCGAGCGCGGCATCGAGGTCGCGCGTCAGGTCCGTACGGGCACGTACTCCGTCAACACCTTCAGCCTCGACATGCTCGGCCCGTTCGGCGGCTACAAGAACTCCGGTCTGGGGCGGGAGTTCGGGCCCGAGGGGTACGGCGAGTACTTCGAGCACAAGATGATCCACCTGCCCAACGGCTACGAGGGGGAGGCCTAGAAGATGGGTGACCGCTGGCACATCGAGGTCGACCGCTCGGTCTGCATCGGCTCGTCCCAGTGCGTCAACCAGGCTCCCCACGCCTTCCACCTCGACTCCGCCCGCCAGTCCCACCCCCTGGACCCGGACACGGACGCCAACGAGAAGGTCCTGGAGGCGGCGGAGGGCTGCCCGGTGGAGGCGATCATGATCAGCCTGGTGGGGTCGGGGGAGCCGGTGTTTCCGCCGGAGGAGTGACGATCGCTCGGGCCGCTCGTCATGGCCGTCGTGCGGGAGTCAGCCCTCCTCGCCCGGGTCCGTCAAGTCGATCAGACGGCACACCGTCTCGATGTCGATCTTGACCTGGGCGATGGATGCGCGGCCGGAAAGCCAGGTGATGAGGGCCGAGTGCCAGGTGTGGCCGATGACGCGGACCGCGGAGAGCTGGTCGGGGGTGGGGTCGTCCAGGCCCATGGCGTCCAGGATGATCATGGTGGTCTGGCGGGAGACCTGGTCGACCTCCGGGCTGACGCTGCGGTCCGCGAACGTCAGGGCGCGGACCATGGCGTCGGCGAGGTGCGGCTCGCGCTGCAGGGCGCGGAAGGCGCGCATCAGGGTCTCGGCGACGCGTTCCGCCGCCGTGTCGCCGGCCGGGGGCTTCTTGCGGAGGGTGCCGTGCATGTGGGCGAGCTGGTCCTGCATCGTGGCGACCAGCAGGTGGATCTTCGACGGGAAGTAGCGGTACAGCGTGCCGAGGGCGACCTGCGAGGACTCCGCGACCTCGCGCATCTGCACCGCGTCGAAACCGCCCCGGCTGGCCAGCTGCGCGCTCGCGTGCAGGATGCGCCGCCGCCGCGCCTCCTGCCGCTCGGTGAGCGGCGGCGAGTCCGACTGGACCGTTCGTACCGCGGCCTGCGCGCTCTTCGCGGCGGCGGGCCGATCGGTCTTTCCGGCGGACTTGTCGGCGTCCGCGGCCGAGCGCCCGGCCTTCGTCGTCGGCTGCGCGGTCTTCGCCGGAGTCTTGGCTTCCGCTGGCATGTGTCCCGTTCCGTGACGTTCGTGCAGAGGGTCGGTGGGGGTGGGGCGAGCGACAGCAGATTAGGGCCTTGCCGTGGCGTGAATCACCCCATCCACCGCTCACAGGAGGACTACCTCCCGGTAGATTCAGTGCTCCCTGAACGATCAACTCTGAAACTTGTTCTAGATTACCGTCCCGAAGTAATCTCGCGGGAAACTGCTGGAAGAAGGGGGCCCGGAGTGACCGCTGAGGCCATGGAGGCGGGTCCCGAGGAGGGCTCGGCCGCCGACGGCGACCGACCGTTGCGCATCGCGCTCCTCACCTACAAAGGGAACCCGTTCTGCGGCGGCCAGGGCGTCTACGTACGGCACCTCTCGCGCGAACTCGCCCGCCTCGGTCACCGGATCGAGGTCATCGGAGCCCAGCCGTACCCCGTACTCGACGTGGACGTGCTCGACGCAGGTGAGGGCCCGGGCAGGCTCTCTCTCACCGAGCTGCCCAGCCTCGACCTGTACCGCCCCGAGGACCCCTTTCGCACCCCGAAACCCGGCGAGTTCCGCGACTGGATCGACGCCCTCGAAGTCGGCACGATGTGGACCGGCGGCTTCCCCGAGCCGCTGACCTTCTCGCTGCGCGCCCGGCGCCATCTCCGCGCCCGCCGCGGCGAGTTCGACGTCGTGCACGACAACCAGGCCCTCGGTTACGGCCTGTTGGGCGACATCGGCGCGCCGCTCGTCACGACGATCCACCACCCCATCACCGTGGACCGCCAGTTGGAGCTGGACGCGGCGAACGGCTGGCGCGAGCGGGCCTCCAAGCGCCGCTGGTACGCCTTCACGCGCATGCAGAAGCGCGTCGCCCGCCGCCTCCCGTCTGTCCTCACCGTCTCCGGTACGTCGCGCCAGGAGATCGTCGACCAGCTCGGCGTACGCGACGAACGTATCCACGTCGTGCACATCGGCGCCGACACCGACCTCTTCTCGCCGGATCCGTCCGTGCCGCAGGTGCCGGGGCGGATCGTCACGACATCCAGCGCGGACGTGCCGCTGAAGGGGCTCGTCTTCCTCGTCGAGGCGCTCGCGAAGGTGCGCACCGAGCACCCCGCCGCCCACCTCGTCGTCGTCGGCAAGCGCGCCGAGGACGGGCCGGTCGCGCAGGCCATCGAGCGGTACGGGCTCGAAGGCGCCGTCGAGTTCGTGAAGGGGATCTCGGACGAGGAACTGGTCGACCTCGTACGGTCCGCCGAGGTCGCCTGCGTGCCCTCCCTGTACGAGGGCTTCTCGCTGCCCGCCGCGGAGGCGATGGCGACGGGGACGCCGCTCGTGGCCACGACCGGCGGAGCCATCCCGGAGGTCACCGGACCCGATGGCGAGACCTGTCTGGCCGTCCCGCCGGGTGATTCCGGGGCGCTGGCCGCCGCCCTGAGCAGGCTTCTCTCAGACCCCTCGCTGCGTGCGCGGCTCGGATCCGCAGGGCGTGCGCGGGTCCTTGAGCGGTTCACCTGGACGCGGGCGGCCGAGGGGACGGTGGCGCGGTATCGCGAGGCGATCGCCGATGCCGGGGGAGCCCCTCGGCCCGCCGTTGTACGGGCTGTTGAAGCCGAAGCTGTCGAAGAAGTAGTCGTAACCGATCGCGAAAGCAGGGCCACGTGCTGACCGTCGACTTCTCCCGGTTCCCGCTCGCCCCGGGCGACCGCGTACTGGACCTCGGGTGCGGAGCCGGCCGGCACGCCTTCGAGTGCTACCGGCGCGGAGCACACGTCGTGGCGCTGGACCAGAACGGCGAGGAGATCCGCGAGGTCGCCACCTGGTTCGCCGCGATGAAGGAGGCGGGGGAGGCGCCGGAGGGCGCGAGCGCCGTCGCCATGGAGGGCGACGCGCTTCAACTCCCGTTTCCCGACGAGTCGTTCGACGTCGTGATCATCTCCGAGGTCATGGAGCACATACCCGACGACAAGGGCGTACTCGCGGAGATGGTGCGCGTACTGAAGCCGGGCGGGCGGATCGCCGTCACGGTCCCGCGCTACGGGCCCGAGAAGGTGTGCTGGGCGCTGTCCGACGCGTATCACGAGGTCGAGGGCGGCCACATCCGCATCTACAAGGCCGACCAACTGCTCGGCAGGATGCGCGAGGCGGGGCTGAAGCCGTACGGCACGCATCACGCCCACGCGCTGCACAGCCCCTACTGGTGGCTGAAGTGCGCGTTCGGCGTCGACAACGACAAGGCGCTGCCGGTGCGGGCGTATCACAAGCTTCTGGTCTGGGACATCATGAAGAAGCCGCTCGCCACGCGGGTCGCCGAGCAGGCGCTGAACCCGCTGATCGGCAAGAGCTTCGTGGCGTACGCGACCAAGCCGCATCTGCCCGGCAGCCTGGTTGACGCCGCCTCAGCCGCCCCCTCAGCCGACGCCTCGGTGGACGCTTCGTGACGACGCCCCGTACAGAACACCTCGTCCTGACCGGGGTGCTCACCGCGGAGCAGGCCGCCCAGACGGTGCGGGGCCTCCTCGCCGTGCAGCGCGCGGACGGCGCCATACCGTGGTTCCGCGGGCACCACCTCGACCCGTGGGACCACACCGAGGCCGCCATGGCGCTGGACGCGGCGGGCGAGCACGAGGCCGCCGAGCGGGCGTACGACTGGCTGGCCCGGCATCAGAACGAGGACGGCTCCTGGTACGCGGCGTATGCCGACGGGGACGCCGCCGACGTCACCGACCGCGGCCGGGAGACCAACTTCTGCGCGTACGTCGCCGTCGGCGTCTGGCACCACTATCTGGCGACCGGCGACGACACCTTCCTGGACCGGATGTGGCCCACCGTCTACTCGGCCATGGAGTTCGTGCTGCGGCTCCAACTGCCGGGCGGGCAGATCGGCTGGCGGTGCGAGGACGACGGGACCGGGGCCGACGAGGCGCTGCTGACCGGGAGTTCGTCCGTCCACCACGCCCTGCGCTGCGCGCTCGCGATCGCCGAGGAGCGGGAAGAGGCGCAGCCGGACTGGGAGTTGGCGGTGGGGGCGCTGCGGCATGCGATACGGCGGCATCCGGAGCGGTTCCTCGACAAGAGCCGTTACTCCATGGACTGGTACTACCCCGTGCTGGGCGGAGCGCTCATCGGGGCCGAGGCGAAGGAACGTATCGAGCGGGACTGGGATCGCTTTGTGGTGCCAGAAGTCGGCGTACGGTGCGTCGTCCCCAACCCGTGGGTGACGGGCGGCGAGTCCGCCGAACTCGCCCTGGCGCTCTGGGCCGTGGGCGAGTCCGATCGTGCCCTGGAGATCCTCCAGTCCATCCAGCACCTGCGCGACCCGAAGACCGGCCTGTACTGGACGGGCTACGTCTTCGAGGACGCGGCGGTCTGGCCCGAGGAGCTGACGGCCTGGACGGCGGGCTCGCTGCTGCTCGCCGTGGCCGCGCTGGGCGGGGACGAGGCGACGTGTGCGGTGTTCAGCGGGGAGCGGCTGCCGCGGGGGCTGGACGCCGACTGCTGTTCGTAACGCCTTGCGCGTAGCGCCTCAGTGGTTTCAGTGGTGGCGGTACATGCGGTTGGCGATCACGTGACCCACGAAGAGGTATACGACCGCTGCCAGGCCGTAGCCGGCGACGACTCGGGCCCAGCCCTCGTCGAACGTGAACAGGTCATGGGACCAGCCGGCGAGCCAGCGGGCCGCGTCCTGGATGAACTGCACGAAGTCGTTCGCCCGGTTCGCGTCCAGCAGGTACATCAGGATCCACAGTCCGAGGATCAACGCCATGATGTCGGCGACGATCGCGATGACCCTGCCTGCCTGGTTGGTGCGATATCGAGGGGACATGTCCCCCGAGTAGCCCTTGAATCCGGGATGAAACCGCCTGAGGTCTCATCATTTGAAATCCCGTCACCTCACGCCGAGGTCTCGTTGAGCTCCGCCAGGACCTGGAGGGTGTGGCGGTCGGGGGACAGGAGCAGCAGGTCCGTTACCGGTCCTTTCCTCCACAACTCCAGACGTTCCGCGATGCGTTCGCGGGGGCCGACCAGGGAGATCTCGTCCGCGAAGGCGTCCGGTACCGCGAGGACGGCCTCCTCGCGGCGGCCTTCCAGGAACAGGCGCTGGATCCGTCGCGCCTCCTCCTCGTATCCCATGCGTGCCATGAGGTCGGCGTGGAAGTTGTGTTTTGCGTGGCCCATGCCGCCGATGTAGAAGCCGAGCATCGTCTTTACGGGGAGGAGGCCTTCCGATACGTCGTCGCAGACCCTGGCCTGGGCCATGGGGGCGATGAGGAAGTTCTCCTGTACGTCGGTCAGGGACGCCTCGTATACGTCGGGGCGCAGGGGAGACCAGTACAACGGGAGCCAGCCGTCCGCGATCCGGGTCGTCTGCGCGATGTTCTTCGGGCCCTCCGCGCCCAGGAGGACGGGGAGGTCGGGGCGCAGGGGGTGGGTGATGGGCTTGAGGGGTTTGCCCAGGCCTGTGGCGTCCGGGCCTTGGTAGGGGTGGGTGTGGAAGCGGCCGTTCAGCTCGACGGGGGCCTCGCGGCGCAGGACTTGGCGTACGACATCGACGTACTCCCGCGTCGCCGTGAGCGGTGACTTCGGGAACGGGCGGCCGTACCAGCCCTCCACGACCTGTGGGCCCGAAAGGCCGAGGCCGAGCATCATGCGGCCGCCCGAGAGATGGTCGAGGGTCAGCGCGTGCATGGCGGTCGTGGTGGGGGAGCGGGCGGCCATCTGCGCCACGGCCGTGCCCAGTTTGATACGGGACGTCTGCGCCGCGATCCACGTCAGCGGGGTGAAGACGTCGGAGCCCCAGGACTCGGCGGTCCACACGGAGTCGTAGCCGAGGCGTTCCGCCTCCTGCGCCAGTGGGATGTGGTCCGCGTTGGGGCCGCGCCCCCAGTAGCCGAGTGCGAGACCGAGTCGCATGACTGCCCCTTCCTGACGATCCGTCAGCCAAGACGGTGACTGTACGACAACGGCCCCCCGCTCGGAAGAACGAGGGGCCGTGGGCCGTGAGTCGTGCGCGGAAGCGGGCTGGTCAGCCGCGCTGGATTCCGCTCGTGTCCTGCAGTACGCCACGACGGCCGTCCTGCGTCTGGGCCACCAGGCCGGGGCCGCGCTGCTCGACGGCCAAGTACCAGGTACCGGGCGCCAGTTCGGCGATCGGCGTCGGCGAACCGTCCTCCCCGTACAGCGGACGCGGCACCGGCACCGCGAACCAGAACGGCGAGAAGTCCGCGGCGGGCGGCTGCTGTTGCTGTGCCTGCGGGGCCTGGGCCTGCTGCGGCTGTGCCTGCTGGGGCTGCTGATGACCGGGCTGCGCGCCGAACGGCTGCCCCTGCTGCGGCTGACCTGGCTGGCCGCCGAACGGCTGGCCCGGCTGCTGCTGGGCGCCCGGGTAGCCGTAACCACCCTGCGGCTGGGCGCCGTAGGGCTGGGGGGCGGCGGGCTTCGGGGCCGGGAGGAGGGGGCCCTTCAGCGCGGGCACCAGCGGAGCTGCGATCGCGGCGGCGGCGAGGACGAGGGTGGCGATCAGGCTGAGGATGAGGCCGGTGCCGGCGCTGATGGTGCTGAGTCCACCGTCATTGTCGAGGCCACCGATCGGGTCGAAGATGTTCCCGAGTGCACTCCATGCGGCGAACACCGTGAAGGCGATGCCGAACTGGCCGAGATCGAGACCGGCGACCTTGGGCACCTGCGGCAGGCCGTGGGCGACGACGATCAGCGCGGCGCCGATGATTCCGGCCAGGGTGACGCTCATGAGAAGCGGGCCACTGCCCCAGGCGCTCGGAATGTCGGCGCTGTCGCTGGCCCCGTCGACGGAATAGATCTCGAGGAACGAGGCGATGAACAGCAGTACGGCTGCTCCGATCACCACGCCGTCGCCTCGAGTGAGGGAGCGGATATTCACTTCAGGTCCTTCGTCAGTCGTCTCGTCATCGGTGGAGGCGTCGCTGTCACCATGTCGCCGTATGGCCGCGGTGTGAAGCGCGGGAGTGGCCCCTCATCGTAGGGATGACACTATCGTCCGCTCGTGAAGGGTGGGTGGCCGGATCCGTTCGCAGGTCATTACCCCCGCAGGAAACTCACGATTCCCGCAGAGATTCCATGCGCCGCCTTCTGCCTCCACGCGCCGCTGGTCAGCAGCGCCGCGTCCTTGCTGTCGCGCATGTTGCCGCACTCGACGAACACCTTGGGAACCGTTGACAGATTGAGACCGCCGAGATCCGTGCGTACGTCGAGTCCGGTGCCGTCGCCGATGTAGTTGGAGGGCGCGCTGCCGGTGGCGCTGACGAAATTGCCTGCGATGCGTTCGCCGAGTTCGCGGGACGGGGCGACGATCGGGCGGGTGTCGGCGTCGCCTTCGTTCACGGCGCCCGGCAGGATCACGTGGAAGCCGCGGTTTCCGGCGCCCGAGCCGTCGGCGTGGATGGAGACCACGGCGTCCGCCTTCGCCTTGTTGCCGATGCGGGCGCGCTCGTCGATGCACGGGCCCCAGGCGCGGTCGCCGTCCTGCGTGAACTTCACCGTGGCTCCCTGCTTCTCGAGCAGCGTGCGCACGCGGTGCGAGAGGTCGAGGGTGAACCGGGCTTCCGTATAGCCGTCGTTCGTGGACGTGCCCGTCGTATCGCACTCCTTGGAGTTCGTGCCGATGTCGACCTGGCGGTTGATCTCGGCCGTGTGCCGGAAGTTGCCCGGGTTGTGACCCGGGTCGATCACGACGACCTTGCCCTTGAGAGGGCCGGAGGCAGCCGAGGAGCCGGAGGGGGAGGCGGACTTGCCGGGCTCCTTGGCGTCGGCGTCGTCCGTCCCGGGGGTGGGGGGAGAGGAGGGCGTGTCCGATGCGGGCGTATCCGGCGAAGGTGGCGACGGCGACGACTGCGCCACCGATCCGTCCGAGCCGCCCCCGCCCGAGTCCCCCACCGCCTGCCATACCAGCCACCCCACCAACGCGCCCGGTACGAGCGCGGCGACGGCGACGGTCAGGGGTCCGCGCCGGGAACGGCGCGGCGGGCGGGGGGGATCGAAGTCCGGACCTACGTACGACACGGCAGCCACCTTACGGGGCTGTCACCTTACGGGGCTGCCACCGCCGTCCGCAGCGCTCCCGGGACTGAGCCGAGAGGGCCGGCGAGGGCTCCGGAGGCCCGGCCGACCGCCCGGGTCACGAGGGGCGAGCCGAACGTGAGGCCCTGTCGTCAAACTCCCGTCGTCCGCCCGAAGGGCGGGCCCTGCGGCGTCAGGTGCGTGCTCTCGGCGTGCCGGGCGGAAGCCCTCGTACTGGACGTACTTGGGCTTTCGCCCGGTGCGGCGAGAGTGCGTGCATGGCGTCGCAGGGCAGACGGGAGTTTGACGACAGGGCCTAGCAGCATGGCCGCGGTGATCGCGCCGAGTGCGATGGACCAGGCGAACGGGCCCAGCGGGGTGCAGCCGAAGAACTGGCTGACGCCCGGCGTCTGGATGATGCCGGCCAGGACCGCCGCCGAGCCCAGACTGGCGGCGACGACGTGCCGGTCCAGGCCGCCGGTGGCGAGGGTCTGCGCCAGTTGCGTACCGACGACTGCGGCGAGCGACACCGTGGCGGCGCGCCGCCCCCGGCCCGTCAACCGTGCCGCGCCCCAGGCCAGCGTGGCCCCGGTGGCGGTGATGACGCCGCGGAGCAGCATCTCGTTGGTCAGCGCGGTGCCGAGGGAGCGGCGCGGGCCCTCCTCCAGGAGCCGTTCGCCGGTCTGGCCGGTCGGCTCGCGTACGGCGATGGCCAGCGAGGGCGCCAGGTCGGTCAGCAGGTTCACCAGCATGATCTGGCGGGCGTTGAGCGGCGTACTGCCGGTGAGCGCCGAGATGAGCACGCTGAAGGTGACCTCGCCCAGATTGCCGCCGATGAGAATGCCGAGCGCGGTCCGCACCGACGCCCACATGGCCCGGCCCTCCATCAGCGCCGACACGATCGTCTCCAGGCGGTCGTCGCCGACCACCAGGTCCGCGGCGGCGGTCGCGGCCGGGGTGCCGCGGCGGCCCAGGGCGATGCCGATGTCCGCGAGGCGGATGGCCGGTGCGTCGTTGGCGCCGTCCCCGGTCATCGCCACGACCCGGCCGATGCGCTGGTACGCCTGGACGATACGGACCTTGTGGTGCGGGCTGCAGCGGGCGATGACGTCCACGGTCGGCAGCAGCTCGTCGAGCCCGGCGTCGTCGAGTTCGTCCAGGTCGGCGCCGGTGCAGACCTTGGGCTCCGTGATGTCGCTGATCGTGGAGGCGATGGCGTCGGCGGTGGCCGGGTGGTCGCCGGTGAGCATCACGGTCTGTACGCCCGCCTCCCGCAGTCGCGCCGTCGCGGGCGCCGCGCCCGCCCGTACCGGGTCGGCCAGCGTGAGGAACCCCAGGAACACCAGGTCACGCACGCTGTCGTCGGTGAGGTCCTCGTCCGCGCCCATCCGGCGCTCGGCCACCGCCAGCACCCGGCGTCCGGCCCCGGCGAGCCGTTCCGCCTCGTCGGTCAGCCGGGTGCGCGCCTCGTCGTCGAGGGGGGTGGCGGTGGCCTGTCCTGTCTGTCGTCCGTCGCCGGGCTCGGGCTTTCTGCGCCGGGAACAGCGTTCCAGTACGTTCTCGGGGGCGCCCTTCACGCTGAGCAGCAGGCCGTGCGTGGTCTGGCCGGACGTCGCGTGGTACGCCCGGGACGGCTCGAAGGGCAGCGTGTCCAGGCGTCGCCAGCGGGCGGCGCCCTGCCGTGCGGTGACCCTGGCGGTGCGCGCGCCCTCGGTCACGGCCCGGTCGGTCTGGTGCGCCATGGGCTCCGCCTGCCGGGCGGGCGGGGTGGCGCGCAGGCCGGCGGCCAGCACCTCCTTGCGGGAGGTGTCCAGGCGGTCGAGGGGGAGGGCGCCGGGGCCGGCCGTGTCGCCGCGTTTGTCGTCCGGGCCCGCGGCGCCGCCGTCGCTGACGCCCCATAGTTGGAGCTTGCCCTCCGTGAGCGTGCCGGTCTTGTCGAAGCACAGGACGTCGGCGCGGCCCAGTGCCTCGATGGTGCGTGGGTTGCGTACCAGCGCGCCGACGTCGGCCAGGCGCCGGGCGGCGGCCAGTTGGGCGGCGTTGACCAGGAAGGGCAGCCCTTCGGGGACGGAGGCGACGGCCAGGTTGACCGCGGAGGCGAGGTTGTCGGCCAGCGGGCGCCCGTGCAGCAGCCCGGAGGCGGCCACCGCGCCGGCCGAGCCGATCGCGATGGGCAGGCTGGTATGGGTGAGGGAGGCGAGCCGGGCCTCCACGCCGGTTTCCGGCGCGGCCTGCCGTGCGGTGGCGAGGCTGCGCCCCACCTCGGTGTTCGACCCGGTGGCCACCACAATGGCCACGGCCCGCCCCGCCGAGACGGTGGTGCCCTCGTAGACCATCGAGCGGCGGCCGGTGATGTCCGTGGCGACCACCGGGGCCGGGGCCTTGCCGACGGCGAGCGATTCGCCGGTCAGCGACGACTCGTCGACCTCCAGCCCCTCGGCCTCGAGCAGCCGGCAGTCCGCGGGTACGACGTCCTCGGGCCGCAGCAGGATGATGTCGCCCGCCACCAGTTCGCCTGCCGTGACCAGCCGCTCGCGGCCCGCCCGCCGTACGCGTGCGCCGATGGCCGAGCGGGCGAAGAGCTCGGCGAGCGCCCGCTCCGTACGTACGCGCTGGAAGCCGCCGATGAGCGCCGAGCTGCCGGTGATGGCGGCCACGAGCGTGGCGTCGGTACGCGAGCCGACGGCGGCGGCGAGGGCGGCGCCACCGGCCAGTACGGGGGTCAAGGGGTTGGCCAGTTCCTCGATGAAGGCCGAGGGGAGGGTCAGCCGGGGCGGTTCGGTCCCGCCGCTGCCGTTCGTCCCCGGGCCGACGCGTGCGGACGCCTCCTCGGAGGTCAGCCCTTCGGCGGTCGTACGCAGCCGCCGAAGGACCCGGTCGGTGGGCATCAGGTGCCAGGGCACGCTGGTCACGGGCGGGGCGAGGGGGCGGGCGAGCAACTGCCGGGCCCGCCAGTTGCCCAGGCAGAACGCCAGACTTCCGGCGGTGTTGCCGGTCGCCATCGCCCGCGCGGTTGCCTGCGGGCGCGGGGCCCGCAGCGCGGCGACCGCGCCGACACCGCTGCCCGTGGCGGCGAGTACGGCACTGTCCCGGTCGACCCGCGCCGCCACGCCCACGGCGTCCACGATCAGCCCCGCTGCTTCGAGGTCGGCGCCGACGATCAAGTGGGCGCCCCAGGCCGGGGGTTCGCCCTCACCGTGTACACCGACGCCGCAGTCCGCCGCGCCCAGCGCCCGGCGGTCGCCGGAGACGAGCAGGATCACCGCGCCGTCCGCCTGCAGGCCGCGTACCGAGGCGACGAGGCGGTCGCCCGCCGGTACCACCGCGTCGGCGAACGTGAACGCCGGGCGCTGGGCGCGGTCGGTGGCCAGTACCACCCGGGCCCCGGCACGGCGGGCCGCCGCCGCGACGGCCTCGGAGCCGGGGGCCGTCTGCCTGGCCAGGCCTGCCACGGCCTGGAGGCGGCGGCCCTTCGCCAGGCCGAGTGTGCGCTCGCTGCCGCGGTGGCGGAGGCGCGCTTCGGCCTCCCGGCCGGTGGGGTCTGTAGGGCCCGGGGAGTCTGTGGGGCCCGTCGGGTCCAACTCCAGCTCGGAGAGCGGTCCCAGGACCCAGATTTCGTTGGTGTCGGTGTCGTCGGCGTTGTGGTCGCTGCGGTTGTCGTCGGTGTCGGTGTCGGTGTCGCGTACGGTCCGTAGCGGTGCGTCCGCGTCGAAGAGGGTGAAGAGTCGTTCGGCGGTGCCTTCGGGGTCGGCGCCGTTGAGGAGTTCCAGGTCCACGGGTTCGTAGCGGTCGCCGCGCAGTGCGTCCTCGTCCAGGACCACGGTGTCCACTTGGCCGAGCCGCCGCAGTGCACCCCGGTCCATGGTCACCACGCCGCGCAGCGCCAGGGCCCGGCCGAGGTGACTGGCGAAGCCCTCCCGGCCGGCCTCCGGGGCCTTCGGTACGGCGGAGAGGGCGACGGCGAGGGCCCGGCGGGGGCCGGTGAAGGGCATCGTGAGGGCACCGGCGGTCAGGCCCGCCGCCATGGCGCGCTCGGCGTACCGGTCCATCGTGTCCTTGGGCGTCGGCCCGGCCCGTTCGAGCACCGGGGGCTCGGCCGCGGCGTCGTCGGGCCCGCGTACGAGCCGGGGTTCCGCCTCTTCCCAGGCGTCACCCTCCGCGGTGGCCTCCCGCCACTGGGCTATGCGTTCCAGTACGTCCAAGGCGATGCCTCCGCCGCGCGTGGCGACCCCCTGGGCCAGGGCGTTGACCACCGGCAGGAACGACTCCGCCTGCTCCGTACTGCTGATGGCGCTGACCAGATGCCGTAGCCGCGGGTGGTACTTGAGGGCACCGGCGAGGGCGGCCACCTCGGGCGGCAGCCGGAGCCACGGTGCCAGCTGGCGCATGGCGGACAGTGCGAGTCCCACCGTGTCGGCGGCCAGTGCGGGCACGGTCGGGCGGGTCCTGGCTCCCTCGGACGGATGGTGCGGCTCGGGGATCCACTCGTCGAACTCGTCGGCCCCTGCCCCGACTTCGCCCTCCGCGCGATCGACGAGTGCGACCAGCTCGTGTTCGGGTGGGGGCGGTGCGTCCACGGCCACGATGACGCGCTCGGACGGTGCGTTCACGCGCGCCCACCGCACTGCCGGGTGCGCTTCGAGCGTCCGCTCCACATGGCGGGCAAGGCGGGTTCCGTCCGGGCCGTGGGCTCCGTGCACTTTGATGTAGCAGCGTCCGGAGTGCCACCACGTGTCCCGCCGTGGTAGGCCCATGCCCATGAGTCGGCTCGCCACCTCGGCGGTTCCCCGTACGCCGGCTGCGATGCCGTATGTCACACCGGATGCCACGCCGGACGCCACGGGCCTGAGGAGAGAAGGGGGTCGTGAGAGCAGACCTGGCAGCAGCGACATGCGGCAGAGGCCTCCCGTCCGTCGGCGTGAGGTGATTCGGGGCGAGTAGCCGATTACGAACGGTTCAACCGTCGGGGCAGGGAGCAGGAGGCAGGGAGCGGTATGGAGGGGTGCGGTTCAGATTCCAGAGCCTGTCCGTCGGAGGACACGTAGCGAGTCGGTGGCCGAGAGCTCGGTGAACGCGCCGGAGGCGAGGGCTCGCTGGTACATGCGGTACGGGGCCTGTCCGGTGAACTCGTCCTCCGGGTCGGGGAAAACGTCGTGGATCAGGAGGAGGCCGCCCTCGGCGAGGTGCGGGGCCCAGCCCTCGTAGTCGGCGGTCGCGTGCTCGTCGGTGTGGCCGCCGTCGATGAAGACGAGGCCGAGGGGTGTTCGCCAGAAGGCCGCGATCTGGGGAGAGCGGCCGACCATCGCGACCACGTGGTCCTCCAGGCCTGCCTTGTGGAGGGTGCGGCGGAAGGTGGGGAGCGTGTCCATTCGGCCGAGCTCCGGGTCGACCGTCGTCGGGTCGTGGTACTCCCAGCCGGGCTGCTGCTCCTCGCTGCCGCGGTGGTGATCGACGGTGATCGCGGTGACGCCGGTCTCGCGGGCGGCGGCTGCGAGCAGGATTGTGGAGCGTCCGCAGTACGTGCCGACTTCCAGGAGGGGGAGGGCGAGTGTGCCCGCTTCTGCTGCGGCGGCGTACAGGGCGAGGCCCTCGCGGGTGGGCATGAAGCCCTTGGCCTCCTCGAAAGCGGTGAGGATTTCGGGCTTGGGGGCCGCGGGCATGGGGGTCCTCCTGGTTGTGCGTGGTTGGTCTGGGGTGAGGTGGGTTCTTGTGGGCCCTGGCTACCTGGTTGCCGTGGGGACCGCCCGCTTCTTTGTCAGTGTCGTGGTTCCGCGGCCCGAGTAAAGGGCGCTTCGCGTCGGCTGCCGCCGATCGGCCTCCGGCCGACCCTTGACTCGGGCCG
>NZ_BAAGPS010000075.1:0-34588 GCF_054783935.1 Streptomyces pseudoechinosporeus
CGGGCGCGTGCCGCGCCCGGGGCCCGCTGCGCGGGCAGGGCCGCACCGCTGCGCGGCACCGGCTGAGGGTGCCTCAAATCGGTGCATCACCTGCGATATTGTGTAGGGATTGGGGTTTTGTGGCACCCCCTCCGCTGCGCTGCGGGGGTGAGGCTGGCAGCAAGGGAGGGGATGCGGCGGGGTGGTCTGGATCGGCCCGGGTCGATCATGCCGTCATGACGGCATGCCGTTGCACCGTCATGGCTGACGACTACTCAGGGTGCTTCAATCTGGGGGCGGGATAGACTCTGGAATGAAGCTGCATCAGTCTTGATGCAAGATGTAGCATTGGCGGATCCTGGGGACCCCCTCCCGGGGGTGAACACGGGCCTGTCAATACCCGGGCGCAGGTGGGGCGCAGCGCTGTACGCCCATCTCCGGCCCTCGCGTGAGCGGGCCCGAAGCGAGGGAGCGCAGCTCCGTGACCTGCATGGACAGGGCGAAACAGGCCCAGGCGCGCAGGTGTTGCGCACCACTCCGCAGGCCTTGGCGAGCACCGCCAAGGCGAGGCCGACCACCCACCCGCCGGGTCCCCGCACCCCTCACACGGCCCGGTCCTGACGACTCATCACCCACCCAGGGCGAATTCGGTCGGTCGCCCCAAACAAGGTTGACACCCCATCGGGAATCCAGCCGTAAACACGAAGCACCCCCAGACGAATTCACGTCTGGGGGTGCTTCGCTGCGGGCCCGAATTTACGCCGCCCGCTCACCCCCCGTCTCTCCCCGATAAACAACCGTTGCATCGAGGATTCGGAGCGGGGGCTTTTCCTCACCGCTGGCGTCGACCTGGGTGAGCAGGTCCTGGTGGGCCTTGACCCATCTGTTGATGTCCTTCTTGCTCGAGGCACTGCCGTGGGTGAGGGCTCGAACCGCTGCGGCGAGCCAGGGTTCGAGGTCGGCGGGTTCGAGTACGTAGCAGGCTTTCAGGAAGGCGATGGTCTGCTGAGGGTCGACGGGAAGGGTGTCGCCCGCGATGATGCGGCGGGTGCTGCTCCTGGGCAGCGCCCAGGAGCCGGACATCCGCCCCATCTCACCGGGCGTGGGGGCGCCGGCCCACACGTGCTGATGACGCAGGGCCCGGCTGAAGTCCGCCGGGGAGGAGATGAGGCGAGGGTCGGGTGCCTTGTGAACGTAGTACGGAGCCCGGGTCGCCCGGCGTGCATGGATCCACAGCTCCAGGCCGCGGGCCAGGGCAACGCCGAGGCCCCCGCCGAGTTCCTCGTCCTTGGTGGCGGTCACCACGATGAAGGCCTCGACGGTCTCCCAGGAGGGGACGGTGCCGCCGGAGGCGGCGCGCTCAAGCGTCGCCTTCGACGGCGCCCCCTCCACCTGCAGGCGCTTGGCCATCTCCTCGTAGGTCAGCCCGGCCGCGGCCTTGCGGCCGCGCAGGAAGTCCGCGAGCTTCGCGCGCGCCGGAACGGTACGGTCCACCGGCTTCTCGGGGCGTCCCATGACGACCACCTCAGTTCCCCGAGCTGAGGTACGCGCGCACGAAGCGACCGATCCGGCCGCCGCGGCCGCCGCCGGTCACCGCCAGCACGACGGTCACGGCGCCGATGCCGCCGGCGCCCGCGATGAGCAGCAGCACGTCGCGGACGCTCATGTCGGGCGGGGCGAGGATCGCCGCGGTGGCGATGCACGCGATGATCACGAGCGCGTGCGGCATGCCGAAACGGCCGCTCGCGGAGACGGACTCGCCGCTGGCGTCCACCGGCTCGGTGGCCATCGCGTTCACGGAGGCGGCGTCGATGCCGGACGCCGTCGGCTTGGTGGCCGCGGCACTCGCCGCGGCGGAGGGCTTTCCGCCCATGAGGGATCCCCTATCTACCGTCCGGCGACCAGAAGATCGCCGGACGGTGCTGCTTCGGACTCCAACCGATGTCTTGGTCCCCCCGTGCGCTAAGCGGGAGTTGGCGCTCCCAGCGCACAGAAAGGACCTGCTGCCCCACAGGATCCCAGCCGCTAGGGCACAAACGACAGCCGGTCAAAACATTGGCTCACCAACGAGCCAAAGCGACGGCGTGCTCCTCGACCTATACCTTGACGCGGACGCACGGTCCGCGCGGACCGCGAAAGACTGCACCTGGCGAACAACGCCGCAGGTCAGCGCCCTGCGCAGGGCCCTAGCATGAGCACGTGACACCGTGAACCGGCCATTTCCACCCCTCCGGAACTGCGCTAGTCGGGATGAAAGCGCAGGTCAGAGGCCCTGCGTAGTGTCCCAGCGTGAACACCGAGGACCGCACATCAGTCACTACTCCTTCTGTCGCCGCCTTCAGCAGCGGGAAGAGCCCTGACCTGCGTTGATTCAATACCGCACCGCTTCACGCCAAACGATCTTGGACGGCCTAGGCCATGCTTTTAACCACGGATCGCGACTGCACGGCAGATCGTGACCGCCCCTGATTGCTACGGACTCCAACCAGCACACAGGGAAATGGCAGCAGGTGTTGGCGCACCTGCCCACGTGAAGCCGATCGCCATGCCCTCCAAGGCAGGCCATCGGCTTCACCTGTACGTACGGGAGGGCCCGGCCGGAACACCTCCGGGCCGGGCCCTTCCCGTACGTCCCGGACTTCTCCGGCCCGCTCACCTACTCCAAGGCCTTCTTCACCTTGTTCACCGTGGTCGCCGACCGGCCCGCGAACCCGCCGATCCGCCGCTGCGTCCAGTCCGTACGGGTCAGCGCGTAGTACACGATCCGCGCGTGGGCCTGCTCATCGGTGAGCAGCTCGGGCGCACGGCCAGGCGCGCAGTCGGCGGGCAGATCCCAGTCCTTGACGGGGCCCGCGGACGGCTCGGGCTGCTGCTCCTGGTGCTCGTGGTCGTCGACTCGGGCGGTGCCCCAGGCCGGGATGGCGTGGCTGGCAGCCACGGGCGCCGGGGCGTCCTTGCGGGCCAAGGCGGGGTTGTCGGCGGTTGTCGTGCGCAGATCGGCCGTGGGCACGACGGCGGGGCCGTTGTCGGCTCCAGTACGGGCCTGCGGGGCCGGAACCCCCGGCGAGGCGCGGACACGACAGGCGCGACAGGTACACGTACCGGCGCGGCCGGCGGGGCGTGCCCGTTTACCGCGGGCACGGCGGCGACCGCCGGGCGGCGCTCTTGCTCCGGGCTCATGGGGTTCTGTGCCGTCGGGCCGTCAGCACCGCTGTGGGCTGCGGGAACAGGCATGGTGGGGCGCTTCTCTTCGAGGTCCAAGCGCCGGGCGTCGAGGGTGCGGGCGGTCTCGCGCCGCTCCTCCATGTCCAGGGCCCGCTCCTGGTCCTCCTACTGCTGCCGCCGCAGCCGTTCGGCCCGGCGCGCTCCTGCGCTGCCTGCCGGTCGGCTTCCTCCCGCTCCTCGCGGCGCCAGCGCTCGTCCTCCCACTGCTGGACCTTGCTGGCGGCCTCCTCCAGCTCGACGTCGTCCAGGCGCTGCCCGAGGCGCGCCCGCGCCCGTTCCCTCCCACCTTCTTCCCGGCCGGACAGTACGGCAAAATTCTGCGTCTTTCAGCCATCCCTGATAATTCCGGCGTAAACAACTAATGAGCCGGGAAAGACTCTCTCAATTACGGTTCTCAGCTCCCGTTCATATCGAGCAGGGGCAAATTTAATCATTTTATAAATAGAGGCAGAATTCTCTGCAAGATCATTGGTGTCCTGCGCGAGGATGCCACGCTGACGTCCGATGTCCGGCCACGGAAAGACGATCAATCGCGATGATGTACCCCCGAGGCACGACGCGGTCCCTCGACTGGCTTCAGGGATGCCTCGGCGGCAGATAGCTCCACGTCGGCGAAAGCTAGGTCGGCTTGCCGAGACCGCAACGGGACCCGGCTCTACAAGTGGCGGGGCTGGGCTGGGTGCGGCGGCTTCATGCTGCAGCTGCTGAGCCGGCCGATCCGAAGACATCGTCGAAATGGTGCGCTTGCTCTGTGCATACGAGGTGGAAGGCCCCGCTGCGGTGGCGTAAGGCATGGGCTGTGTAGTGGACAACCTCAGCTGGCGTGAGGACCTTCAGGTCGCCGAAGACGTAGTACAGCGGGGTCGGGGCGTGGGCCGCGGTGAAGAGGAGACCGGCGTTGACGGTGTTGGTGCTGATGGCGTAGCGGTCGGTGTCGGTGCTGGGCATGCGGTCTTTTGCGTCAATGGTGACCAGGTCGCTGCCGCGGGCGGCGATCAGGTCGGGGAACTGCCGTAGGGCGGAGCGGGTTCGGCGCAGGGCGTCGCGTACGGCGGGCGGGTAGGTGCCCTGTCCGCAGGGGTGGACAGTCCAGCCGCGTGCCCGCAGAGCAGCTGCCACCCGCCGTTCGTGCACATCACCTACCGCCTTGCGGTCCTGCCACTGCCTCACCGGTTCCCCCTCGAATAAGTTCCGCAAGCCACGTCCGTGATACGAAGCATTCACTATTCGTACTACCCTTCTGATGGCTATGATGCCCCTCATGGCGGCATACGTTGACCCACGCTTTCGTCCCACGCTCTGGCCCGGAACGCCCGTCCCAGCACCGGAGTTGACGCCTCTTCACGGGGCGCGGGCCGACGGCGAGTGGATCGTCTGGACCCCGCAGCTCCGTTCCCGCTCCGGCACGGTCCCTGTGCCGGAGGACTTCTACCTACGCGAGTTCATGGAGCTCGATGCCACCGACCTGGACGCTGTGGCCGCCCTGATGCGCACCTACGGACATCTCGGCGGCAGCATCAACACCGGCAGCTGGGACGAAGACGTGTACGAGCACCTCAAGGAGCTCACCGAGCGCGAACACCCGAGCAGCGGGCCGTTCTCCCTGCACGGCGAACTAGCCACCCTCTACGTCACGGAGGCCCAAACGGCAATCACCACCTGGCTGGCCCTCCGGCGCGAGGGCGGGCTCGACACGCTCGTCGAGCCCGAGGTCTCCGAGGAACAGCTGGCCCAGTGGCGCGCCGACAACAGTGACCGGGAGGAAGTGTGGCCGCGCGACCTGGACCATCTGCGTGAGCTCGTCCTGGAGTTCAGGATCACCCACCTGGAGGGTGAGCTGAACGCCGCGCTGAAGCCGTTCAGTGTCGGTATCGGCAGCCTGGACGACCGCTACCCCACCGTCCTCTCCGTGGCGTTCCTCCAGCTCTACAACCACCTCGCCGAAGACGCCACGATCCGCGAGTGCGCCAACGAGACCTGTCGCCGGAACTTCGTACGCCAACGCGGCCGCGCCGAGTACGGGCAGAACCGCACCAGCGGCATCAAGTACTGCACCCGCGAATGCGCCCGCGCCCAGGCACAGCGTGAACTGCGCCGACGCCGCAAACAGCAGCCTCCTCAGCTCCAGCAGCCGCCAGCCAAGAACCCAGCGACGCAGGACAGCCCAGAGCCCGTCGGCCAGGCGGGAGATGAGCGATGATCAGTCTGCGAGAACACCAGGCGGAGGCCGTCTCGCGGATCCGCAAGTGGGCGGGATTCCCCGTACGGTCATCCGTGCCCGCCCAGGGGCTGCGTGGAACGGTGGTCTCCGCGACCGGCTCCGGAAAGACGATCACGGCCGCGTGGGCCGCGCTGGAGTGCTTCCGGAACGGGCGGATCCTCGTGATGGTCCCCACCCTCGACCTGCTCGTGCAGACCGCTCAGGCATGGAGGAGGGTCGGCCACAACGGGCCGATGGTCGCGGTGTGTTCGCTGGAGAAGGACGAGGTCCTGGAGCAGCTCGGCGTGCGGACCACCACCAACCCCATCCAGCTCGCCCTGTGGGCCGGGAAGGGACCGGCGGTCGTGTTCGCCACGTACGCCTCGCTCGTGGACCGCGAAGATCCCGAAGATGTCACAGGCCAGGCGAAGGTACGCGGGCCGCTGGAGGCCGCTCTGGCGGGCGGGGAACGGCTGTACGGGCAGACGTTCGACGGCTTCGGCCTCGCCATCGTCGACGAAGCCCACTCAACCGCCGGTGATCTTGGGCGGCCGTGGGCGGCGATCCACGACAACAGCCGGATCCCGGCCGACTTCCGGCTCTACCTGACCGCGACCCCGCGCATTCTCGCCTCCCCCCGCCCGCAGCGCGGCACGGACGGCCAGGAGCTGGAGATCGCGACGATGGCCAGCGACCCCAACGGCCCGTACGGCGAATGGCTGTTCGAGCTCGGTCTGTCGGAGGCCGTCGAGCGGGGCATTCTCGCCGGGTTCGAGATCGACGTGCTGGAGATCCGCGACCCCTCCCCCGTCCTCGGGCTGTCGGAGGAGGCGTTGCGCGGCCGGCGCCTGGCGCTGCTGCAGACGGCGCTCCTGGAACACGCCGCCCGGCACAACCTCCGCACGGTCATGACGTTCCACCAGCGGGTGGAGGAGGCGGCGGCGTTCGCGGAGAAGATGCCGCAGACGGCAGCCCATCTGTACGCGGCCAAGGTCTCCGACGGGGCCTTGTCCGACGCGGATGCCCTGCCGAAATCGTCGATCGACGCGGAGTTCTACGAGCTCGAGGCCGGCCGCCACGTGCCCCCGGAGAGGGTGTGGTCGGCGTGGCTGTGCGGCGACCACCTCGTCGCCGAACGCCGCGAAGTCCTACGGCAGTTCGCCAACGGCATCGACGCAGACAACCGCCGCGTGCACCGGGCCTTCCTCGCGTCCGTCCGGGTCCTGGGCGAAGGCGTCGACATCGTCGGTGAGCGGGGCGTGGAGGCGGTGTGTTTCGCCGACACCCGCGGCTCCCAGGTGGAGATCGTGCAGAACATCGGCCGGGCACTGAGGCCGAACCCCGACGGCACGGCCAAGACCGCCAGAATCATCGTGCCCGTCTTCCTCCAGTCCGGCGAGGACCCGACCGACATGGTCGCCTCCGCCTCGTTCGCACCCCTCGTAGCCGTCCTCCAAGGCCTGCGCTCACACTCGGAACGCCTCGTCGAACAGCTCGCCAGCCGGGCGCTGACCAGCGGGCAGCGGCACGTGCACGTGAAGCGGGACGAGGACGGGCGGATCATCGGCACCACAGCCGAAGGCGAGGGCGGGCAGGACGAGACCGAGGGCGCGGTGGAGTCAGCGCTGCTGCACTTCTCCACCCCGAGGGACGCGGCGACGATCGCGGCGTTCTTGCGCACCCGGGTGTACCGGCCGGAGTCCCTGGTCTGGCTGGAGGGCTACCAGGCCCTGCTGCGCTGGCGGAAGGACAACCACATCACCGGCCTGCACGCAGTCCCGTACGACACCGAGACCGAAGCCGGCGTCACCAAGGCGTTCCCCCTGGGGCGCTGGGTCCACCAGCAACGGCGCACATACCGCGCAGGAGAACTCGACCACCACCGCAAGGAACTGCTCGACGAAGCCCGGATGGTGTGGGAGCCCGGCGACGAAGCCTGGGAGAACAAACTCGCCGCACTGCGTGCCTTCCACCGCGCCCACGGCCACCTCGCCCCCAGGCGCGACGCCGTATGGGGCAGCGCCGACAGCGAACTGGTCCCGGTCGGGGAACACATGGCCAACCTCCGCCGCACTCACGGCCTCGGCAAAAACCGGGAGCGGGCCGCAGCTCGCACCGCCCAGCTCACGGCGATCGACCCCGACTGGAACTGCCCCTGGCCCCTGGACTGGCAACGCCACTACCGCGTCCTCGCCGAACTCGCCGCCGACGAACCCGACGGCGTCCTGCCGCAGATTGAGCCGGGCGTGCTCTTCGAGGGCGACGACCTCGGCAAATGGCTTCACCGGCAGCGTCACAGCTGGGTGGAGCTCTCCGAAGAGCAGCGGCGCCGGCTGGCGGCGCTGGGCGTAACACCCGCCGAACAGCCCGCACCGGCGGCCACGGACAGCGGGAAAGCACCAGCCTTCCAACGCGGTCTCGCGGCCCTCGCACAGTGGATCCAGCGCGAGGGCACCCAGAAGGCAGTACCAAGAGGACACGTCGAAGCCGTCGTCATCGACGGCCAGGAACACCAGCACAAGCTGGGCGTATGGATCTCCAACACCAAATCAAGGCGCCACAAGCTCACCCATGACCAGCGCGCCGCCCTCGCCGAACTCGGAGTTGAGTGGGCCTAGCAGCAGGTCTGTCGGGTTGCTGAAGCGTGGCGTGTCCTGCGGGGTGCCTGGACACGCCCTCAGCGGTTTGTGTTCTCTTCTCGGATCATCCGTCGGAGGCTGGTGCGTGCCGCCGCCAGGTCTGTTTCCAGGGTTCTCACGCGGGCGTGGAGCTGGTGGTTGTCGTCGGTGGCCTGCTGGAGGCTGTCTTCGAGTCGTTGGTTGGTCCGGGTGAGTTCGTCGACGCGTTCGGTCAGGTGTCTGGTGTCGAGGGCGTCGAGTTGCTGTCCGAGCTGGTGCTGGATGGCCTGCCGCATCCTGTCTCTGTCTTCCCTCAGGGTCCGGATTTCCTGCCTGGCGAGCTCGAGTTCTGTGCGCAGCGTGGCGGTGGTGCTGCGGGTGTGGGCGGGCGAGGGGATGGCGGGGTGCTGGCGTTGTTGTGCGGCTTCGATGTGCTCGCGGACGCCTTCGGTGTAGGTGAGCCATGTGGAGACGCCGGCGGTGCGGGCGACCGCGGCGTGGGTGATCTTTTCGCCCTGTTGTTCCAGGGTGGTGAGTGCGGTCAGGGCTCGCTGGCGTTTGTCGAGGCTGGCGCGGCGGCGGGCCTGGGCGAGGGTGTGCGGGTTGCCGCGGGGGTTCATGCCGGGTCGGTCCTGGAGACGGTGGTGAGCGGCAGGAGGGTGTGGGTGTTGCCGGCGCGGGCTTTGCGCAGGATGGTGCTGGCTTCCTCGATCTCCTGGCGTTCTGCGGCGGGGAGGGCGGCAAGGCGGCGCTGCATGCGGTCGGTGACCTGCTCGAAGGCGGTGATCTGGGCGGTGAAGGCGGTGATGACGAATTCGGCGGCGTCCATGGCCTGGGCTGTTTCGCGGTCGGCGCGCAGTTCGTTGATGTGCTGTTCGATCGCCGGGAGGTAGGAGGGGTCGGGGCGGTAGAAGCCGCAGCCGGCGCACTGGAAGCGGATGGGGCAGGAGCTGCCTGCGGCTTTGACGTTGCTGGGTTCGGTGCAGCCGCCGTAGGGGACGGCGACGGAGCGCAGTTCGTAGGCGGTGTCGGAGCTGGGGCGGGGGCGGCCGTGGTTGTCGACGACGTGGGCGGAGAGCTTGGTGACGGCGTCGCGTTTTCGTTTCAGGGAGACGGTGTAGTAGCGCTGGGTGGTGCTGACGGACTTGTGGTCCATCAGTTCGCGCAGGACGTCGAGGGGAGTTCCGGCGTCGGCGTGGCGTTGTGCGTAGGAGTGGCGGAAGGCGTAGGCGTAGATGAGGGAGCGGTCGAAGGGCAGCGGATTGCCCTGTGGGTCTGTGCCTTCTGCATGTAGATGGGGGATGGAAGCGACCCAGTGGCGCAGGGTCTCGCTGAGGTAGCTGGTGTGCAGGTACGGGCGGGTGGCGAGATGGGTCAGGGCGGGGAAAAGGTAGTCGGCGCCAGCGGGCGGGAGGCTGGGTTGAAGTTCGTCCCGGCGGGTTCTCCAGGCGTGGATGGCCTGGGCGGTGGGGGCAGTGATGGGCAGGCGCCTGCGGTGGCGGCGGGCCTTGTGGTTGTTCCAGACCAGGGAGACCTGGTCATGGCGGGTCTCCAGGCAGTCACGGGGCAGGGAGAGGACTTCCAGGGGCCGCCGCCCGGTGTCTCTGAGCAGGACGTACAGCGTGCGGTACATCAACTGCAGGTCCGCAGGACCGAGGGTGCGCTGACCTCGGGCGCGGCCCTGGCCGAGGAGGTGGAGATGGGCGTCGAGCTGGCGGATCACCGGTTCCGGGATCGCCTTGCCGATCTCGTCCTCGTTGGCTTCTTCCTGAGGGATGCGGTGGGCGGCGGGATCGCGGACGAAGGCGGCGGAGAGATCGTCCGCGGCTCCGGAGCGGCGACCGTAGTCGATCAAGGCGAAGAAGTGGCTGGCAATGGACATGCGGTAGCCCCAGCTGGCCAGTTCGCCGTCCAACTTGAGGGCGGTGCGGAACGCGTCGACCACGGCAGTGACGTCGTCGTAGCGCAGCCGCGCAGGATCGTCCGTTCCTGGGCGTGGTGCAAGGGCCCGGGATGCGAGCTCAACGCCGCGCAGGGTGCGAGCGAACTCGTCTGCGTCGGGGCGCTGCCGGATGGTCCAGGTGCGCAGCAGATCGCGCAGCCATCGTTGCGTGATGGTGCGCAGGTCGACGGTCTTGGGGTGGCGGATGCCTGAGGGTGTGCGGGAGCGCTGGCCCAACGCGCGCAGGTCCAGGACGTCGTCGTGTGCTGGTGCGGTGCCGGTGTGCTGCCCGTAGGCCGCCCGGACGGCTGTACGCACGCGGCCTAGCATCCGCAGTACCGCGACGCTGGAGCGCGGGCACATCTGCTGGTCCGTCATGTCGCTGACGAGCGTGGTGGCACCGACCAGGTCGCGCACCATGCGACGGACCTGCGGCGGCTCGAAGATACGCAGCCACGGGTCCACCTGCTGCAGACCGTAGAGGACCTCCCAGCGCAGCGGTTCGGTCAGTGGCAGGAGGCTGAACTGGTGCGGGGCGAGATACGGGGGCTGCTGCGCCGCCCACGGCGCCACGGCGGCGTCCGGGTGAGTGCGGCGGTGCTCACGGAAACGCTGCACGTGATGCCGGCACAGCCCCCGACCGTACAGGCCCGGCAGCGGGCAGGCGGGAGCCGGGCAGACAGGAACATCCGTGTAGGGGACGGCGGTGTCCTCCCACCGGCCGGCGGCCTTGCGGGTGGTATGGGTTTTCCACTTGGTGTAGTGCGTGGCGCACAGTTCTTTGCAGTGGCGGGGCCGGACACAGCGCTGCCCGTCCTTCGTGAAGCGGCACTGCTCCGGAACACCGCCGAAGGCAACCCGGTTGCGCACCGGCACGAAGATCTGCGCGAACTCCGCTGCCGGTAGAGGCGACTTCTTCTGCTCCTCCTTGCAGAAAGGGCAGAAGATGTTGGCCGGTGAGACCACGGTGTCGCACGCCTCCGTACGACACGGCGCAACTGAGCTGCGCGGCTCGTGAACGCTGCCGGTGAACAGCCAGCAGTCCTGCCGCCATTCACTCGTCCGCCAGGCGGGATCGAGATGGCCTCGCAGCCATGCAGCCCATCCCCCGCCGTCCAGGTCCCGCGCGCTGTCGGTGTGCGGTGCGGGCAGCCGTGAGAGAGCGGACGGGGTACTCATGGGCGCTCCTTCAGGGAGCCGACGCGCTCGACCGCTGCCCGTGCCTCGGCGTCGTCGACGTGCCGGTAGCGCTCCATCGACAGCGGGGAGGCGTGGCCCAGCAACCGCTGCACGACATCGCGGTCGATGCCGTCACGCAGCCAGCGGGTCGCCGCCGAGTGACGCAGCATGTGCGGACGGCACGCATGATCGACGGTGCGGGCCAGCCGGTCGAACATCTCCTTGGCGTTCGGATACGACATCGCACGCCCCAGCGGTGCACGGAAGAGATTCACGAACACCATCTCCGACTCCACGGCCTCGGCTACCCGGTCGCGTTCGTACTGGTAGTCGGTGTAGAAGGCGACCAGGTCGGCGGTGACCGGCACGAAGCGGTGACGGCGGGACTTCGCCAGGGCGCGGTTGGGGTTGTCCATGCGGCGGCGGACATGCACGTGTGGGCCCTCCACGCCGCAGCCCACCACGCGGGAGGAGGCCAGCAGGTGCATGTCGCCTCGGCGCAGGCCCAGCGCCTCACCGATCCGCAGCCCCGTACACGCCAGCAGCGCGACCAGGAAACGGTCCCGGGCCCTGGACGCAACGGCGATCATCCGGCGGATCTGCTCATCGCTGAGGTCCTCATAGCCCGGCTCGGTGACCTGGAAACGGAACGTGGCCATCCGTACCTGGCGTCGCTGGTCCGATTCGCCGGGGTCAAAGCCGGGCGGGGTGAAACGCAGCAGCTTCGGCTGGGACAGCAGCCCGACCGTGTCGGCCGGCACCCAGCCGTGCGCGGCGCCGAACCGCAGGAACTCCCCCACCACCGTCAGCACGGCGTTCGCCGTGCCCTGCGACCGGTAGCGCACAGGACCCGGCCGCACCCGACCGACACGAGGCGGCACAGGCGTCTCGACCAGCCACCGCTGCAGATCGGCCAGATCCAGGAAGCCGGGAGTCCGCCAGTCCAACCGCCGCATCCGGCAATAGCTCAAATACAGAGCGACCCGGCCGGCATACGCGCGCTCGGTGTTCGGCGAACACCCCCGCGCCCGCAACGACGCCAGAAAAGCCACCGCCTCGGACTGCAGATCAAACGAACCGGCATCGACCACCACCCACCGCACCACACCAGTCACCGGAGAAACAGCACGCTCCGCCACAAAATCGGCATCCACACACCAAACACAACCAAGCCCGGATTCAGCCCGTGCTGCTTCCAGAAACACACCACACGACCAGGTGAGAACCACGCCGAACACACCACACAGACCCGTGCACTATGGATAATCCGTGGTCCGGTGCAAGCGCGGGAGAGAAGAGTCGGAGGCAGGAGAGGTCATGGACCCTCTGGGTAGGCCACGGAGCAGCCTTGACTAGCGCTTTTCTCGATCTTCACTCGTTCGTCCGCCCGCCAAGACTGCTCGTTATCGCGCCTCAGGACACCGACTGGATCCGCTGGTCAGCTGCTGCACTCGGTGCACTCAGCCAAGTCTGGGGTGGCTGCGCCAGCGCGACACTGCCCGCCGGGACCGTTGGGCATCCTGCGCTCAGGGCTGTCCTGGACAAACTCCAGCCTGATCACATCGTCGCGTACCAGCCGACGGGCGCCACTGTTGACGCTCTCTTCCCAGGGACCATCGAACGAGTTCTGGCCAAGCAAGGCATTGACGCCAGCTCCCATGCTCACGGCGTTGAAGCACTCCGCACCCACTACTGGCCAACCGCCGATGACTCGAGGGTCGAAGAAGCCGTTGCCCGACTGCGCGGCCGGTACGGAGTCAGCAGGATCGACCGCGAGAACCACGTTCAGTGCGCTTCAATCTCGGACGACGCGGCACAATCACTGCTGACATCGCTCTCTGCTGTGACGGACCAACCCAGTTGGGGCGTTCCGCTCCTACAGGTCGGTTCCCCTGCCGCCCTGTCCTTCGCTATACAGGTCGGTGTAGAGCGGGTAGGGGGAGAACCCGGCGAGGGCAGCACTGCTCATAGCGAAGCCGAATGGCGCAAGGCCACCGTAGCTGGTGAGAAAGCTTTGCTGCGTCCTGATGTTCCCGACAACGTCACGTCCTTGCTGAACCCGGCTACCGGCTTGTGTATCCGGATCAGCAGAGGCCGATACCAGGAGACGCCCGTCATCGTTCTGGGCGACCAGCCGGAGGATTTCGCTCTCGCGCAACTCAGCCACCAAGTGCACGGGAGCGCCGTCTGGCTGCCTTGGGAGGATCTGCACTGGCATCAGGTATCTGCAGCGCAGCAACGCCTTGGTGGCCATCTACAGGAAACTGTCAGGGTGACCAGCGCCTCGTTGGCACCTGAGACTCTGCGGGCGCGGATGGATGCCTGCTGGGACAGCCGTGGCTGGGTGATGAATGATCCGGCAGAAGAGCGCCGCCCCTACGCAATTACCGCCCCGGCAGACTTGTCGACGCCGGGACGGTCACTCGTCGTGTTCAGCAGTGCGTGGGACCAGCCCAAGCCTATTCCGGTGGAGGAGTCACAGGACGGCTCACTGACCGCATCCCTGAGGATGCAGCCCGAGGTGCCCGCAGGGCTGGACCCGGTACGCCACCGCTGGCAGGTCTGCCTCACGGCGCCGCATCCCCTACCGCCCCACCGCCGCCTCTTCGCCAAGGCTCTGCTGGCACCAGAGCAGAACGCATACGAGACGTTCGTCCGCGCATCCGACGGCGGCATCACCTACTGGTCGCACCGGTGGGACTTTGTACCCGCCGGCGCCTCGCTCGCCGGAAGTCTCGCAGGCCCGCGACTGTCCTGGCCCTCGCTCACCGCGTTCCTGTCGACAGCCGCAGAACCGCACCTGGTCCAGCCGAGCCCTGCCGGCAAACGCGCCCGAGTTGCCCAGAGGCTGCTGGGCTCGCGCACGGAACTGGAGGATATGGCGGCAACCGACCGCTGGGAGCTGCTCCGCCACTGGCTTCCAGGCCCCGAGCGCGAAGCCCTGCCGGAGCACGGCTGGTGGGAACTGAAGGCCGGGGCAGTCCTTTCCTGGACGGGCATCTCCGCCTGCCAGGCTCCCGCATGGTCCGTGGAGGATCGACGTGCTCAGGTCGATACCTGGACAGCGCAAGGCGTACTGCGCCGCGGCCTCGTGCTCGGCTGCGCGTCGTGTCCCATCTACGAGTTCTACCCTCTGGACGAGATCCGTCAGCACTACGCATGCAGACGCTGCGGCAGCAGTAACGTTCTTGAGCAACAGCGCTGGAAGCTTCCTCTCGAAGAGCCCCAGTGGTACTACGAGTTGCATCCTGCCGTTGCAGAACTTCTGACGAACGACGGCAACTATCCCCTGCTCGCTACACGTCACCTGCGCTCCCAGGCCCCCGCACACTCGGCCCTCGTCACCGAGGAATTCGAGCTGGTGGACCAGGGTGAGGCTTATGTCGAGTTCGACTTCGCTGTGGCCACCCTGGACGCCCTGTACGTCGGTGAGGCCAAGAAGCGCAACGCCCTGGCAGCAAACGCAAAAGCCACCAAGAGAGAGCTGAACAAGCTCCTGGAAGGCAGCCGCCAGTTGGGGGCCACCCACCTGGTGCTCGCAACCGCCGCCCCCGCCTGGAAGGAGACCATGCTCGCGGCCGTCAAGGACCAAGTACACGGCGACCTCCGCGCAGGCAAAAACACCCCGCAGATCGTGCTCCTCACCACACTGGGAACCACGCCAACCCTCACCACACTCGACGGCACGCCCTTCGCAGTCGAGTAGCCCTCATACGCACCCGCGAGATATGCGCTCCATACAAGCAAGAACGCCTACAGACACTGCCTGGGCCTGCACAGCACGAGGACACTCTCCTAGACGCGGATCCCTGCCGCGACGCCAGCACAACCCGAGGGGCTGCAACGGCCTCGTGAACAGGCCCGCTGCCAGAAGCACGCAGGCAGACACTGCGAGAAGCGGGCCCCGCTGGCTGATGAAGGCCAACAGCCAGTGGGGCCGCTAAGCGAACTGCTGATACCTAGGCTGCCCTCCGTCGACCTGGACTGCGGTCCCACCTAGCGGCGAAAGACCGAATGGAAGCGGCAGTAAAGACGGGACCAGCACCAACGCGGCCAAGGGGACGCGGGAAGTCCGGGTGACTGCCGTCCAGTTGGGCAACCCTCTGACGGGAAACGCCCAGCTCTGCAGCGGCTTCCCTATATCCCATGAGCTCCAGTTCATTGGGATGGTCCCGCTCGGCCTCTGCCTGCTCAGCCGTGACCACACGGAGGTCGACCAGCTGAGGCGTGTGGCCTAGCGAAGCACCAAGGCCTTCAGTGGCCGCCTCAAGGGCCTTTTGTGCGGCTTCCGCCAAGCTGGGTGCCATCAGGCGCCACAGCAGGTACAGACGCTCACTGTCAGCCTCGTGCCTGATGACGCCGCCGAAGCAGCGGTGTAGCTCTTCGAACTGCTCATCTAGGAGGTTGCCAACCGCCTCTGCGGTCACCGAGGCCCGCCATTCCTGTTCCATGCTCTTCTCCTCTCCTTCTTCATCTGGTTCGTCCAGTTGCACGCGCGGATGGACAGGGGCGGGGGCCAGGCCTTCTGACCCCCGTTTACACCTGGCTAGTCCCCCTCGGGGAAGACCAAACCTGCACCCCGCAGCGTCGAGATCAGGTCAATCCACTCGCCCGTCGTCTGCGGCTCCTGGCCAACCGTGATCGTGGTGCCGTTCCGGGCAAAAAACCATGATCCATGCAGGCTCTGCCGGCTCTTGAATCCCTGACGGTCCAGCGCCGCGAGGAGCACGTCCATCCGATTTGTCATACTGATACCACCCCCTAAACCTTGCTAATGTCAATAGATATTCTTCGGCAACCTACCCTGAAACCCTTGCCATCAGCAACCTTTAGCCCGAGTGGCCCGGCTCCACCCAGCAGATGACGACGAGCTTCACGTGCCGCACTTCAGCACCCGCCCACCCACCCATGCCTCCGATACCGCACCCCGAGCACCCGGCCAGAGCCCTGCCTGCCCGCGCCACTCACGGCTCTGGAGGAAAAGCGCCATGCGGCCGACGTCATAGACCATGGCCAGCGCCCCAAGGTCGGGGCAACGCGGGCGGACTGGCGGTGCTTCGCCCTTACCATCCCTGCAGGTGGCAGGCGTAACAAACGTCCCTCGCGCTCCCCCACCTCTAGATAAAGGGCCTGCGCAGTCATGATGAACGACTCGTTGAGCAGCTCGCCAGCCGGGCGCTGAGCAGCGGGAAGCGCAACGTGCACGTCCGGCGCGATGAGGACGGGCGGATCGTCGGCGCGGACGGCGAGGGCGACGGCGAGGACCAGGAGCACGACGACACCCAGGCCGCCGCCGAATCGGCGCTGCTGCACTTCTCCAGCCCGCGCGACGCCGCCACCATCGCCGCGTTCCTGCGCACCCGGGTCTACCGGCCGGAGTCCCTGGTGTGGCTGGAGGGCTACCAGGCCCTGCTGCGCTGGCGGGCGGAGAACGAGATCACCGGGCTCTATGCCGTTCCCTACGACGTTGAGGTCGAGGTCGGGGCGACGAAGGCGTTTCCGCTTGGGCGCTGGGTCCACCAGCAGCGGAAGGCCCTGCGGGCAGGTGAGTTGGAGGAGCGGCGCAAGACCCTGTTGGACGCGCCGGAGGCCGGGATGGTGTGGGAGCCGGGCGAAGAGGCGTGGGAGTCCAAGCTCGCCGCGCTGCGCTCCTACCGGCAGGCCACGGGCCACCTTGCTCCCCGTCAGGACCAGGTGTGGGGCGAGGGCGAGGCGATGGTGCCGGTCGGTCAGCACATCGCCAATCTGCGCCGGAAGGGCGGCCTCGGGAAGGACCAGGAGCGGGCGGCGGAGCGCGCCAAGCAGCTGGCCGCGATCGACCCGGACTGGAACTGCCCCTGGCCGCTGGACTGGCAGCGCCACTACCGCGTCCTCGCGGACCTGGTCGACGCCGACGGCAGCCTGCCCGAGATCCAGCCCGGCGTACTGATGGACGGCGATGACATCGGGCGGTGGCTGGAGCGCCAGTCCCAGCCGGGTACTTGGGCTCAGCTGTCGACCGAGCAGCAGGAGCGGCTGTCCAAGCTGGGCGTGAAGCCCGTCCAGGCGCCGTCTCCCACCCCGGCGGCCAAGCGTGCGACAAAGGGCCCGAGCAAGGCACAGCAGGCCTTCCAGCGCGGTCTGGCGGCCCTCGCGCAGTGGGTGGAGCGGGAAGGCGCCCACCGGCCTGTACCGCGCGGCCACGCTGAGGAGATCGCGGTCGACGGTGAGCCGGAGCCGGTGGTCGTCAAGCTGGGCGTGTGGATCTCCAACACCAAGACCCGACGCGACAAACTCACCCCCGAGCAGCGGGCAGCGCTCCGGGAACTGGGCATCGACTGGGCGGGCGCAGCACCTGCGCCCGCCACTCAGGCCGCCCCGGCCCGGCCCACGGACCGTGTACCAGCGCAGCCCGCACGGCCGGACACGCAGGGGCAGGAACGCCACGACCAAGGCGACACCATGACGGAGGAAGAGCGCGAGACCCAGGCAGCGCGGGGCAAGGAGCGGGTGAGGCGCATGAACGAGCTGATGCGCAACCACACCAAGGCCGAACTGCTGCACATGGCCTACGCGGGCGGCCTGGTGCGCCACAACTCCCCCGAGCAGTGGCGCAAGGACGAGATCGCCTCCACTGTGGTCGACATCGAACTCCGAGCTGCCGACCGGCTCTGACCACAGCATGATGCTGTCGACGGGGCTCGCGGCTGTTCGAGATCTACAGGTCGAACTCGAGGTGCTCGATGTCCGTGAAGCGCACCTCCTCCAACTGTCCGGCGCGGCGGCCGTTGTCCTGGAAGTACACCTCCTTGAGTGCCTCGGCGGCGAGCTCCTGGAGGCGCTGCTCGGTGGCACCCTGCTCCTGGGCCTCCAAGAGGCGGGCGGCGTAGCGGGGCGGCAGCGCGACGGTCAGGTGCCGGATGCGGTCCTGGTCCGTCGACCCGATCGGCGCGGTGTAGCCGAGCCGGGCGCGGGTGTCGATGACGATGCCGCCGGTGGTCGCCGCCTTCTGCCGGGCCTTGGCCCGGATCTGCGGCTGCCACCGGGCCTTCACCTCGCGCTCCAGACGCGCGGCGAGGTCCGGGCGCGGCTTCTTGATCTGGTCCTTCACGTACCGCTCGACGGTGCGCTGGGAGACTCGCAGCATCTGGGCGACCGCCTTGGTGCCCTTGAGCTGCTTGACCAGGTACCGCATCTGCGCGCCCGCGCTCTTGGGCGCAGGGCGGGTGAATGCCTTCTGCACCGCGGCGTCCAGACCGTCCCCGAACAGGCTCATCGTCGCCCTCTCCTACTCTCCGTTGTCGACGTCGGTGACGGTGCCGTCCTTGATGTACCGGGCGAGGTTGAGCTCCGGCGCGTTGAACCGCTCGCGGACACCCTCTCCCCACAGCACGCTCTGGGTGCCCTCCCACTTCACCAGGCCCGGGTTGATGCCGAGCTTGAAGCCGCCGGGCAGCGGCTTGCCGTCCCGGTAGGGCAGGAAGTCCAGCGGGCTGGCGCCGTCGACGGCGTACACGACGCAGTCGGAGAGGACCGCCACCGGGTACTGCCCGGTGAACGCCGCATGCTTGACGATCTTCCGGTGCAGGTTGATCCGGGTGCGGGAGATGACCGCCGCGCGGATGTCCGGCCGCCACGTCGGGCGGGACAGCGCCCGCCACGGCTCGCCGGACCGCCAGCCCTCCCCGCGCGGCCGCTCGCGCAGCTTGCCCAGCCCGCCCTTGACCGTCGCCTTGACCGCGGACACCACGATCGCCAGCTCCGGGTCACGGCTGCGGTAGCCGTCCATCGCCGCCAGGAAGTCCGCCGGCGCCATGTCCGCGTCGACGCCGAGGTCGGCCATCGTGGCGAGGTAGGCGTCGCGCAGCCGGTGGTACCAGCCGTCCAGGTAACGGCCGTTCTCGTGCCGGACGTACGCCTCGATCGGCGCGACGTCGTAGCCGAGCTCCACCGCGTACGCCACGGTCGGCGTCGCGTACCAGGCCGGGCCCTCGGGGCGCTCGCCCTTCGGCGTGAACGGGCTGGGCAGCCGACTCGCGTCCAGGTCCGCCCACTTGTCCTTGCCGACCTTCACCCGGGAGAGGTCCACATGGCTGAGGTCGACCAGCCAGGAGCCGGGCAGCTTCGCATCGAACACCGGCGCCTTCACGTGCGTCGGCGCACCGAGACCGACGACCAGGCCGTTGGCGCCGGCGGCGAAGGCCATGTTCACGTCGATGCCGACCAGGTGCCGCAGGGTGCACTCGGCATCCGTCATTGGCCGCGCCCAGTCGTACGCCTCCTCGAAGAGCTTCTCCGCCGGACCGCGCACGTGGAAGCGCGGCAGGTCCGCCAGGAGCGGGTGTCCGTCGGGGGCCTCGCACGGCGCGCAGTCCACCGGGTCCTTGCCCAGCGAGCCGGGGTTGTGCTCGGAGTGCCGCTTGCCGTCGGCGTCCGGCTCGGAGGCCCGGGTCGGCGGGTGCAGGGCGGTCATCAGCTCCAGGCCGGTCACGGCCGTGGAGCCGCGCGGGGTCATCACCCGGGACGCGTACACGCCCAGCACGCGCGCGAGTTCCGCCGGCGCAAGCTGCCCGGCCTCGCCCCAGTGCCGGGTGTCCAGCGCGTTCCACGACGGGATGCACAGCTGCACGCAGGCCCGCTCCGAACCGGTGGCGGGACGGTAGATCCGCGCCCACGGCCCGAACCCGCGCTTGGTCAGCTGCCAGTCGGCGCGCACCAACTGCTTGATGACCTTGTGACCCTCCGGAATCCGCCCGGCGAGCCGCTCCTCCTCCGTGAGGGCGACCGGCAGGCCGTAGCGCTCCAGCGCGGCCTCGGTGAGCACCAGCAGCGGGTCGGCGTCCTTGCCCGGACCGGACAGCTTCGGCGCCCCGAGCTTCGCCTCCTTCAGCGTCCAGTCCACCAGGGACGGCAGGCTCTTGGCGGGCACGTCCAGGACCAGGCCGCCGGTGCAGTACGCGAGGACCTGGCCGTCGGCGTCGACGTCGACGACCGCCAGCGGACCGTCCGCAAACCGTGGATCCGTGCCACCGGCCGGGGTGTTCGCCGGGGCGGCCTTCCTCGCGGCCGGGCGTCGCGACGCCGACGACGTCGACCTGGTGGTGCGCGCCGGACTGGGCGCGGCAGCCGGAGGCACGGCGTTGGCGGCGGTGCGGGTCTGGGTGTTCGGTTCGGTCGTCATGGCCGCAGCCTCGGGCGCCGCGTCTGTGGGCACAGGCTGCGCCTGCGGAGCCGGGGCGGGAGCGCTCGAGAACGTCTCCGGAACGGCCGTGCCCTCAACGGGCGCCGTGGCGTTGGGGTCGGGGGGGTAGAGCTCCGCGAGCTTGCCGAGCAGTCGCGCGTACGCCTCGCGTTCCGGCGGCCGCGGCTCGGTCTTGCCGGACTCCCAGCCGCTGACGGTTGCCCGCCGAACGTCCAGGGCTGAGGCCACTTCGTCCAGCGTCAGGCCGTGTGCGTGGCGCAGCCGCTTACGTTCCGCCGGCGGCGGCAGCGGAGACCGGGACGCAACCAGCGCATCGATCCGATCGAACAACTCGGACATGGAACACCTCCTGAGCAACACCCTAGCCCATGAACCGTACGGATAGCGTACGTTTGCCGTACGTGTCGCGTACGAAATGCGTTGCGGTGGGCGTCGATGCTGGAGTCCTGCCCTGAGTCCCGTCCTCGCGGCACCTGGGTCCGTGCGCCGCGGTCCGCTGTGGGGACCAGGAGAGACAGCTCCGTGCGCTGGGACTGAAACCAGCTGGGGTGACCCCGGGTGACCCCCGGCTTGGCGAAGGAGCCGAGAGGCAGCTTGCGAAAGGGATCAGCTCTCCACAGCCGTTCTCGGGGAACCGGCTTGCTTGGATTCCGCTGGGCATCCGTTGCGAAAGCGCCCGCCGGGACGGCGAACACGAGACCGTGGTGAAGTGACCCATCACCCCGGCCTGCTGCGGACCGCTCCCCTGCAGGGGGAGACGACCTCGTCGTTGATCTGCCGCATCGCGAGCCGCTACGGGATGGAAGCGAAGGTGTTGCGGTCGTGCTGGCACTGGCGCAACTACCAGCCTGGGCACGACGGCGGGGGCGCGCGGGCCGACGCCGAGGTGCTGCTGAACGCAGCCGGACGGCAGCTCCTGGCAGGCCTGTGCGGCGTTGAGGAGGACGTGCTGGCGCGGGCGTTGCCGTCCTGGGAACGGGAGGACGCCAAGCTGCCCGCCGAAGAAGACCACGTGCCGGCGGCAGCGTGGCGGATCGGCGGCGCGGTCACCGGGCCGGCGGCATTCGGCTGCCGCCTGTGCACGGCCCGGCGTACGGGGACGGCCGTGCGGGTCGTGCGGTACGCGCCGCTCTGGTCCCGGGTGTGTGTCCGGCACGGGCGGTGGCTGCTGGACGCGGACGCCGACCAGCCTCTTGAGCATCTGGACGTGCGGCACCTGCCGGAGGTGACCGCTGCGCAGCGGCGGTGGACCGGGGTGGCGCGGCGGGCGGTACGGGCAGGAGCGGAGCCGGCGAGGGTGTTCGCGCTGGCGCACGCGGTGGTGGCCCGGTGGTGGGAGCAGGCCCTTCACTGGGAGCGGGAGACGATGTGGCCGCGGCGGCTGCACCAGGTCGCGGGCGGTGACGCCGGGGGTGATCTGGAGCGGTGGCGGATCGCGGGGCGGGACGCGGTCGTCTTCCCCGAGGTGGTCGCCGTCGCCGACGCGCTGCTGGACCCGGCCATGGCCCAGCTGGCGTGGATGGACAGCGGCGCCGGGCGGCCGCGGGCGCTGCCCGCCGACGGGATGTTCTGCCGCCGGCTCGGCGAGCGGGTCAGGCGGGAGTGGCTGGGGCCGCTGGCCGCGACCGACTACGGCGGCCCGCTGACCTCCTGGATGGGCAGCGTCATCCGCCTGCGCCGCGGCGCCGGCGGACCCCCCCGGATACGACAACGACCCCTGGTGGCTGCGCCAGGAACACCAACCCGCCACCATGGCCGGACAGCTGCGGGTGCTGGGCAAGGAGAAGAAGGCGCCCGGCTCGGGGAGGATGTGGCGCGCGGCGGTGCCCGCCGAACAGCGCACGCTGATCACCCGAGCGATCGAGAGCGCCGAGGAACAACTGCTCCAGCTGCGCGGAGCGCAGACCGGGGCCACCGCCGACGTCGCCCGCCAGCTCCTGCGCAACCTCCGCCACAGCGCCGACCTGATTGAGAACGCCTGGAAGCGGACCGCCCTGGTCTCGGCGAACGCCGGGATGCCCCTGGAAGAGGTCGCCCAGTGGGCGGAAATGTCCCCCGACGCCTTGATGAACATGCTGACGGCCGGCCAGGAAGACAGAGGCTGAAGGGACCGCCCGGCAAGCGCGGAGCAGCCGCCAGAGGGGCTCGTCAACCGTTAGCGCACGCGGTACCCGTTCGTGGCAGGAATCCCCAAAACCAGGTGGCTGCACACGGATACGGCTTGGCTGAAGCAGGTGATCAACGCAGGTACGGCCGGGCCAGGGAGCCGGGCAGGGCGGGTGGCGGCCGGTCGCCATACCGAGTTCGAGGCAGTCTTCCTCGACCCCGTCGGGCAAACGGTGCAGCAGCGGTGGGCGGACGCCGCCCTCGCGGTCGCGTTCGAAGACCTCGATCCGGTGTCGGCTTTCCCGGTGGTGCCGGGACGGCGGTGGGGGCCGGGCCTGTGGTGGTCGGCCACCACCGGGCGGCACGTGGCCGCTGGATCGAACGCCATGCGTACGCAGCTGATGGCCCTGGACCGCGACCCGCAGGTCACCGGCCTGGCCGGACGGCCAGTACGGCTGCTGTGGCGCAACCACCGGGGCCAGGTGCGTTCCTGGGTGCCGCAGCTGTTCGCCCGCTACGCCGACGGCACCGCGCTTGTGGCCGACTGCCCCAGCCACCCCGACGCCGGCGGCGAACGCGCCCTGAAGGCCGCGCAGGCGGTGGCTGCGGCGTGCGCGGACATCGGCTGGAGCTACCGGCGCCTGGCGCCGCTGGATGAGGTGCTGGCGGCGAACCTGAAATGGCTGGCCGGCTACCGCCACCCCCGCAACCAGGGCAGGCCCGGCCTGATGCCCGCAGTGCTCGAGGCCTTCGCGCGGCCGCGGCCGCTAATCGAGGGCGCCGAAGCAGCCGGCGACCCGATCGAGGTCCTCCCGGCCGTCTTCCACGCCCTGTCCACGCCCTGTGGCACCACACGCTGACGACAGCACTGGAGACGCCGCTGCACGAACGGGTCATCGTCAGTCCCGGCTGCCTCCGCGAGGGCAGGGGCGCAGCGCCGGCCAAAAGCCTGCACGATGACGCCGGCGACGGCCGTGGCGAGGAGAGCCAGGGCTGCGTCCCCGCGGCCGAGTGCCCGGCGTCAGACGCGGCCTGCGGCGGGGCTGGCGCCGGGCGCGGGGAGGCGGTGTGAGCAGCGGCCGACAGAGCGGTCGGCCGGTGGTGGCGGTCGGGGCGCATGTCCGCTTCCGCGGATCGCGGTGGCAGGTCGTCGCCCTGGCCGGGCAGCGCATCCACCTGGCCGGCGAGGACGGCAGTGACGAGGCGGTGCTCGCCGGGCACCTCTTCGCCGATGCGGGCTTCGCCGTTCTGGGAGCAGAGACGCAGCAGCCTCAGGCGGTGCCGCGGTGGGGGCTGTTCGAGACCGCCCCGGCCGCGGCGCGGGAGAAGGCGCTGGCCTGGCAGCGTCACATCCGGGAAGTCGAGTGCGGGCTGCCCGGCGGGCTGGGCAGCGGCGGGCCGGTGCGGGAGCAGTACGACTCCGAGCAGCACACGCTGGCCGAACGGGAGCAGGCCAAGGCCGAGGAGCTGACCGCGCTCGGCTTCGGCCGGGTGTCCCGTACGACGGTGCAGCGCATGCGCCTGGCCTACCGCAAACAGGGCCAGTGGGGGCTCATCGACCACCGCACCACCCGCGGCCCCAGCCCCACCGGACGGGCCGACGAGCGGGTCGTCGCCGCGGTCAAAGAGGCGCTGCGCCGCCAGCGCGGCCGTTCCAAGGGCACCATCAAAGGGCTGATGCCGCTGGTCGCGCACATCCTTAAGGACCGGCACGGCGGCACGGTGGCTATGCCGGCGCAGGCCACCTTCTACCGGCTCGTCCATCAGCTCGCCGGCCCCGCCGACCATCCCGCACGTCCGGTGCGCACCCCGCCCATCACCGAGGACGGACGGGCCCACACCCCCACCGTCGCCCTGCGGCCCGGAGAGCAGGTGCAGATCGATACCACCCGGCTCGACGTCCTCGCCCTGTTCGACGACGGCACCCTCGGCCGGCCCGAGATGACCATCGCGGTAGACGTCGCCACGCGAGCGATCCTCGCGGCTGTGCTCTGTCCGGGCGGCACCCAGGCCGTGGACGCGGCCCTGCTGCTGGCGGAGATGGCCGTCCCCCACCCGGCGAAGCCCACCTGGCCCGACGCCCTGCGCTTCACCCACACCCAACTGCTCCCCCGGACGCGGTTGCTGACGCTGGACGAGCGCCTTCAGGGCGCGGCCGCCCGCCCGGTCGTGATCCCCGAAACGATCGTCGTCGACCGGGGCAAAGTGTTCCTCTCCAGGGCGTTCACCTCAGCCTGCGAGACCCTCGGCGTCAGCGTGCAGCCCGCCCCGCCCTACGCCCCCACCGCCAAGGGCATCGTCGAGCGGACCTTCGGCTCGATCAACTCACTGTGGTGCCAGCACCTGCCCGGCTACACCGGCTCCGACATCACCCGCCGCAGGCGCGATGCCGAACGCGAGGCGTACTTCACCGTCGCGCAGTTGCAGGACCTCCTCGACGAATGGCTCGTGCACTACCACCACCGCCCGCACCAAGGGCTACGCCATCCCGTGCTGCCCAAGGCCGCACTGACACCGAACCAGATGTGGGCCGCCCTCATCTCGGTCGCCGGGTACGTCCCCGTCCCCCTCACCAGGGACGACTACCTCGAACTGCTGCCGGTGCGCTGGCAGGCCATCACCGAACGCGGGATCCGCCTGCACCACCGCACCTACGACTGCGACCTTCTCGCCCCCTACCGCGGGCAGCCCTCCCCCATCACCGCCCGCGGCGGGAAATGGGAAGTCCACACCAACCCCCACGACGCCCGCCAGATCTGGCTGCACCTGCCCGACGGCACGTTCGCCGAAATCCCCTGGATCCACCGCGCCCACGTCCACCGCCCGTTCAACGAACAGACCTGGCAGCACATCCGCACCACCGTCACCCGCCACACCGACCCCGACAGCCACGAAGCCGACCTCGCCGACGCCCTCGACGAGCTCATGCGCCGCACTCGCACCGGCAATGCCACCGCAGGCGAACAACGCCTCCTGGCCCGCACCCAACCCGCCCGAACACCCCTGCCCCCACCGCGCTCCGCACCCGACCACCCGAACGAACCAGACCCCGACCCCGACTCCGGCGCCCGCAGGACCGGGCCCGGGACGGACACCGACAGCCTCGACGACCTCGACGACACCCCCGACGAAGAACAGGACCCGGACCTGGACGCGGAAGAAGACGACGCCGACGACGGCGACTCGCCCGCCGTCCCCTACACCGGACTCGGTCTCTACGACGCCCGCGCGGAGGCCCTGAAATGGTGAACACCCGCCCACCCGCCACAGCCGGCGATCCCGGCAGCAACCACACACCCGACGCCGGCGCAGCGGGGCAGTCCACGGCAGACACGGCGATCACGTCATGGCCGGTGACCACCTGGCAGGGCTGGCAGCACTTCGCCACCACGGCGCCACCCGCCCCGCCCCAGCCCGGCGAGGCGCCCCGCAGCCGCGAAGAACGCCTCGCCTACCACTCCGCGTTCGTCACCGTCCGCACTCCCGCCATCGACACCCTCGCCCGCCACGTGCGCACCCTGATGATCCTCGGCCGCCACCAGACCACCACCGCCAGGCCCTCACTGATCGTCACCGGCCCCGCAGCCGCGGGGAAAACCACCGCGCTCCTCCACGTCGGACGCACCTGCCACCTCGCCCACACCCACCGCAACCCCGCCCCACCCGGCTCAGCCCACCCCCAGGTCCCGGTCGCCTACGTCCTCGTCCCGCCCGGCGCCACCGCCAAGACCCTCACCACCGAGTTCGCCCGCTACCTCGGCATCCCCGTAACCACCCGCATGACCCAGGCCCAGATCACCGACGCCGTCTGCCACACCTACAACACCGCCGGCGTCCAACTCGCCGGCCGCGACACCCTCATCACCTGCGGCCCCCTCCCCGCCCGCCAGGGCCAGACCCGCCCCTTCACCGACGTCATCACCGACCTCGAAAACGCCCTCGACCTCACCTCACACCGCCCCGGCACCCTCCCCCGCCACCACGCCTACCTCCACCAGCGCACCGCCGGCCGCATCGGAAGCCTCACAAGACTCATCCGCCAAGCAGCCATCACCGCCATCACCGACGGCACCGAAAAAATCACCAAAGCCGCCCTCGACGCGGTACAACTCGACCACCTCGCCGAACAACAAGGCCGCCCCACACGAAGGCGCTGACAGGCCCGACCACGAGATGCCGGGGTCGCTCCCGCAGCGTGCGGAATCAGCCGTACTCAGTCGTTCAGGAACCGGCACGGACCGATCGCTGCGAGACTCTGCCCGACAAAGCAGTCGCACCGAACGGGGACGTGTAGCTGTGGCAAAGGCGAAGAACCGCAAAGGGCATTACCGGGCAGGGCACTACGTGAAGCCGTCGTCGGCGTCCAGCCGGTGGAAGAAGCCGTCCACGGGCCTTGTCCTGGTGGTCGCTGTTCTGGCCATCGCCGGGTGGAACACTCTGTTCGGCAACGGGTCCGACGACTCGGACACGACTCCCCGCCCTCAGCCGTCAACCTCCTCGGCTCCTGCCGTCTCCGGTCAGTGACCCCGCTCCCTGCGGAACACCGACAAACGCCCCGGCCATGCCCTTTTCCTCTCGGGCTCGCCACCCCCGGCGGAGGCCGTGCCTGCCGCCCGGGCTGACGAGGTCTCCACGCGCAGCTGCTGCCATACGGCCTGCCACTGCGTGATCTGATCGTCGGGAACGCCGCAGGCCGAGAGGTAGGCGGCCGTTGTGCTCCACGTGGTGGGAAGCGAGCTGCGGTTGAGCAGACTGCTGACGGTACCGGCCGATATGCGTCCGGCCGAGCGCTCGCTGACCGCCTGCTGGGTCAGACCGCTCATCACGCGTACGTCCGCGAGAGCGGTGAAGAACCCCGTGACCGTACGGATCGCACGCGGATCCGGCCACGCACGCTCCCCGGCGCCCCCACCAGGCGTAGCAGTGACCGGTGTGGCGGGCAGAGCCGCGTGATTGCGTCCGAGCGCGACCTGAGCGCCGCTGTTACGGTCCCGGGCCTGCGGAACAGGGTGCCCCCGCGCTTCCAGCGTCAGGCGCACGTGCCGGTAGACAGCTGCGAGATCGAGCAGCGCGGGACCGCCGGGTATCCCACGGCGCAGCGTGTCGAGCAGCGCCCCGGTGAAAGCCGTATAGGTCTCCCCCACCGGCGCCAGGGCGGTACGGGTCTCGGCGGCGGCCGCCAGGAGAAAGCTCCCCTCCACCGCGGCCTGGTCGGCAAGCCCGGCCTCGGCGCTCATCCTCCCCAGCGCCAGGCCGCTGTAGCAGCAGTCCAGGATCACGACATGACGCTCCGCCCGAGAGTCCAGAAGGAGAACCTGACGCAGCCAGTCATAAGGCAGACCGGTCTCCACACGGCCGAACTCGGTGTGCGGCAGGGCCAGACTGAGCTGATCCTGCGCATCGACCAAGCCGTGCCCGGCAAAGTAGACCACCAGCGTGTCGGTGGCTTCGGCAGCCGCCTGCCTCACCGCGCCCACCACGGTGTGCGCGGCCACCGGATCCTCGACGACGGTCACATGCCGGGCAGGCAACTGCAAAGACAACGGGCCACGCAGGAGATCGCCCAGGGCCTGCAGATTGTTCGAAACAGCCGGCAACTGCTCCAGATGCTCATAGCGGCCCGTGCCCACCAGGACCGCCCGCGAGGCGCCGGGATCGGGCAGCACGCTCACCGATCGCCGCCCTCATCACCGCTGGCGGCATCAAGCGCCCGGACCGCCCGCTCGATCTCCTCCTGCGAACAGTCCGTCAAAACGACGACCGTCTCCCCCCGGCGGATCTCCACCCGCGGCCGCTGCGGTCGGGACTGCCGCCACGCCACCACCGCCAGCACGAACGACGCCGCACTCCACCCATTCCCCGTCACCAGCTGCAGCACATCAAGCCCCGTGCCCATCTCCCCCGGCCCAGGCACACCAGCCTCTACCCCCACCACGGCAGACCTGCCCACCTCAGGATCCGCCCGCAACCAGCCCCGCAAGGACCGCAACTCCCCCGCAGCCGACCCGACCCGAACCTCTAACCGCACCCCGTGCCCTCCCCTGATCCATGCACCCAACCCGACGACAATGCACAACCGATCAAGAAAACCGCTACAGGGCAATACCCCAGCTGACCAGGCGAAACAGCCCTGACCAGGCAAAACAGTAGCCGGTCCTTTAGACGCAGAAGCTACCCACAACGCCCCAGCTATTCCCACTGCAACCCACACAACCCCAGGTCACAGCCCCCACAGCCCACCAGACCCAGTTATCAACCCACCACCAACGCGGCAGCTCACACACCACCCCATACACCAACTACCCCCCGCCGCAGCGACAGCGCCGCACGTTCCTGGGGACGGTCACCACACATCGTCGGGCGGTGACCGCGGACCTTCGGTTTCCGCGGGAGCCGGCGGGAGGCGCGGGCGAGGTGTCGCCCCGCCCGCACCCGCCCGCCGTACCCGCTATCGGGCGGCTGCGGCCGGCTGCTCCTCCAGCGGGCCGTCGGCCGCGACGGGCGCGGGGACGTCGGTGTCCTCGGCCGGTGCGGGGGCGGAGCCGGTCGGCGGAACATGCCGCAGCATGGTGACCGCGAGCACCGTGAGAGCGGTGACCAGGATGCCGCCGATGAGGGCGACGACGTTGAGACCGGACGCGAACGCCTCACGGGCGGGCGTGATGATCTGGTCGGCCAGCGGGCCCGGCAGGCTCGACGTGGCGTCGAGGGCCCGGGCGAGGGTGTCGCGGGTGGCGTCGGCCGCGGCGGCCGGGGTGTCGGCGGGGAGCTTGTCGACGACGCCGTTGCGGTACACGGTGGTGCCGAGGCTGCCCAGGGCGGCGATGCCCACGGCGAGGCCGAAGTCGCTGCTGGTCTGCTGCAGCGCGGCGGCGGCACCGGCCTTCTCCGGAGGTGCGGAGCCGACGATCAGCGAGACGCTCAGGCCCATGACGGGACCGATGCCGGCGTAGATGAAGCCGAAGCCGACGACCACGAGCGCCACGCTCTTGCTCGGGTCGGCCTGCGTGAGGATGAAGTAGCCGATGGCGGACAGGATCAGGCCGATCGCGGTGACATTGCCGGGGCGGATCCTGCGCGCCGCGATGGGGGCGAGCATCGACGTGGCGATGAGCGCGGCCGCCGCGGGCAGCAGCCACAGACCGGCGCGCAGCGGCGAGAGCGCGGCGACCATCTGCAGGTACTGGGTGACGAACAGGTAGATGCCGCCCATGGCGACGGCGGCGAAGAGCATCACGCCGAGGGCCACGCTGAAGGCCCGGCTGCGGAACAGGCTGAGGTCCAGCATCGGGTCGTCCAGGCGCAGTTGGCGGCGGCCGAAGACATAGCCGAACGCCGCGCCGACGATGATGGCGATCACGGAAGCGGGCTCGAGGCCGTGCTTGGCGATCTCCTTGACGCCGTAGATGACCGGCAGGATGGCGGCGAGCGACAGCAGGACGCTGGCCAGGTCGATCCGCCCGGCGTTCTCGTCCTTGTACTCGGGCAGCAGGATCGGTCCGGTGATCAGGAGCAGTGCCATCACCGGCACGGCGAGCAGGAACACCGAGCCCCACCAGAAGGCCTCCAGCATGGCGCCGCCGACGACCGGGCCGAGCGCGATGCCGACGGAGAAGCTGGCGGCCCAGATGCCGATGGCGGTGCCGCGCTGCTTGGGGTCCTGGAACATATTGCTGATCAGGGCGAGCGTGGAGGGCATCAGGGTCGCGCCCGCGACGCCGAGCAGGGCCCGGGCGGCGATGAGCATCTCGGGGCTGTTCGCATAGGCGGCGATCACCGAGGCGACACCGAAGGCGACCGCGCCGATCAGGAGCAGCTTGCGCCGGCCGATGCGGTCACCCAACGTGCCCGCGGTGACCAGGAATCCGGCGATCATGAAGGCGTAGATATCGATGATCCACAGCATCTGGGTGCTGCTCGGCGCGAGCGCCGCTCCCAGGTGCGGCACCGCGAGGTGCAGCAGCGTCACATCCAGGGACAGCAGGATGCTGGGCAGGGCCAGCATGGCGAGCCCGGCCCACTCCCGCCGGCCGGCCCGGGCTACGCCCGTGGCGATGGTCGAAGTCATGGCTATGACCTTTCCTTTGGACTGTTCGAGGGGCCCGCCGCCTCGCTCGGAGACGAGGCGGCGGGCTTGACGGTGCGACGGCCGGGCGGGGACGGCCGCCACAGGATCAGTGGGCGCCGCTGAGGCCCTGGGCGAAGCCGCCGTCGACCGGGAACTCGACGTTGGTGCTGAAGGTGGCGTCGGCGGCGAGGAACAGGGCGGCCGCGGCGACCTCTTCGACCGTGCCGTTGCGCTTGAGCGGGGTGGTCTGGCTGCCCTGCTCCTCGAACTCGCGGCGCTCTTCCTCGGTCAGCCCGGCGACGCCCATGGTGGGGGTCTTGATGTAGCCGGGAGCCACGAGGTTCACGCGGATCTGGCGGGGCAGGAACTCGGCCGCGAGGACATGGGCGGCCGCGCGCACTGCCTCCTTCGAACCGGAGTAGGCGCTCAGGCCGGGGAAGATCAGGTCGTTGGCGACCGTGGTGAAGACGATCGCGCCGCCGTCGTTGAGGAGCGGCGACAGGCTCTGCACGGTGAAGAAGGCGCCCTTGGTGTTCACCGCGAAGGCCCGGTCCCAGGCCTCCTCGGTGACCTCCTCGAGGGTCTGTACCTCCGCGATGCCGTGGTTGACGAAGAGATAGTCGACCCGCCCGAGCTTCTCCTGGGCGGTGTCCGCGAGGGCCCGGATGTCGGCCATGCTCGCGGCGTCGGAGCGCACCACGTGCGCGGAGTCCGACTTCAGCTCGGTCCGCGCCTCCTCGATCTTCTTCTCGTTGCGACCGGTGAGGACCACCTCGGCACCGCCGTCCAGGAGCGCTTTGACGATGGCCAGGCCCATACCGTGGGTGCCGCCGGTGACGACGGCCTTCTTGCCTGCGAACTTGCTCATGATGACTCCCTGCTAAGACAGCGTGCGAGATGCTCGTTACGCCGGTTTTCACCGGTGCACGCAGAGTGCGGGCAAGGGCTTGCAGTCGGCTGTCGGTCCGCTTGCAGTGCACTGACACACCCGGCAATGACCACGGGGCGTCTACCTTGATCTCATGCGTTTCGGGGTACTGGGTCCGCTGGCCATCTGGTCGGCGGACGGTGAACTGGTAGGGGTGCCGGAGGCCAAGGTCCGCTCGCTGCTCGCGGCCCTGCTGACGGCTCAGGGGCAGGTGGTCTCCGCCGACCGCCTGGTCGACGAGCTGTGGGGGGACGCGCCGCCCGCCAACGCCGCGGGCGCGCTGCAGACCCTGGTGTCGCGGTTACGGAAGGTGCTCACCCGGGCCGGAGGTCCCGGCCTCCTGGCGTACCGGGCCCTCGGATACGTCCTGGAGGTGGCGGACGACGCGGTGGACGCCGGCCGCTTCACCGCACTCACCGCCCGGGCGCGTACGGCCGCGGACCCCCGGGAGCGGGCCGAGCTGTTCACCGAGGCCCTCGGGCTCTGGCGCGGCCCCGCCTTCGCCGGCTTCCAGGACGAGCAGTTCGCCCGCGAGGCCCTCACCCGGCTCGAGGAACAGCGGCTGCTCGCCCTGGAGGAACAGGCGGAAGCCCGCCTCGAGTTGGGCGAGCACAGCCTCCTGGCCCCGGAGCTCGGCGAGCTGACCCGGCGCCACCCGCTGCGGGAGCGGCTGCGCGGCGCCCATATGCGCGCCCTGTACGGCGCGGGTCGCGCCAGCGAGGCCCTGGACAGCTACCAGGACCTGCGCCGCCGCCTGGACGAGGACCTGGGCCTCGAACCGGGGCCCGAACTGGCGGCCCTGCAACAGGAGATCCTGCAGCAGGACCCCGCCCTGCGGGCCGTGCCCGCCCCCTCGGCCACACCGCGGCCGCGCACCAATCTGCCCACCCCGGTCACCGACCTGATCGGCCGCTCTGACTCCGTGGACGCCGTGCGCGACCTGGTGGAGTCGGGCCGCCTGGTGACCTTGACCGGGCCCGGCGGGGTCGGCAAGACCCGCCTCGCGGTGGAGGTGGCGACCCGCCTGTCCGAGGCGTACGCGGACGGCGTCTGGCTGGTGGAGCTGGCCTCACAGGCCTTCTTGGCCGAGTCCGGGGCGCCCGCGGGCGACGACCTCGCCGAGGTCGTGGCCGCGACGCTCGGAGTCCGGGACGACACCGGCCCCGGACCGCTGCCGAGCGGCCTGCCGCGTACGCTGCTCGACCGCCTCACCGACGCCCTGCGCGGCCGTCGCCTGCTCCTGGTCCTGGACAACTGCGAGCACGTCATCGAGGCGGCCGCGGGGCTCGCACAGGCGCTGCTGCGCGGCGCACCGGGCGTTAGCGTCCTCGCCACCAGCCAGGAGCCCCTCGACATCGCCGGCGAGCAGCTGTGGCCGGTGCGGCCGCTCGACCTGCCCGAGGACTCGAGTGACCCGGCGGTGCTGCGGCGCTCCAGCGCGGTACGGATGTTCCTCGACCGGGCCGCGGCCACCTCGCCCGGCTTCGAGCTGAGTGACGACAACGCCCGGGCCGTGGCCTTGATCTGCCGCCGTCTCGACGGAATCCCGCTCGCCCTGGAGCTGGCGTCCACACGGGTACGCGTCCTTGGGGTGCGCGAGCTCGCGGAGCGCCTGGACGACCGGTTCAAGCTCCTCACCGGCGGCCACCGGGGCGCACCCGCACGGCAGCAGACACTGCGGGCGATGATCGACTGGAGCTGGGAGCTGCTCACCGCGGCCGAGCAGTCGGTCCTGCGCCGGCTCGCCATCCACTCCGACGGCTGCACCCTGGACGCCGCCGAGGCCCTCTGCGCAGGCAACGGTGTGAAGCCCGCCGAGGTCCTGGATCTGCTGACCCGCCTGGTGGACCGCTCCCTCGTCCTGGCCAGCCACGAAGCCGACGGACCCCGCTACCGGCTCCTCGAGTCGGTGTCCGCGTACTGCCTGGAGCGGCTGCGCGCCACCGAGTACGAGCGGGTGCGGCGCACCCACGCGCACTACTACGCGGCCTTCGCCGAGCGGGCCGACTCCTTCCTGCGCGGCGGCGACCAGCGGCAGTGGCTGCGGCGCCTGGACGCGGAGACCGCCAACATCCGCAGCGCGCTCGACGCGGCCGCCGCCAACGGCGACGCCGGCCTGATGCGGCACCTGGCGCACGCGATGGTCTGGTACTGGTTCCTGCGCGGCCGTCTCACCGAGGCCAGGCGCCAGCTGACCATGGCCCTCGGTCTGCCGGGCCAGGCGGGGCCGACGGCCGAAGGCGACCCGGGCCGCGCGGTGACCGCGGCCTGGCGGGCCGGGGTGGGCCTGCTGTCCGGCGCCCCGGACGGCTCCGCGCGCCGCAGCGCCGCGGTTCTCGAGCTGTACGAGGACATCCGCGACCCGCACGAGCGGACCAGGGCCGGCTGGTTCCTCGGGTTCGCGGTCACCCGGTTCGGGGACTTCGCGGTGGGCGAGGAGCTGGTGAACCGGGTGCTCACCGAGTCCCGCGCCCTGGGCGACCGCTGGGGGATCGCCGCGGGACTGAGCACACGAGGCATGCAGACCTATGTGTGCGGGAACCTGACGGCTTCCCGCAGTGACGGCGAGGAGAGTCTCGCGCTGTTCCACGAGGCCGACGACGGGTGGGGCCGGCTGCAGGCGATGGCGGTGCTCGGGCGGCTCGCGGAGATCGAGGGCGACTACCAGGAAGCCGCCCGGCTGCACGAGCGAGGGCTGCGCGTCGCCGAGGACCTGGGTCTGTGGACCGACGCGTCGATGCGCTGGTCCGACCTCGGCCGGATCGCCCTGCTGAGCGGCCAGTACGCCCGCGCCGACGAGTTCCACGAGCGCGGCCGGCGGCTCGCGGTCGAACAGGGCGACAAGCCCGCCGAGGAGTTCGCCGAGCTCGGCCTTGCCCTCGGCGCGCGGCGGCAGGGACGGCTCGACGCCGCCGAGTCGTATCTGCGCACCTGGCTGGCGTGGAACCGGCAGTTCGACGCGGAGTACGGGGCGGCCCTGATCCTGGCCGAACTCGGCTTCGTCGCCGAGCTGCGCCAGGACGCCGCCGCCGCTCTGTCCCTGCATCTGGAGGGCCTCGCCGCGGCCCGCGACACCGGCGATCCGCGGGCCGTCGCGCTGGCGGCGGAGGGACTGGCGGGAGCGCGGGCACTGGCCGGGCACGCCGGGCAGGCCGCGCGGCT
>NZ_BAAGPS010000076.1:0-2440 GCF_054783935.1 Streptomyces pseudoechinosporeus
GACCAGGACGCCGGAGCAGCCGCGGGCGTGGTCGCCGATGATCAGCTGTGCGGTGTAGGCGTAGGTGGTGTCACCGGAGGCGACCGCGGGGCCGGTCACCGCGGCGGCGGGCACAGCGGTCAGCGCAACGGATCCCGCGATCAGAGATGAGGCCAGTGCGGCATAGCGCACGGGTCTGGTGTGTCGCATGAGTCAGTTCCTTGAAGGCAGAGCGGACAACGGGCTTGAACGGGGCGCTACTTGGAGGTCCTGATCTCCACGAGCATGTGCTCACGGCCCTGTTCGTCCGCGCTCTCGCCGACCGCGGTCCAGGCGTTCTTGAGGATGTCGTAGGACTTCTCTTCGGCACCGACGGTCATGTCGACCTCGGTGTCGTAGTCGTTGCCCTTGATGGCGTAGACAGCAGGGATCTCCAGCGTCAGCCAGCCTGAGTTGCCGACGACCCGGAAGCAGATCGTCTCCGCCTTCTCGCGGGCCAGGACCTCGATCAGGCCGGTGCCGCTCGCGCAGTCGGCCAGCGTGATGTGGCCGTCGCCGCGCTTCAGAACGATGTTCTGCTCCGTCAGGATCTTGTCCGCCTGCGGGTAGTTGAAGTCCTCGACCGCGTAGCCGGGGTCGCCGTCCGCGACGACCGTGGCGGTGCCGGTCTGGGGGTGGGACCCGCCGGGGCCGCCGGCCGCCAGCGCGACCCACGCGAGAGCTCCGACGGTCGCCGCGCCCAGTGTGCGCGCTATGAATCTCTTCCGCTGCGGTTTCGCCGCAATTGTGGTGCGTGCCTTCATCACTTTCCTAAATTTGCTTTCGATCGATGTCTGTAGGTGTGGCTCGAGACAGGCGTGAAGGCGTCCGCAAGAAGGCGTCCGAAATTCGTATGCCCCCCACACTCCCGGGCAGCGGGAATAACCAGTCCCCGACTGTTTCGCTGCGTCGCCCCCCGCGAAGACAGAGACCCTCCACGAGCCCGGGGAGCCGCTTCATCTTCGTTATGCCATCTCGCATCCCCGGCTTTGTCCACCCCTCCAACACCCATAAAACGGACGGCAGTTGGGGCATCATCGTGACCCTCACCACACTCGTAAAAGGTTGTACGAGCCTCCATAAGGAAACCGTAACGAAGGCTTGAATTCCGCTTCCGGTAAAGCTGTTCTTTGTCTCTACTTTTACCGTGGCGAGTTGATAGGGTCGCCGTCGTTCAGTGGCGTATATCCATGTCGGATCCTGCCCGCCCGACTTCGGCGGAACACATCCCACTTCTCATGCGAGGAAATCCCCTTATGCAGAAAACGTTCTGGAGCAGACGCCGCGTGCTCGGTGCGCTCGCCGGCGCGACCGCCGTCGCGGCCACCCCTTCGGTCCTGATACCGGCCACCGCCACTGCCGCCGAAGCCGCCGCGCCCGAACCGGTGCCGCTGCCGGACACCGAGCGCGCCAAGGCCGTCCGCGCGTGGCTGACCGGCGGCAAGGGCGTCAAGGCCGCCGCCGCCACGGCCCTCTACGGGACCGACACCGAGATCCGGACCTTCCTCGCCGAGACGCTGCCGCAGCAGGCCGTGCAGGACAACCGGGTCGCGATCGTCCGCAGCCTGGACCGCGCGGGCAAGGGCCTGCGCCGCGAGGCCGTCGCCGCCCTGGACAACGGCGACGAAGCGATAGCCGGCTTCCTCTCGGAGGGCTTCGCCCCCGCCATTCGGGAGGACTTCCGGGTCGCCACCAGCATCGTCGCGTCCACCGGCGGCAAGGCCGTGATGCGCGAGGCCAGCGCCGCCCTCGACGCCGGCACCGAGCAGGCCCTCGTCGCCTTCCTCGCCGACGAGCAGTACGACGCGCGGCTGGAGGACACCCGGGTCCAGGTCAGCGCCATGCTGATGACCGGCGGCCCGGAGGTGCAGAAGTACGCGGACCGCGCGCTCAGCGGCACCGCGAACGACGTCGAGTGGTTCATGGAGACCGGCCAGCACATCGCGCGCGCCCGCGACCAGGAGTCGGCGACCATCGAGGAGCTGGTGGCCCTCGTCGAGCGCGAGGGCAAGCGCGCCGAGCGCGAGACGAACCTGGCCGTCGAGGCCGGGGCCCGCGCCGAGACCGCCGCCACCAAGGCCAAGGAGGCCGCCGAGAAGGCCGCCGCCGAGGCCGCCGCCGCCCAGAGCGACGTGCAGAAGTCAGGGGCCGCGGCCCGCAAGGCGGCGAGCGCGGCGAAGGGCGCGGCCGACGCCGCCCGCAACGCCGTCAACGCCTCCAACGCCGCCGTGAAGGCCTCCCGCCGCGCCTCCTGGGCTGCCGCAGGCGCCGCCCAGGCCGCCGCGAAGGCCGGCAACGCCGCCGCCCGCGCCTACAACGCCGCGATCGCCGCGTCCAAGGACGCCGGCATGGCGAAGGGCGCCAAGGACGCCGCGGTGGCCGCCCGCAACGCCGCCTCCAAGGCCCGCAGCGCCGCCGCCGC
>NZ_BAAGPS010000077.1:0-3704 GCF_054783935.1 Streptomyces pseudoechinosporeus
GACCAGGACGCCGGAGCAGCCGCGGGCGTGGTCGCCGATGATCAGCTGTGCGGTGTAGGCGTGGGTGGTGTCCGAGTCGGCGACCGGAGTGCCGCCGGTGATGGCGGCTGCGGGCGCCGCGGACAGCGCGAGCGACCCGGCGGCCAGGACCGCGCTGAGCGCGGTCAGGCGAGGGCGTCTGGTGGAGAACTGCATGGGAATGGATTCCTCAATCACAAGGCGGCGCGGGCTACTTGGTGGTGCGGATCTCGACCAGGACGTGCTCCCGGCCGTCGACGGACTCGCCGACTCCCTCCCACGTGTCCGCGGGGATGTCGTACTCGACCTGGTCGTCCTCGGCGGTCATCTCCAGGTGGGTGTTGCCGGAGTCGTCGGTCTTCACGCCGTGCACCGAGGCGAGCTCCAGGGTCAGAAAGCCCCCATCGCCAGTGACCTTGAAGCAGACGTCCTCGCGGTCGCGGGCGAGGAACCTCAGGAGGTTGTCACTGCTCGCGCAGTCGGCGAGCACGATGTGCCCGTCGCCGCGCTTGAGGACGATGCCCTGCTCGGCCAGGATCTTGTCGGCGTTCGGGTAGTTGTAGTCCTCGACGGCATACCCGGGCGCCGCGTCGGCGACCGGATCGGCGGGGGCGCCGGCCGGCTGCCCTCCGGCGATCACGGCCCATGCCAGGGCGCCGGCGGCGGCCGCGGTGCCCAGAATGCGCACCCATGCGCTGCGTGGCTTCATCACAGTCCTAGAAAGTCGACAGTCGGCAGGAGTCGACAGGAAATGAGAATCGCCGCCCCCTGCAGTTCAAGTCCCTTATCGAAGCGGGCGCTTGGCGGGTGCGTCCAATTCAGAAACCGGATAGAAAGCGGGCAACCGGCGAGTTTGGGCCGTGATGTGCATCACGCGCGAAAATGGTTGTAGTGATCTTTATAAAGAATCGGTATCCGATGCGTCGGAGATTCGGCTTTCGGAAACGGAAATGCGACGGCCGGGCCGCGGAACGAATGTCCCGCGGCCCGGCCGCCGTTGCCGGTCAGGTGCCGCCAAATGCCGGAATCGGCACGGAAGGTCTACCGGGTGTCCACCTTGTCGAGCTCCAAGGTCACGGGACCGTCCGGATCGGGGTGCAGATACACCGTCCCCGGCCCCTTCGTGTAGAGCTGGACGTCGAACTCCCCTCCCAGATCACCGTCATCGGCCATCAGGTAGACGAAGTCGCAGTCCGCTTCCGCGCAGAGGAAGTCCCACTTGCCGCTGAACTCGACGATGCCGGCGCCTGCGGACCTCGAGACGTCGTCGGCCGAGATGCCGGTGGCGGAGAACGTCCCGTCGGCATCGAGCGAGATCTCGCCGCCGGTCTCGTCGTTGCGGTACACGCCGGGCAGTTCGTCGGGGTCGACCGGGGCCGTGCACCCCGAGACGAGCACCGCGGCAGCGGCCAGCGCGGCGCCGAGCCACCATCCAAGCGTCCTCTTGCCCATCACGGCTCCAGCGTCACGTCGAACTCGATCACCTGGGTCTTGGGTGACACCGGCCCGGAGTCGCCGACGACCTTGTCGATGAACGAACCGACCGTGTCGCTCCACCAGTCCGTGTATCCGATGACGGGCGGGTGGGTCGCCGACTCGATGTCCGACTCGTTGTACGCGGTGTACCGCCACACCACCGAACCGTCGGCGTTCTCGCGGAGGGGAGTCATACGGACCTGGTGCGAGCCCAGGAACGTGTACGCGAGGTTTCCGGTGAGCCCGACCGTGGCGAGCGTCCCGTAGTCCGTGAGGTACTTTCCGACACCCTCGAAGCCCTCGAGCGAGTAGTCGTGCATGTAGGTGTGGCCCAGCTCGTAGTTCCCGCTCCGCATGCGGGCGAGGAAGTAGTCGAAGACCTTCCGCGTCTCATCGTGATCACGGTACAGGCGGGTGAACTCGTCGTCGGGGCCGAAGCACTGCGAGCGTGGCCCCTTCCCGGTGAGCCAACTCCAGCCCAGCTCCCACGGGTTGGTGCTGTTGGTGGACTCGATCGGGTCGCCGAACGGCGTCAGACAGCTCTCGGCGCCTTCCGGGAGGCCGTTCTCGCCGCCGATGGGCACCGTCGCGTTGTCGAGCGCCTTCTGTATCGCCTCGCGTATCGCGGCCTGGATGACAAGGATCCGGGCTTCGGTCGCGGCGCGGGCGGCAGCGGCGGCGTCCTCTCCGGCCGCGATCTTCGCCTGCCGGGCAGCCGTCGCCGAGGCCTGTGCGTCTGCGGCGTAGGACGCGGCGAGAGTGGCGGAGCGCACGGCTCGCGTCGCCGCCTGCCGCGCCACGCTGCTCGCCCGGCGGGCCGCGGCGGCCGCACGGGCCGCGGTGTCGGCGGACCGCTTGGCGTCGGCCGCGGACCCTTCGGCAGCCTCCGCGTTCTTACGGGCCTCCTCGGCGGACAGCTTGGCGTCGTCCGCGTACCCCTTGGCGCGGGTGGCCCACTCGGTCGCCTTGGCCGCTTCCTCGCGTGCGAGGGCGGCCGCTTCGGAGGCCTTTGCCGCGTCCTCCAGTGCGTCCTGGGCGATCTTGGCCGCACCCGCGATCGCCGCACGGATCGCGCTGATGTGCGTGGCGTGATCGTGGTCGATCCGCGCGAACTCGTGCTGTGTGGTCCCGATGAACTGGCGCAGCGTGTGCGTGTCGCCCTCGAGCGCGACCTTCGCCGCCGCCTGCACGTAGGGGCCGCCGCTCGCCAGGAGCGTGGTGGCCGCCACCTTGTCGTCCTCGTGGACGGCCTTGGCGCGATCGACGTGCAGGAAGGTGTGCAGCGCCTCGGCGGTGCCCTTCTCCAGCGCGGCCTCCGCGGCACGCCGTACCGCCGTACCGGTGGTGGCGTCGGCCAGGAGCGTGGTCACCTCGACCTCGTTGTCGTCCCTGGCCGCCTCGACGGCACCGGATTCCAGGAACGCCTTGATCTTGGCGGCGTCCTCGGTCTTCAGCGCCGCCGCGGCCGCCGTCGCCACGTTCTGCGTCGAGATTGACGCGGTGGCCGCGACGTTCTCGGCGTTGTCCTGCTGAAGGGCGATGACGCGGTCGGCCTCGACCCAGCGCAGGACGTCCGCGTCCGAACCGGCCAGGGCGAACTCCGCGGCCTCCCGGGTCCATGTACCCGACCGGTCGAGGAGCTCGACCGCCACCTGTCGGCCCTTCGCCACGGCCTCGTCGGTCCTCCCGTCCGCCAGCGCCGACTCCGCGGCACCGATGAGCGCGAGGAGCTCCTCGGACAGGCGTGCTTCCTGCGTACGCTCCCGGTTGAACCGGGCAAGCTGATCCGTCTCCGCGCTCGCCAGCTGCCGCGCCGCCTCGAGCGCCTCGTCGGTCTCCTCGGTCAGCCGCTCGGTCTCGGCGGCACGGGCCGCCTGCTCGACCTCGCGTGCCTCGGTGACGGCGTCGAAAGCCTTGCTCGCGGCTTCGTAGGCGGCGTCGGCGGCGGCCGTGGACCGGTTGGCGTAGTCCACCGCCTTGCCGGCGTTGTCGGCCGCTTCGACGGCGGCCGCTGCCGCCTTCTCGGCGTGATCGGCAGCGCTGTTGGCCGCGTCCCGCGCCGTACGGGCACAGGCGGCTGCCTTTCCGGCCAGGGTCCGCGACCTGCGCGCGGCCGCGGTCGCCCGGGCCGCCGCGGCCTCCGCCTCGGCGGCTTCCCGCTGCGCGGCGGCGGCCTGGGACTGTGCGGCGCCCGAGGCCACGGCCGCGTC
>NZ_BAAGPS010000078.1:0-27580 GCF_054783935.1 Streptomyces pseudoechinosporeus
CCAGGACCGTGTACCAGGCCAGGGTCGTATGCCCGGCCTGCGACGGGCTGACGCACCGGCCCACGGCCCCGACCCACCACGCACCTAAGGGGCGCGGGGAACGGCGCGACCAGCCACAACCAACCCGCAGCCACCCAACCGCCGGAGGCACCCCGCGGGGAACGGCGCGACCAGCCACAACCAACCCGCAGCCGCCCAACCGCCGGAGGCACCCGGCTACCCTGACCCATATGACCTCCGAGGTCCCCACCCGCACATACCGCCGACTCTCAGTCGAAGAACGCCGCGGCCAGCTACTGAACGCGGCGCTGGACTTGTTCGCCCACCGCGCACCGGAAGACGTGTCGCTCGACGACGTGGCGGAGGCCGCCGGAGTGTCACGCCCGCTCGTGTACCGGTACTTCCCAGGCGGCAAGCAGCAGTTGTACGAGGCCGCCCTCCGCTCCGCCGCCGAAGAGCTGGAGCACTGCTTCGCCGAACCCCCTCAGGGCCCGCTGACCCAACGGCTGGCCCGCGCGCTCGACCGCTATCTCGCCTTCGTGGACGAGCACGACGCGGGGTTCAGCGCCCTCCTCCAGGGCGGCAGCGTCATCGAAACGTCCCGGACCACAGCCATCGTGGACGGCGTACGACGAGCCGCCGCCCAGCACATCCTGAGTCACCTGGACGTGAAGGAGCCGGGGCCACGGCTCCGGATGACCGTACGGATGTGGATCACCGCCGTCGAGGCCGCCTCGCTCATCTGGCTGGACGAGGAGAAGGAACCGCCGCTGGACGAGTTGCGCGACTGGCTGGTCGAGCAGTTCGTGGCCTGTCTCGTGGCGACCGCCGGACGCGACCCGCAGACCGCCGGCGTCGTACGGGCCGCGCTCGCGCTGGAGACCGCAGAGGGACCGCTCGGCGAGCTGGTCCGCAGGGTGCTCCCCGTGGTCGGCGACGCCCGTTTGTGAGACTGGCCCCGTGAAGAGCGAAGACACTCCCTTCGTGGGCGGGCCTCTCGACGGCCGCGTACTGCCGGTGCTGCTCGGCATGACCGGGCACCCGCCGAAGGTGTACCGGGTTCCGGTGCCGGACGCGGCGGGCGGTCCGCCGACGGTTCTGGTCTACCGGCGCGTACCGGCGGCGCAGGGCAGAAAGCTCGCTCTGCACCCGGGGTGGAAGTACGAGTTCGACCCCGAGGGCGACAAGGGCGGCAAGCTCAAGTGGCCGTGGTCCAAGCCGGAGACCAAGCCAGCCGCCACGCCGCGCGGCAAGCCCGACGACGCAGACGAGTGACCCCCTTGAGCCGAACCGACCACTGCTCGCGCGAGCGCGACGCAGCCGTCTGATGCTCGCGGTACGGGGTGGAGGGGCCACCCCGTACCGGAGGTGGTGACGTGTCAGGAAGGCTTCTGCGTCTGGTCTGTGCGGCGGCGATCGCGACCGGCGCAGCTCTCTCGCCAGTACCCGCAGCAGCCGCCGCGGAGCCCGGCGACCCCGGCGAACGGTCCGTAGCCGAGCTGCTGACAGACCTTCAGCGCCACTACCGGGAAACCGAGCAGGCCACCGAGACCTACAACGCCACCGAGGAGAAGCTGACCGACCAGCGCGCCGAGGTCGCGAAGCTGAACCGGCGGCTCGCCAGGGCCCGGCTCTCCCTGCACGACAGCCGCAACGCCGCCGCACGGCTCGCCCGGCAGCAGTACCATAGCAGCACCGAGATCTCCCCGTACGTACGTCTCCTCCTCGCCCGCGACCCGCAGCACGCCCTCGACCAGGAGCATGTGATCCGGCAGCTCGCCAAGCAGCGGGCCGCGACGGTGAACCGGCTGACCGGGAGCGAGAAGAAGACCGCCGAACTCGCCCGCGCCGCCCGCAAGACCCTCGACGGCCAACTCACCCTCGCCGAACGGCAGAAGAAGGACCGTGACGCCGTACAGCAGCGTCTGAAGGACGTCGAGGAACTGCTCGCCTCCCTCAGCCCAGACCAGCGCGCCGAACTGGCTGAGCTGGAGAAGGCCGAGGTCGCCGAGGCGCAGGAGGAGCTGGTGGCCTCCGGCGCGCTCGGCAGCAGCGCGCGCCCGCCCTCGCGGAAGGGCGAGGCGGCGCTGCGGTACGCCGTGGAGCAGATCGGCAAGCCGTACGAGTGGGGCGCCGAGGGGCCGGAGTCGTACGACTGCTCGGGGCTGACGTCTCAGGCATGGGCACACGCCGGGCAGCCCATCCCCCGTACCAGCCAGGAGCAGTGGGACCAGCTCCAGAAGGTGCCTCTGAGCGAGCTGCGTCCCGGGGACCTCGTCGTCTACTTCCCCGAGGCCACCCACGTCGCCCTCTATCTGGGCGACGACATGGTGATCCACGCACCCCGGCCCGGCGCGAAGGTCAAGGTCTCACCGCTCGCGGCCAACCCCGTCCTCGGCGCGGTCCGCCCGAACCCGGCCGGGGAGCCCCTGCGGCAGTACACGCCACCGAAGCTCCCCCCGGGCGCGACGGACGGATCCGACGAGGGGTACGAGGGCGAGGGTTAGGAGGGCGAAACCCCTTCGGCGGCTGCCTCGCCCACCACCGACGCCAGATACGCCTCGGTCTTCTCGGGCTCGTAGAAGAAGTTCTCGAAGTCCGCCGGGTCGTTGAAGCCGTTGGCGAAGCGGTCGGCCACCGGTGGGAGCTGGCCCGCCGCGCCGATCAGGTTCAGGACGTGCTCCGGCGGGGCGCCGAGCATCGCGTTGGTCCACTTGGTGACGTACTGCGCGGTGTCCCAGTAACGCTCGAAGGTCCCCCGCATCCAGGCCTCGTCGAAGGGCTGATCACCGTGCGAGAGGATCGAGTCCAGGTACGAAGCGGCGCATTTCGAGGCGGAGTTGGAGCCCTGGCCGGTGATCGGGTCGTTCGCCACGACGACGTCCGCGACGCCCAGGACCAGTCCGCCGCCGGGGAGGCGGCCGACGGGGTTGCGGACGGTGGGGGCGTAGCGGCCGGAGAGGGTGCCGTTCGCGTCGGTCAGTTCGGCCTTGGTGGCCCGCGCGTACTCCCAGGGCGTGAACTTCTCCATGAGTTCCAGGGTCAGGGAGAGGTGTTCGGCCGGGTCCTTGACGCCCTGGAAGACGTCGAGCGGGCCGCCGGGTATGCCCTCGAAGAAGAGGATGTCGGCCCGGCCGGAGGTGGTGAGGCAGGGCATGACGAAGAGTTCGCCGACGCCGGGGACCAGGTTGCAGCGGACGGCTTCGTAGTCGGGGTGCTCGGGACGGGGGCCCAAACCGTGGACGTACGAGACGGCCAGGGTGCGCTGCGGCTCGCTGTACGGGGAGCGGGCGGCGTCCCGTCCGAACATGGAGACCAGCTCGCCCTTGCCCGCCGACACCAGCACCAGGTCGTACGTACGGGAGAAGTAGTCGAGGTCGGAGACCGCCGCGCCGTGGATGACGAGCTGGCCGCCACGTTGCGCGAACGTCTCCATCCAGCCGGCCATCTTCACGCGCTGGTCCACGGACTGCGCGTAACCGTCGAGGCTGCCCACCCAGTCGATCGCGCGCTGCGTCGGCCCCGGGTCGTGGGAGCCGGGGGCCGCGACCGAGACACCGAGTCCTTCGATCTTCGGGGCCTGGGACTCCCAGAAGTTCAGCTGGAAGTCGCGCTCGTGCTGCAGGGCCGTGTGGAACATGCACTGCGTGGACATGACGCGGCCGGTACGGATCTCGTCCGCCGTCCGGTTGGACATCAGGGTGACCTCGTACCCGTGCGACTGGAGTCCGAGGGCGAGCTGGAGTCCGGACTGACCGGCTCCGACGACGAGTATCTTCCGCATGCGGGTCCTGTCTCCTACCTGGAACTACTGACCTGGAACTACTGGCGACTACTCGGGGCTGACTTCGAGCGCGTGGCCGACGAGGGCCAGCAGGGTCTCGATCACCGAGATCCGGCGGCGCGCGTCCATGATCATGACAGGTATGTGTGCGGGCACGGTGAGGGCCTCGCGCACGTCTTCGGGCTCGTACCGCTCGGTGCCGTCGAAGTGGTTGACGGCGACGACGTACGGCAGTCCGCAGCTCTCGAAGTAGTCCAGCGCGGGGAAGCAGTCCTTCAGGCGGCGGGTGTCTGCGAGGACGACCGCGCCGATCGCCCCGCGTACCAGGTCGTCCCACATGAACCAGAACCGCTGCTGGCCCGGTGTGCCGAAGAGGTAGAGCACCAGGTCGTCGTCGAGCGTGATGCGGCCGAAGTCCATGGCCACGGTCGTCGTGAGCTTCTCGGGAGTCGCACTGAGGTCGTCGGTGTCCTCGCTCGCCTCGGTCATCAGCGCCTCGGTCTCGAGGGGCGTGATCTCCGAGACGGCGCCGACGAGCGTGGTCTTGCCGACGCCGAAGCCGCCCGCCACCACGATCTTCGTGGCGATCGGGGCACGCGTCGGGTCCGTCTGCCAGGCCTGGAGGTTCTCGTCCGCGTCCGGGACGGCTATGGGTTCGGCGACGGCCTCAGAGACGGCGGAGTCCATTCAGCACCCTTTCGAGCAGTGCGCGGTCCGGCTGTCCCGGGCCGTGACCGGTTCCGTACACGCGGATCTTTCCCTGGTCCGCCAGATCGCTGATGAGTACGCGGACCACGCCGAGCGGCATCTTCAGCAGCGCGGCGATCTCGGCCACCGTGCGCATCCGGCGGCAGAGTTCGACGATGGCCCGCATCTCGGGCATCACACGGGTGTTGAGTGAGCCGTTCGTCAACTCCCGGCGCTCCTCGGGGGCTTCGAGCGCGGCGGTGCTCGCCACGAAGGTCTCGACGAGCAGTACGTGCCCGAAGCGCGTACGGCCGCCGGTGAGCGAGTACGGGCGTACGCGGGCCGGTTTCCGGTCGGCACCTCGCATCGGAAGCTTGGGGGCCTTGCTCACTGGGTGCTCCCTATCGACGCGTCCTCTATCGACTGGCGCAGCTCGCTGCGGAGTTCGGGGGTCAGGACGTGCCCGGCGCGGCCCACGAAGAGCGCCATGTGGTACGCGACGACGCTCATGTCGCAGTCCGGCGCGCCGTGCACACCGAGCAGCGAGCCGTCGCTGATCGACATGACGAAGAGGCTGCCCTCCTCCATCGCGACCATGGTCTGCTTGACGCGGCCGGAGTCCATCAGCCTGGCGGCGCCGATGGTGAGGCTGCCGATGCCGGAGACGACGGTGGCGAGGTCGGCGGAGGAGCCCCTGGGGCCGGTGGGCCTGGCCGTGCCCGCCACGGCGACGGCCTCCGCGTTTCTCCCGGGGTCGGAGGAGAGCAGCAGCAGACCGTCGGAGGAGACCACCGCGACCGACAGGATGCCCGGCACCTCCTCGACGAGGTTCGTCAGCAGCCAGTGCAGATTGCGGGCCTCATTGCTCAGTCCGAAGGTACTCGGCGCTGTCAACTGCTTGCCTCCTCGACTGTGTCCCCCTGAACTGTGTCCCCCTCGGTTTCCACGACTTGTGCTGCGCGTTCCGCTGCGGGTTCTGTTGCGCGCTCGCGCTCTGCTGTGGGCGCTGTCTGCTCGGCGAGTTCCGCCTCGACGTCCCGGCGGCCCTCGATCGCGCCCCGGTGGAACCCGCCCAGCCTGCGGCGCAGCGCCTCGGCGTCCACGGAGGCCGCGCGTGGCCTGGCCGCCGGTGCGGGCGCGTTGATCTTGGGCGTCCGCTTGGGCAGGCCCTTGTCGGTGACGTGCTCCGGCTCGTCCGCGACTCGCTCGTCCGTGCGCCGCTCGTCCACGACACGCTCGTCGGGGACTCGCTCGTGGGAGTCGGGGCCGATGGCGTACGGGTCGGGGTTGGAGGCCTGCGCGGGGATGGCGATGAGGGCCATGGTGGTCTCGGGCCCGGAAGGCTCGGGTGGCTCGGCGGGCTCCGGGGACTCTGGCGCCTCGGCGGGCTGAGCGTGCCGAGCGGACTCTGCGGGCGTGGGCTCGGCCTCCGGTGCGGAGGGCGCGAAGGACGCCGCGTCGTCGCGTACGACTTCCTCGGCGCCGGTGTCGGAATCGGCGCCTGCGCCGGTCTCCTCCTGTACCGTCTCCTCCGCCGCCGCGATCAGCGGATCCCGGCTCGACCCGCTCGAACGGCCGTGCAGCACATTGGAGTTGGCCTCGGAGTCGGCGCCGGGGAACGACAGCGAGCTGGCGCTGCCGACCGCCGGGTGGGTCGCCGACGGGACCGCTATGACCGGTGCGGCGGCGAGCAGCGACTTGGGCAGGACCACGACCGCCGCGATGCCGCCCTGCTTCTGCTCGCGCAGCCGTACCCGTACGCCGTGCCGGTGGGCGAGCCGCGCCACCACGTACAGGCCGAGCCCGAGACCCTCGCCGTCCTCCTGGTCGTAGGCGTCCTCGGGGTCGAAGTCCGAGAGGCGGGCGTTGAGCTGGTCGAGCCGGTCGGCGGTCATGCCGATGCCCTCGTCCTGGACGGAGAGCATGACCTCGCCGCTCTCCAGGAGCCAGCCGGAGACCTCGACGGGGATGTCGGGCGGCGAGAACGATGTGGCGTTCTCCATGAGTTCGGCCACCAGGTGGCTGATGTCGTCCGCCGCGAACCCGGCGAGGTGCGCATGCGGCGGCAGCGCGGCGATCCGTACCCGCTCGTAGCGCTCGATCTCGCTGACGGCGGCGCGTACGACATCGACGAGCGGGACCGGCTCGGGGTGCTGGTGGCCGTGTTCGGCGCCCGCGAGGACCAGCAGGTTCTCGCTGTGGCGGCGCATGACGGTGGCGAAGTGGTCGAGGCGGAAGAGCGTGCCGAGCCGGTCGGGGTCCTGCTCGCGCTCCTCGAGCTGCTCGATGACGGAGAGCTGCCGCTCGACGAGGCCGAGGGTGCGCAGCGAGAGGTTGACGAAGGTGCCGTGGATGCTCTGCCGTACCTGCGCCAAGTGGGCGGCGGCCTCGGCGAGTTCGCCACGCAGTTTGTCGCGCTCGTCGGCCATGTGCTGCCGTTGGCCGATGAGGTGCTTGCGGTCGCCCTCCAGGCTCGTCAGCCGCTCCTGGAGCGCGACGGCGTGCGCGTGCAGGGCGTTGACGGAGCGTACAACCTGGGCGAACTCGTCGTTGCGGCCGGTGAACTTCACCGGCTCCTCGGCGGCCGGGGCGGCGGCGAGGCGGGCCGAGCCGAGGCGGAGCACGGCCAGCGGGCGGGTCAGCGTACGGGCCATGGCCGTGGAGACGCCGACGGCGACCAGCATCAGGAAGCCGAGGAGCGCGATACGGATCTCCAACGCGGTGACGTCGTCGTCGCGCAACTGGGCGAGATCCTTGGCCCGTTGGCTGTTGAGGGACGCCTCGATGCCACGCATCGACTCGACGCGGGCGGAGAGCGCGGCGTCCAGCTTCTCGGTGTTGGTGCCGAGTTCGGACTCGGAGAGGGTCGCCCGGTCGACGAGGGTCGCGAGGTACTTCTCGGCGGAGGTGACGTCAGGGCCGGTCACCGTGGAGTAGTACGAGGCGCTGTCGGTGTTCGGCGCGGCGTCGTGGAAGTCGGCGAGCGCGGCCTGCTCGCGGACGTTCGCCTGCTGGGCTGCGGCGCTGAGGGCGTTGCGCGTCCTGGTGTCGGCCGCGGAAGACGTGGTCTCCCTGCTGGTCTCGCCGGTGATCGGGTCGGTGACGGTCTCGGTCCTGGTGGGCACGTTCAGCGCGGCGAGGAGCAGTCCACGGGTGGCGGCGGCCTGCTGGACGGCGGTGTCGAGGTCGGCGAGCGCGTGCGCGCCGGCGCCCGCGCGGGGCGGCAGCTGCTCGGCCAGATCCTCGGCGAGACCGTGGAGTTCGGTGATGGCGGTGGAGTACGCCCGATGCGCTTCGAGAGCGGTGCTCTCGCCGGTGAGCGCTGCTCTGCGTACGGAAGCGATCTCGTCGAGGTCCTTGCGCAGTTCGGCGGGCGCCTCCTCGGTGCTCAGCTCGTCGACCTGCCGGTCGACGCGGGCACTGTGCCGCTCGGAGGGGCCCTCGCCGTCGGGGCGGCCGGCCGCGATGTAGGAGGTGACCTCGTCGCGTTCGTCGGCGAGCGCGTGGGCGAGGGTCAGCGCGTCCTTGGTGTGATCGGCGAGCGTGACCAGGTTCTGGGAGTCGTTCAGGTCGCTCGAGGCGGTGACGACGGAGGGGGTACCGGCTCCGGCGATCGCGGCGGCCACGACGGCGACGGCGACGATCAGCCGGGTGCGTACGTGGGCGGGGCGGCCTTTTCCTGCGGGGTCGGGGTGACTGGGCTCTCGCGCCGGGGAGCCCGGCGGGCGCCCGGAGGCCTCGCTCGAGGCCGTCTGACTGCCTTTGCGCCGAGGCCGCATCTTCTGCACCGATGCTCGCATTCTTGACTCGTGTACCCATGGGCCCGGGTGACGACCAGTAAACAAACGTGTCGTCACCGTTACGGCTTCCGACCCTCCCAGTGCCGGTGAGCAGTGGCCGCGCATCGCCTGACCCGCCACCCAAAGGAGTGAACCTCGGCGGGGCAGGGGTGGGCAAGTTCCTCTGGCCCGTGCAGCGACCTTGCGCGGCGGGCCGGTTGGACTCCCACAGCGGCCGGTGGCAAGATGCGCCGCCGCGCTCCGGCGGAGCCGATTATTCCGCCTCATTTCAGGCGTGTGACCTGCCACTCCGCGCCAATTCGGCGACGATTGCCAGCCTTTGACGAAGCTTGTGAAGGGCTCGTGCAGACTGGCCGAATGCGTACGGAACTGATCTCGGTCCCTGGTGATCCCGCCCGCCCGAACGAGGACTACGCGGCGGCCGGACTCCCGGCCTCCGGTCAGGGCGGTTCGCTTGTCGTGCTTGACGGAGTGACTCCGCCGGCGACCGAGGTGGGCTGTGTGCATTCGGTCCCCTGGTTCACGGCGCGGCTCGGCGGAGCGCTGGGCGAACTGTCCGCTTCACGCCGAGATCTGCCCCTCGCCGAGGTGCTGGGCCAGGCCATCTCACGAACCGCGGACGCCCATCGCACCACATGTGACCTTTCTCACCCACGAACCCCTCAGGCCACTGTGGTCCTCGCCCGCTGGTCCGCGCACGAGGTCGAATACCTGGTCCTGTCCGACTCCGCCCTCCTCGCCGAGTCCCCCTCCGGCACGGTCACCCCGCTCCTCGACGACCGCCTCTCCCGCGTCCCCCGCGCCTCCCTGGCCACACACGCGATCACCGACGCGACGATCCGCAACAAGGAGGGCGGCTTCTTCACGGCCGCCGCGGACCCCTCGGTGGCGGCACGCGCGGTGACCGGCACGCTCCCGCGCGCCGACGTCCGCACGCTCACCGCCCTGACGGACGGCGCCACACGCTGGGTGGACAAGTTCCACCAGGGCGACTGGGCCGACCTCGTCACGCTGGTACGCAAGGAGGGCGGCCAGGCTCTCGTCGACCGGGTGCGGGCGCTGGAACGGGCCGATACGGGGCGGGAGTTCCTGGGGCGGAGCAAGACGCATGATGACGCGACGGTGGTGTACGTGGAGTTGTGACGGCGCCCAGTTCGAGCGTGGGGGTTACAGCCCGGCGCGCGGTTTCCACCCGTACTCCCCCGGAGGTCAGCCCTCGCTTCTCCGGTTCAACTGGTTCAGCAGCCGGGCCAGTTCGGCCACCTCCTTGCGGTCCCAGTTGGAGAGCTGCCGTACGTATCGCGCCCGCCGCGCATCCCGGACCGTACGGAACCTGGCCCGCCCCTCCTCCGTGAGGTGGACGAGCCAGGCGCGGCCGTCGGCGGGGTCGGGCTCGCGGGCGATGAGACCCAGCTCTTCGAGGGCCCTCAGCTGCCGGGACATGGTGGCCTTGCCGACGCCGATGAAGGCGGCAAGCTCGGTGGCCCGCTGACCGCTGCGCTCATCCAGGCGTGCGAGCAGTCCGTACGCGGCGGACTCCAGATCGGGGTGGACCTCCCGGGCCATCTCACCGGAGGAGGCCCGAGCGCGCCGCAGGAGAACGGTCAACTCCCGCTCCAGGGCCAGGAATTCCTGATCCACACCCTGTCCTGACCGCAACGGCTGTTCCTCACCGTTTCCGCCCTCGCCCACATCGGCCCCTGACTCTGCTTCCCGATCCTGAAAGTTGGCCGAAGCTTAGTCATTCCCGCAGCTCCGGGGCTATTTCCGAGGAGCAGCTCAGGGCACGGGGAGGCGCAGGTTTTTAGGGGCGCGGGGAACTGCGCGAGCAACCACAACGAACCCGCACCCGGCAACGAACCCAAAACCCACCCCTCACCGCGTCCGGCCGTATGGCGAAGACCCGGCCCCCGCGAGGGGACCGGGTCTTCATTCCCGATGGCGTCCGTCACGCCGCCACCGGAACCTCCGGAGCCGCGCCGTTCGTCGCCGGGGACAGCGCCAGCTCCAGCACCTGGCGGACGTCCGTGACGGCGTGGACGTCGAGCTTCCCCAGAACCTCGGCGGGCACATCGTCCAGGTCGGGCTCGTTGCGCTTCGGGATGATGACGGTGGTGACACCGGCCCGATGCGCGGCCAGCAGCTTCTGCTTGACGCCGCCGATGGGCAGCACCCGCCCGGTCAGCGAGACCTCACCGGTCATCGCCACATCCGTACGCACGAGCCGTCCGCTCAGCAGCGAGGCGAGAGCCGTCGTCATCGTGACGCCCGCGCTCGGTCCGTCCTTGGGGACCGCGCCCGCCGGGAAGTGGATGTGCACGCCCCGGTCCTTCAAGTCGGCCACGGGCAGCTCGAGTTCGGCGCCGTGCGAGCGGAGGAAGGAGAGCGCGATCTTCGCGGACTCCTTCATCACGTCGCCCAGCTGGCCCGTGAGGGTCAGACCGGCGGCTCCCGTCTCCGGATCGGCCAGCGACGCCTCCACGTAGAGCACGTCACCACCCGCACCGGTGACCGCGAGCCCGGTGGCGACACCGGGGACGGCCGTACGGCGCTCGGCCGGGTCCTGGGCGGACTCGGGCACATGGTGCGGCCGGCCGATCAGCTCACGCAGATCGCCCTCGCCGACCGTGAACGGCAGCTTCCGCTCGCCGAGTTCGTGCTGAGCGGCGACCTTGCGGAGCAGTCGTGCGATGGCCCGCTCCAGGTTCCGTACACCCGCTTCCCGCGTGTACTCACCGGCGAGCTTGCGCAACGCGCTCTCGTCGAGGGTGACCTCGGCCTTCTCGAGACCGGCCCTCTCCAACTGCCGCGGCAGCAGGTGGTCGCGGGCGATGACGACCTTCTCGTCCTCGGTGTAGCCGTCGAGCCGCACCAGCTCCATGCGGTCGAGCAGCGCCTCCGGAATGGCTTCCAGGACGTTGGCCGTGGCCAGGAACACCACGTCGCTCAGGTCGAGTTCGACCTCCAGGTAGTGGTCGCGGAAGGTGTGGTTCTGGGCGGGGTCGAGGACTTCGAGCAGGGCGGCGGCCGGGTCGCCCCGGAAGTCGGAGCCCACCTTGTCGATCTCGTCCAGGAGCACGACCGGGTTCATGGACCCGGCCTCCTTGATGGCGCGGACGATACGACCGGGCAGCGCGCCCACGTATGTACGCCGGTGACCGCGGATCTCGGCCTCGTCGCGTACGCCGCCGAGGGCGACCCGTACGAATTTCCGCCCCATCGCGTGCGCGACGGACTCGCCGAGGCTGGTCTTGCCGACACCGGGCGGCCCGACGAGCGCGAGCACGGCACCGCCACGGCGCCCGCCGACGACTCCCAGCCCTCGCTCCAGGCGGCGCTTGCGCACGGCCAGGTACTCGGTGATGCGCTCCTTCACGTCTTCCAGTCCGGCGTGCTCGGCGTCGAGGATGGCTTGGGCGCCCTGGATGTCGTACGAGTCCTCCGTGCGCTCGCTCCACGGGAGTTCGAGCACGGTGTCGAGCCAGGTCCGGATCCACGACCCTTCCGGCGACTGGTCGCTCGACCGCTCCAGCTTGTCGACCTCCTTGAGGGCGGCCTCGCGGACCTTCTCGGGAAGGTCGGCGGCCTCGACGCGGGCCCGGTAGTCGTCGGACTCCTCGCCGTCCTGCTCGCCGTTCAGCTCGCGCAACTCCTTGCGTACGGCTTCGAGCTGCCTCCGCAGCAGGAACTCGCGCTGCTGCTTGTCGACACCTTCCTGTACGTCCTTGGCGATGGACTCGGCGACGTCCTGCTCGGCGAGGTGCTCGCGGAGCTGCTCGGTGGCGAGCTTCAGCCGGGCGACGGGGTCGGCGGTCTCCAGCAGCTCCACCTTCTGCTCGGTGGAGAGGAAGGGCGAGTACCCGGAGTTGTCGGCCAGGGCGGACACGTCATCGATCGCCTGCACCCGGTCGACCACCTGCCAGGCGCCGCGCTTGCGCAGCCAGCTGGTGGCGAGGGCCTTGTACTCCTTGACGAGGTCGGCGGCCTGACCCGGCAGCGGGTCGGGCACGCTCTCGTCCACCCGGGTCCCCTCGACCCACAGCGCGGCTCCGGGCCCGGTGGTGCCGGCCCCGATCTTCACCCGCCCACGCCCGCGGATCAGCGCGCCCGGGTCACCGTCGGCCAGCCGGCCGACCTGCTCGACAGTCCCGAGCACACCCGTACTCGCGTATGTCCCGTCGATGCGTGGAACAAGCAGCACCTTCGGCTTGCTGCTCCCACTGGAACGCGCGGCGGCCTGCGCGGCCTCCACCGCCGCTCGTACATCGGCGTCGTTCAGGTCCAGGGGCACCACCATCCCGGGCAGCACGACCTCTTCGTCGAGCGGCAGCACGGGCAGGGTGAGCGGTGTGGACGTCGAAGCCATGATCTCCCCTTTGGCAGTCAAGTTGAGTTATGCAGGCTCAATGCATAGAAGCCGCCGAATGTTCCCCGCCTCGGCGGCCGTTCGCTGTCAGCGATCACAGCTGTTGGGGACGGCGGGGCGACGCGTACCGTCTTCAGGTAATAACTGTGGCCAGCTAATGGCCATTACAGGGGGACGGGATGGACCGTACAGTGCGGGCCTGGGTGGACGGGTGGGTCGTCTCTCGCGGGGCGGCGCCGCCCGTGGTCGAGCCCTGGGGATACACGGTCGACGTGGGCCTGCCGGAGCACGTCACCCGACATCTCCTCGCCGCGACGAACGAGGCCGTCGAGGAGGCGGTGGTCCGGAAAGTGGCATCCGGGGTGACCGGAGCGGGCGTGTGGCTCAAGGTCTTCGCGGACCCGTCCGTCGTCGGCCCCTGGCTGGGTGACGACTGGTGGGTGGACCCGGTACCGGGCTTCCTGATGTCGGCCCCGCTGACCGCCGACACCCCCGCTCCACCGGTACCGGACGGCTACCACCTGCGCACCTGGTCCCGCGGCGGCGTCATCCGAGCCCTCGTCACGGCGACGGACGGCTCATGGGCCGCGCACGGCAAGATCGCCCCGACGGGCACGACGGCGGTCGCGGACCAGATCGAGACGGCTCCTGCGCATCGGCGCAAGGGCCTGGGCCGCCTGGTCATGGGGACACTCGCGCGGGCAGCGCTGGCCCAGGGCGCGGAAACCGGCGTCCTGGGCGGCACGCCGGAGGGGCGGGCGCTGTACGAGTCGCTGGGGTGGAAGGTGGTGGCGCCGCTGACGAGCGCGAGGTTCACGGGGGCAGGCTCTCACCGGGCGGAGTAGTGAGAGGCCGTCGGCGGCGCGTCGTGCGAGGCCGGAAGCGCCCGTCCCAGGCGTGCGAGCGGGGACAAAGCCATCACCGCTGGGGACAGCATCATGCCCGCGGCCGTCACCAGGAGGCCGGTACGCAGCCCCCACTCCTCCGCGAGAAACCCGCCGAGCAGGGAGCCGAGCGGGGCCATCCCCATGCCGACAAACATGATCGTCGCGGCCGCGCGGCCCTGCATCCCGTCCGGAGTGACGGCCTGCCGCACCGCCATGACCGTGACATTCACCAACTGACCAGCGGTCCCGAACACGAAGCTGATCGCCAGGAGCGCGGAAACCGTCACCGCCGAGGAGCTGTGCAGCGCGGGCACACACACGAACACGCCGTCGCCGAGTGCCGCCGCGGACACGAGCACTCTGCCGTAACCGAACCGGCTCGGCAGGCGAGCGGCCAGCATCGAGCCCAGCAGCGCGCCCGGCCCCATCGCCGCAAGCGCCAGCCCGACGGTGGTGCCGGACAAGTGCAGTTCCCGCGGCAGGAAGAGCAGATAGACGGTCATCATGGCCGCGAAGGAGAACTGGAAGGCCGCCGAGGCGAGGCACACGGTCCGCAGCGAGGTATCGCTGACGACAAAGCGGAGGCCCTCATGGATCCGTCGCCATACCCGAGGGGGACGTTCCGAGCGTTCCGGGATTGCTTCGGTCCGACGGATCCGCCGGATCGACAGGAACGACAGCGCGAAAAACACCGCGCTGGAGGCAGCAGCGATCGGCGCCGACAGCAGTGACACCAACGCACCGCCGAGGGCGGGCCCGCCGATCTGCGCCGCGGACCGGCTGCCCTCGAGCGCGCTGTTGCCCTGCAGCAACTGATCGCGTTTCACCAGTCGTACGAGAGACGCCTGATAGGCCACGTCGAAGAACACGGACAGCGCCCCGACGGCGAAGGCGACCACGAGCAGTGCGGGCAGACCGAGCCAACCGAGGAGACCGGCCACGGCGGCGGCGCCCAGTACCAGGGTCCGGCCGGCGTCCGTCACCACCATCACCGTGCGGGTCCGCCACCGGTCCACCCACGCGCCGACGAAGAGCGAGAGCAACAGGAGCGGCGCCTGCCCCACCGCGCGGAGGACGCCCAACTCACCGGCGCCGGCGTTGAGCGTCAGGACGGCGAAGAGCGGGAGAACGATCAGAGTGGTGTGTTCGCCGAGTTGGGAAGCTGTCTGACCCACCCAGAGCCTGCGGAAGTCGCGATCCCGCCACAGACTTGGCGGAACAGATCGACTGGAATCGGATACAGCGGAGGAAGTGGACGGCACGAAGATCCCTTGGATTGCCGACGACGAGGCCCATCACCCGGTGCACACCAGGTGCTCCTGCGATTCAGGCAGGTGAAGGCTCGCTGTGCCGCAACATCAAGGGCAGCACGCGATGACAGGCCGATCACGGCCTACAACGTCAACGCGCGCTCGGAAAACCGGGCATGTCTTAGCTCCTCGGGGGTGACTCGCTGCGCCCAAACCCTAGCCGTCGGCCGCCCGACGCGAAAGGCGGCCTCGTTCGCCTCTCGCGCAAACCAAGCAGGCTGAACCGGTAGTTCGGAGAAGAACTCCTGGACGGCGCCGTGGGAATGAACAAGGGCAACGACAGCATGGCGCCGGGCGACTCGGCATGGTGGGAGAGCCATCGAAACCGACTGGAGCGTACGGCTCAGGAAGCCGACCGAGACGCGTGACGTCGGACCAGACCTGATCGGGCGCGGCGGGGCATCGCTGAGTTCGGCTCCGGCGACGTGGCCGACGGCATTGCCAGCAGGCACGGGTGGGGTGGGCTGACGCCGAGAGTCGTTACGCCATGATCGGGCGCATGCTCGAGATCGTTTTGATGTCAGATCCGAAGATCGCAGCCATACCCGTGGTGGACTGCGGCGAACCGCTCCTCGATGTCCGGCTCCACGATCCTTTCCTCATCGGCATCGACGCTCGCAGAAATGATGCCTCAGGGGCTTTCGCTCACCTGCGGGAAGGGGTTCTGACTCGGCTCCTCGACGCACAAAGGCTGCTGCCGGAGGGCATCCGTCTGCTGTTCGTCGAGGGGTACCGGCCGCCCTCGCTGCAGCGTTCGTACTTCGAGGGGTACGCCGACGAGCTTCGGATCAACAACCCCGACTGGACTCCGGAACAACTCCGCGCTGCCGCAAGCCGATACGTGTCTCCACCGGAGATCGCCCCGCACAGCGCCGGCGCCGCCGTCGACCTCACCCTCATAGCCGCCGACGGCCAGGAACTCGACATGGGAACACGGGTGAACGCCAACCCGGAGGAGAGCGATGGCGCCTGCTACACCGCCGCCCCCAACATCGGCCCAGAAGCGCGAGCCAACCGGCAGATCCTCACCGAGGCCCTGACCGCGGTGGGCCTCGTCAACTACCCAACCGAGTGGTGGCATTGGTCATACGGCGATCGCTACTGGGCACTTGCTACTGGTGCCGACCATGCCGTCTACGGGCCACGGGAACTTGGCTGAGGCTCGCCGTTGAAGGCAGGGCGATGAGTTCTCGGCGCACGTCAGGTCTACACGTCCTGAGGAGCCCTGGAACCATGGATGGGAGCGGTATGAGCGGGCGTGTATCTGATAGCAAGGCCAGTGCCTCGGAGCCGGAACTTGTGCATCTGGACCCGGCGACGACAGCGGTTGTCCGTGGCGTCGTTCCAATGGTCGACCTGCGCGACTTCTTCGATGCTTCCTTCGGTGTCCTGGCCCGGACCATCGAGGCGCAGCGGATCACCGTACTGAGTCCGGCCTTCGGCCTTTACCACGGGTCGCCGGAGGAGACTTTGGATCTTGAGGTTGGGTTCGTTACGGATCGGGCGGTGCGGCCGGAGGCCGGGGTCGTGGTCGGTTCGCTTCCCGGTGGCCGGGTCGCGCGGCTGACGCACTTCGGGTCGTTCGACGGTCTCGGGGCCTCCTGGGACCGGCTGCTCTCCTGGATGCGGGAGCGGGGGCTGTCCGCCGGAGAGGACAGGTGGGAGACATACGTAACGAAGCCCTCTCCGGACATTGACCCGCGTGACCTGCGTACCGAACTCTCCTGGCCAGTGACGGACTGACAGACCTGATGCGGGGCGCTTCTACAGGCGACGCGTTTCGCGCAGCCAGTCGTCGAGTACGGCGAAGTCCGTATCGACGAGGCCGATCGTGGAATCGACGCGGTGGAGGAGGGCTCGTCCTGGATGGTGCGTTGAGACCCAGGTGCGATCGCGATCGGTCAGTTCGTCGTCGACCCAGATGAACGGGCAGCCCGCCGCGGCCTCGACGAGGGCTCGGGTCTTCCAGTGGAGCCCTCGTGCTTCGTCCTCCTCTGGCGCGTCCGGTAGGTCCGCCACCGGAAGTTCGGGCAGTCCGAGCAGGGGAGCTATCACTTCGTTGGCGTCATCCATCCAGGCGGTGGCCCACACCAGGGTGCAAGGCAGGGCCAGCAGTCGCGGACCGTGCGTGAGGTCGATCTTCGCCAGCTGAGGATTCGACACGTCCTGCCAGGCATCCCAGTGCTCGAGGGCCGAGGGAAGCCGCGCTCCCCCGAAGGGCAGGAGGGTTCCATCGACGTCCAGGAAGAGCAGCGGGCGCTCCGCATGTTCGGCCATGGCCACACGCTATCGGCTCGCCCCAAGCGGGCGGCTGCGCTCCATCAAGCGCTGCTGCCCACCGGCAGGTGGGTTCGGAAAATGTGACACCTTCCCCCATCACTGTCACATTTTCACGCGCACACCCCTCCACCTCTCCCTCCGGTGGACGTGACCGGGCACGGATTACCGTGACCGCATGACGACCGACTCGGCCTCACTCGAAGACCTCGCATCGTTGCCCAAAGCCGAGTTCGCCTTCCCCAGACCGCTCCACGACCAGCTTGTCGCGGCGATTCTCGACGGTTCCAAGACGTCCACGACGGGGCTTCTCGTCGACTACGAGCATGAGGGAGAGCCCCTGCCGGAGGCCAGGAGCCGTTCGGTGGTCGTCGACTCCGACGACCGGCCGGTGGGGGTCATCAAGGTGACCGACGTCCGCGTCGTACCGCTGGCACAGGTGGATCTCGCCCACGCGGTGGACGAGGGCGAGGGCTACACCAGCGTGGCCGAGTGGCGGGCGGGCCACGAACGGTTCTGGCACAGCGAGGAGATGCGCGCGGCACTGGAGGACCCCGACTTCACCGTGGACGACACAACGCTCGCGGTCCTGGAACGCTTCCGCCTCGTCACCGACCTCCGTCCCGTCGACTGACCTGCCGCGCCCAGCCAACACCGCCCTCACGCTGCGAGTTGCGTCGAACTCAGCTGGCAGAAGTCGTCCCACTCAGGTTCCGGCGACGGCACAAGTTGCGTCGAACTCGCCCGAACCCACCCCACCCTCGCCCTCCGCGAGAGCGACACCCCCACCGTCGTACTCCAAACCCACCGCCCCCAACTCGCCGCCCTCCTCCAGCACATCAAGTCGTACGCCCCCGCCACGCACCCCTGAGCACCGGCCACCGCCCCTCCCCGGAGCAACGGGCCAAAATGGCCCCATGACCACCACGTACGACACCCCCGTAGTCATAGACCGCCGCAACGGCCCGTACGGCGAAATCGTCCTGCGCCGCCACGGCGAACTGCTGCAGATCATCGCCAACGGGTGCTTCCTGATGGACACATCGGACGGCCGCTCGGAGCGGCTGCTGATCGACGCCGCTCGCGATGCCCTGGACGGGCGGCCGGAGCCGAGCGTGCTGATCGGCGGTCTCGGAGTCGGGTTCTCGCTGGCGCACGCGGCCGCCGATCCGCGATGGGGGCGTATCGCGGTGGTCGAGCGGGAGCGGGCGATCATCGACTGGCATCTGGACGGGCCGCTGGCGGAACTTTCACAAGCCGCGCTCGCGGATTCGCGTACGGAGATCGTGGAAGACGATCTGGTCGCTTACGTCAATGAGACATCAGACACGTACGACGCGCTGTGCCTGGACATCGACAACGGGCCCGGTTGGACCGTGACGGAGGGCAACGAAAGCCTCTATTCGGAGGCCGGACTCGCCGCCTGCGCAAGGTTGTTGAGGCCGGGCGGGGTGCTGGCCGTGTGGTCGGCCCAGCCCTCGTCTGATTTCGAGGGAACCTTGCGGAATGCCGGGTTCCAGCAGGTGCGTACCGAAGAGATCCCGGTTGCCCGGGGCGTTCCGGACGTCGTGCATCTCGCGGTCGGGCCTGGATAGCCGAGCGGTGGTCACTGCCCGTACTCTGCTGACCGACGCGGATCATTCAAGCGTCAAGCGCAGTCATGGAATCACCCCCACGATTCCGGAAAGCACACTTCAGGGGCGGGCGATGGAGCAGACCCACACATCCCAAAACGGCACGGCGGCCACGCCGGGCGCACAGCGCCGGGTGCTGGTGGTCGAGGACGATCCGACGATCGTGGACGCCATCGCAGCCCGCTTGCGTGCCGAGGGATTTCTCGTACAGACCGCCGGTGACGGACCGGCCGCCGTCGACACGGCCGAGGCCTGGCAGCCCGATCTGCTGATTCTCGACATCATGCTGCCGGGCTTCGACGGCCTGGAGGTCTGCCGCAGGGTGCAGGCACAGCGACCGGTGCCGGTGCTGATGCTCACCGCGCGCGACGACGAGACGGACATGCTGGTCGGGCTCGGCGTGGGCGCCGACGACTACATGACGAAGCCTTTCTCCATGCGTGAGCTGGCCGCGCGTGTACACGTGCTGCTGCGCCGCGTGGAGCGCGCCGTGGTCGCCGCGTCGACTCCTCGCTCCGGCATCCTGCGCCTGGGGGAGCTGGAGATCGACCATGCGCAGCGGCGGGTGCGGGTGCGCAGCGAGGACGTCCATCTGACGCCCACCGAGTTCGATCTGCTGGTCTGCCTGGCCAACACGCCGCGTGCGGTGCTCTCGCGCGAGCAGCTGCTCGCCGAGGTGTGGGACTGGGCGGACGCCTCCGGCACCCGGACCGTGGACAGCCACATCAAGGCCCTGCGCCGCAAGATCGGCGCCGAGCGGATCCGTACGGTGCACGGTGTGGGGTACGCCCTGGAGACGCCGACGCCGTGAGCGAGGCGGAGGGCACGGAAGAGCCGTACGCCGGGCAGGGACGGCGCCCCGCCCCGGGGCGGCCCCTCGCGACTGCCCTGCTGTGGTGGTCGAAGGCCCTGCTGTGGTGGTCCGACGTGCTGCTGCGGCGCTCCGAGACCCTGCGCCGGCGGTCCGACAGCCTGCGCCGGCGGTCCGACGCCGCACGCCTCCGGGCCGAAGCCGCGCTCCGCACGAAGGAAGGGCTCGTCGCCGGCAGGCTCTTCGGGTCTCTCAGCGCGGCGCTCCAGAATCTGCGGCCCTTCTCCATCAAGACGAAGCTCGGCACGCTCGTCGTCGTCTCGGTCTTCATCACCACCGGTCTGATGATGATCGCCGTGCGCACCGAGACCGAGCTGCGCTTCATCACGGTCTTCTCGATGATCGCGACGCTGCTGATCACGCAGTTCGTGGCGCACTCGCTGACGGCCCCGCTGGACGAGATGAACACCGTGGCCCGGAACATCTCGCACGGCGACTACACGAGCCGGGTCAAGGGCGCCGACCGCCGCGACGAACTGGGCGACCTGGCCCAGACGATCAACCGCATGGCCGACGACCTGGAGGCCCAGGACCGCCAGCGCAAGGAGCTGGTCGCGAACGTCTCGCACGAGCTGCGTACACCGATCGCCGGCCTGCGCGCGGTCCTGGAGAACGTCGTGGACGGCGTATCCGCCGCCGACCCCGAGACGATGCGTACGGCCCTGAAGCAGACGGAACGCCTCGGGCGCCTCGTCGAGACCCTGCTCGACCTGTCCCGGCTGGACAACGGCGTCGTACCGCTGCGCATGCGCCGCTTCGAGGTGTGGCCGTATCTGTCGGGCGTACTGAAGGAGGCCAACATGGTGTCCTCCGCGCGCGCGGGCATCCCCTCGGGCTCCGGCACCCACACGCGTACGGATGTGCATCTGCACCTGGACGTGTCGCCGCCCGAGCTGACCGCGCACGCCGACCCGGAGCGGATCCACCAGGTCGTCGCCAACCTCATCGACAACGCGGTCAAGCACAGCCCGCCGCACGGTCGCGTGACGGTGAAGGCACGGCGCGGGGACTATCCGGAGTCGCTCGATCTGGAGGTGCTGGACGAGGGTCCCGGGATACCGCAGTCGGAGTGGCACCGGGTCTTCGAGCGCTTCAACCGGGGCGGAGTCGTCGCACCGCACGGTCCGGGCAGCGACGGCGGTACGGGGCTGGGGCTGGCCATCGCGCGCTGGGCCGTCGATCTGCACGGCGGCCGGATCGGGGTGGCCGAATCCCAGCGCGGCTGCCGAATCCAGGTCACCCTTCCGGGGCTGCCTCCGCTCACAGGCTGACGTACGGTTCGAATCCGGATCTCCAGATCATCGCAAGATCCGCGGATCGGGTCGCAAGATCCACGGATTGTGCGGGGCGTCCGCAGGGCAACCGCGCTTGTTTCCCGCCATTTCCAGCGTCGAAACACGTGTTTTGATGTGACTTACATGACGATCAACCGGCCCGGCCTGCATCCAGCGGCCGTGGGGGCGTAGCCTTGATTCCCGCTGTCCATCACCTTGTGAAGCGGAAGAGGGCGGTTGCCGCCGTGTCGCCACAGTCCCCCAGTAACTCGAGCATCTCCACCGACGACCAAGCCGGGAAGGCCGGGAAGAACCCCGCCGCCGCGTTCGGTCCGAATGAGTGGCTCGTCGACGAGATCTATCAGCAGTACCTCCAGGACCCGAATTCGGTAGACCGAGCCTGGTGGGACTTCTTCGCCGACTACAAGCCGGGCGGCGTCGCCGCCTCGGCCACGTCGCGTACTGCGGCCGCGGGGGCCGCAGGGACCACCTCCCCCACGCTCGAATCCACTCGCGCGGGGGGACCCCCATCGACGGCTCAGGCCGCGCCCGCCGCGGCTCCGGCTTCCCCTGACGGTCAGGCCCAGGCCGCTCCGGCTCCGGCCGCCCCCGCGGCGCCGAAGCCCGCTGCCACAGCCGCCGCCCCGGCCCCGGCTCCGGCCAAGCCCGCTGCCGCCGCCAAGCCGGCCGCCGCGAAGCCCGCGCCCGCCAAGGCCGCGCCCGCGCCCGGGGCTCCGGGCGGACCGGAGTACGTGCCGCTGCGCGGCCCGGCCGCCGCCGTTGCGAAGAACATGAACGCCTCTCTGGAGCTGCCCACGGCCACGTCCGTGCGCGCGGTCCCGGTGAAGCTGCTGTTCGACAACCGCATCGTCATCAACAACCACCTGAAGCGCGCCCGGGGCGGGAAGATCTCCTTCACCCACCTCATCGGCTACGCGATGGTTCAGGCCATCAAGGCCATGCCGTCGATGAACTACCACTACGCCGAGAAGGACGGCAAGCCGACCCTGGTCAAGCCGGAACACATCAACTTCGGCCTGGCGATCGACCTGGTGAAGCCCAACGGCGACCGTCAGCTCGTTGTCGCCGGCATCAAGAAGGCCGAGACGCTGAACTTCTTCGAGTTCTGGCAGGCCTACGAGGACATCGTCCGCCGCGCCCGCGACGGCAAGCTGACGATGGACGACTTCTCCGGCGTCACGGTCTCGCTGACCAACCCCGGCGGCCTCGGCACCGTCCACTCCGTGCCCCGCCTGATGCCCGGCCAGTCGGTCATCATGGGCGTCGGCTCGATGGACTACCCGGCGGAGTTCCAGGGCACGTCCCAGGACACGCTCAACAAGCTGGGCATCTCCAAGGTCATGACCCTGACGTCGACGTACGACCACCGGGTCATCCAGGGCGCCGCCTCCGGCGAGTTCCTCCGCATCGTCGCGAACCTCCTCCTCGGTGAGAACGGCTTCTACGACGAGATCTTCGAGGCCCTGCGCATCCCGTACGAGCCGGTCCGCTGGCTCAAGGACATCGACGCCTCGCACGACGACGACGTCACGAAGGCCGCCCGCGTCTTCGAGCTGATCCACTCCTACCGGGTCCGCGGCCACGTCATGGCCGACACCGACCCGCTGGAGTACAAGCAGCGCAAGCACCCCGACCTGGACATCACCGAGCACGGGCTCACCCTGTGGGACCTGGAGCGCGAGTTCGCGGTCGGCGGCTTCGCCGGCAAGTCGATGATGAAGCTGCGCGACATACTCGGCGTCCTGCGCGACTCGTACTGCCGCACCACCGGCGTCGAGTTCATGCACATCCAGGACCCGAAGCAGCGCAAGTGGATCCAGGACCGCGTCGAGCGCGGCCACACCAAGCCGGAGCGCGAGGAGCAGCTGCGCATCCTGCGCCGGCTGAACGCGGCGGAGGCTTTCGAGACCTTCCTGCAGACGAAGTACGTCGGCCAGAAGCGCTTCTCGCTGGAGGGCGGCGAGTCCGTCATCCCGCTCCTTGACGCGGTCATCGACAGCGCCGCCGAGTCCCGTCTCGACGAGGTCGTCATCGGCATGGCCCACCGCGGCCGGCTGAACGTGCTCGCGAACATCGTCGGCAAGTCGTACGCGCAGATCTTCCGCGAGTTCGAGGGCAACCTCGACCCGAAGTCGATGCACGGCTCCGGTGACGTGAAGTACCACCTGGGCGCCGAGGGCACGTTCACGGGCCTGGACGGCGAGCAGATCAAGGTCTCGCTGGCCGCCAACCCCTCGCACCTGGAGGCGGTCGACCCGATCCTGGAGGGCATCGCCCGCGCCAAGCAGGACATCATCGGCAAGGGCGGCACGGACTTCACGGTCCTGCCGGTGGCCCTCCACGGCGACGCGGCCTTCGCGGGCCAGGGCGTGGTGGCCGAGACCCTGAACATGTCGCAGCTGCGCGGCTACCGCACCGGCGGCACGGTCCACATCATCATCAACAACCAGGTCGGCTTCACGGCTCCGCCGGAGTCCGCGCGCTCGTCGATGTACTCCACCGACGTGGCCCGGATGATCGAGGCGCCGATCTTCCACGTGAACGGTGACGACCCCGAGGCCGTCGTCCGGGTCGCGCGCCTCGCCTTCGAGTTCCGGCAGGCGTTCAACAAGGACGTCGTCATCGACCTCATCTGCTACCGCCGCCGCGGTCACAACGAGACCGACAACCCGTCGTTCACGAACCCGCAGATGTACAGCCTGATCGACAAGAAGCGCTCGGTGCGCAAGCTCTACACCGAGTCCCTCATCGGTCGTGGCGACATCACGCTGGAACAGGCCGAGCAGGCGCTGCAGGACTTCCAGGGGCAGCTGGAGAAGGTCTTCACCGAGGTCCGCGAGGCCGTCCACGCTCCCGCCGAGGTGCATGTCCCGCAGCCGGAGGCGGAGTTCCCGGTCCACGTGGACACCGCGGTCTCCCAGGAGGTCGTGAAGCGGATCGCCGAGTCGCAGGTCAACATCCCCGACCACATCACCGTCCACCCGCGTCTGATGCCGCAGATGCAGCGCCGCGCGGCGATGATCGAGGACGGCACGATCGACTGGGGCATGGGCGAGACCCTGGCCTTCGGCTCGCTGCTGATGGAGGGCACCCCGGTCCGGCTGTCGGGCCAGGACTCCCGCCGCGGCACGTTCGGCCAGCGCCACGCGGTCCTGGTGGACCAGAACACGGGCGAGGACTACACCCCGCTCCAGTACCTCTCGAGCGACCAGGCGCGCTACAACGTCTACGACTCGCTGCTCTCCGAGTACGCGGTCATGGGCTTCGAGTACGGCTACTCCCTGGCCCGTCCCGAGTCGCTGGTCCTGTGGGAGGCGCAGTTCGGCGACTTCGTCAACGGCGCCCAGACGGTGGTCGACGAGTTCATCTCGTCGGCGGAGCAGAAGTGGGCCCAGACGTCCGGCGTCACGCTTCTCCTCCCCCACGGCTACGAGGGCCAGGGCCCGGACCACTCCTCGGCCCGCCCGGAGCGGTTCCTCCAGCTCTGCGCCCAGAACAACATGACGGTCGCCATGCCGACCCTCCCGTCGAACTACTTCCACCTGCTGCGCTGGCAGGTCCACAACCCGCACCACAAGCCGCTGGTCGTCTTCACCCCGAAGTCGATGCTGCGTCTGAAGGCGGCGGCGTCGAAGGCGGAGGAATTCACGACGGGCGGCTTCCGTCCGGTCATCGGTGACGCGTCGGTGGACCCGGCGGCGGTCCGCAAGGTCGTCTTCACGGCCGGCAAGGTCTACTACGACCTCGACGCCGAGCGCCAGAAGCGCGGCATCACGGACACGGCGATCATCCGCATCGAGCGCCTGTACCCGGTCCCGGGTGCCGAGCTCCAGGCCGAGATCGGCAAGTACCCGAACGTCGAGAAGTACCTCTGGGCCCAGGAGGAGCCGGCGAACCAGGGCGCCTGGCCGTTCATCGCCCTCAACCTCATCGACCACCTGGACCTGGCGGTCGGCGCGGACATCCCGCACGGCGAGCGGCTGCGGCGGATCTCCCGCCCGCACGGCTCGTCTCCGGCGGTGGGTTCGGCCAAGCGGCACCAGGCCGAGCAGGAGCAGTTGGTTCGGGAGGTGTTCGAGGCGTAAGTCTCGGGCGTACGACCTCTGCGGGGCCCGGCACCGAGTTCGTCTCGGGGCCGGGCCCTCGGTCATTTCCGAAGGTCCGGCTCCGCATAACCTGGAGACGTCAGACCTACGCCCCCAGGAGAGCACCCGTGTACTTCACCGACCGTGGCATCGAGGAACTTGAGAAGCGGCGCGGCGAGGAAGAGGTCACCTTCGAGTGGCTCGCCGAGCAGTTCCGTACGTTCGTCGATCTCAATCCGGACTTCGAGGTGCCGGTGGAGCGGCTGGCGACCTGGCTGGCGCGACTGGACGACGACGAGGACGACGAGTAGGGCTCACGACGCCTCAGCAGTCCGGCGGCGGGCGTCGAACCTGCGCATTCACCTTTTGTGAGATCACCGAAACGGGTGTCTTGACTTTCCGTGACCGCGATATATCGTGAATAACGGAAGACGCGATATGGCGCGACCGGTTTGGGCTGGTGTTGGCCGGTGCTCCCTGTCGCGAGGTTCCGCAACATCCCGTTCGTTCGCGTCGAGGAGGTCAGCACCATGTCCGAGTGGTCTGTCGCCGAGCCCAAGAAGCTCACCTTCGATGACCCCGTGACGGCGCTCCATGTGCGAATCGTCAACGGAACGGTGAACGTCGTGGGGGTGGACGAGGGTTCCACCCGCCTCGAGGTGACCGAGATAGAGGGACCACCTCTCACGGTGACCCACAAGGACGGCACGCTCACGGTGGCGTACGAGGACCTGCCGTGGAAGGGCTTCCTCAAGTGGCTCGACCGCAAGGGCTGGCGTCGCGACGCGGTGGTCTCCCTGGCGGTTCCGGCACATACGCGCGTGGAGGTGGGCGTGGTCGGCGCCGCCGCCGTGGTCTCCGGAGTGGACGGCGCGACGGTGGTGAAGGGCGTCACGGGAGACACGACACTCGTCGGCCTCTCCGGCCCCGTGCGCGCCGACACGGTCTCGGGGAATCTGGAGGCCCAGGCCGTCACCGGCGACCTGCGTTTCAACTCCGTCTCCGGCGACCTCACCGTCGTCGAGGGCTCGGGCTCCACCGTGCGGGCCGACTCGGTGAGCGGCTCGATGATCGTCGACCTCGACACGGACAGCCCCACCGACGTCGTGCTGAACAACGTCTCGGGGGAGATCGCCATCCGGCTGCCGCATCCCGCGGACGCGGAGGTCGAGGCCAACACCGCGAGCGGCACCGTCTCCAACGCCTTCGACGACCTCCGGGTCAGCGGCCAGTGGGGTGCCCACAAGATCACCGGCCGCCTGGGCTCGGGCACCGGAAAGCTGAAGGCGACGACCGTATCGGGCTCGATCGCCTTGCTACGGAGGCCTCCGGCGGAGGACGAACCATGGGACGCCGAGCCGGAGGACATCGGCACCGGCCCATCCGACGAGAGCCCCGACCTCCCGCCCGACCGCCCGACCGTCCCTCCCTCCGATGGCTCCCCCAGCGGCTCATCCGACAGCCCCACCTCCGGCCCGAACGACAAGAAGGGGCTCTGACATGCCTCCCGTCTTTGCCCACGGACGACTCCGGCTCTACCTGCTGAAGCTGCTGGACGAGGCGCCGCGCCACGGGTACGAGGTGATCCGGCTCCTCGAGGAGCGCTTCCAGGGCCTGTACGCACCCTCGGCCGGCACCGTGTACCCCCGGCTGGCCAAGCTGGAGGCCGAGGGCCTGGTCACCCACACCACCGAGGGCGGCCGCAAGGTGTACGCGATCACGGACGCCGGCCGCGCCGAACTGGCCGACCGCAGCGGTGAACTGGCCGACCTGGAGCTGGAGATCCGCGAGTCGGTGGCGGAGCTGGCCGCCGAGATCCGGGCCGATGTGCGGGGCGCGGCGGGTGACCTGCGCCGCGAGATGCGGGCGGCAGCGAGCGAGGCACGCCGGGGGCCCACCACGGGCGGTGCCAAGGGGTGGCGGGGGGAACGCGAGGCCGCCTACGGGGACTCCACCGAGTACATGGAAAAGGAGGCGTGGCGCACCGCGAAGGAGGAGATGCGCCGTGTCAAGCAGGAGTGGAAGGAACAGGCCAGGCGCGCGAAGGACGAGAGCCGACGGGCACGCGAGGAGGCCCAGCGGGCACGCCGCCAGGCCAAGGAGGCGCAGGAGAGGGCGCGGGCCCAGGCCCAGGAGCTCCAGCGCGTCGCCAAGCGCGTCCAGGACCAGGTGCAGGACCACTTCGCACGGGGCGACTGGCCGACGGGCGTACGGGAAGGCCTCACCGAACTCGCCAAGGAATTCGGGGAGTTCGGAAAGGGCTTCGGGAAGGACGCCGGCGCCGGCCGGCCGGAGAGGGAGCGGACGCCAGAGCCCGACTACACGGCCACCCCCGAGGACTTCCCCGCCGACTACGAACCCGCCTGGGCACACGACGACTCGACCGGCGAACCCGCCCGCGACCTCGACCGCCTCCTGGACCGCTTCCGCGACGACATCCGCGACGCGGCCCGCGACAACGGGGTGACGGAGGACCAACTGCGGGAGTGCCGCCGCCACTTGTCGACGGCGGCGGCACACATAGGGGTGGTACTGCGGCCCAAGGGCTGAGCGGGGAGCCCTCGGAGGTGCGGCGCCCGCGGAA
>NZ_BAAGPS010000078.1:27616-121374 GCF_054783935.1 Streptomyces pseudoechinosporeus
GCCGCACCCCAGTTGGCCCTTCGCCTCAGCCGGCCTTCGCCTCGCCGCCGCCGTAGAGCACGCGCGTCACGGTCTCGTACGTCACGCCGTGGTCGGCAAGGGCCTCGGCAGCGACTCCGGGGAGGGCGGTGAGGGCGAGGAGGATGTGTTCGTCGCCGATGTGCCGGTCGCGTCGGCCCACGGCGATGCGCAGGGACTTCTCCAGGGTGTCCTTGGCGCCGCGGGTGAAAGTGCGGTGGCCTGACCACCACCGCTTGTCCTTCTTGTCGCCGCCCAGTGCGCCCACGCCATGGGCCTCCTCAACCCGGGAGACGATCTCCGCGACATCGATGCCAAGACCGGACAGCGCGTCGGCGTCGGCGCGCGACAGACCCCCGCGGCGCCGCACCTCGGCCAGAGCTTCCTTCACCGACTCCTTCTGACGGTCGAGCCCCAGAGAGGCGAGAGCGAACGACCCACGACTGCCCTCACGGTCGAGCAAGGAAAGCAGCAGGTGCCCCTCCTCAACCGTCTCCGCGCCCATCCGCTCGGCGTGGTCGACCGCGCCCAGCACCACCGCGCGGGCGTCCTTGGTGAACCGTTCGAACATCACTGCCTCCCGTACTTCTTGTGGACGGCCTGCCTACTGACTCCCAGTTCCGCGGCGATCTCCTGCCACGACCAACCCTGATTGCGCGCACTGCGCACCTGCACCGCTTCGAGCTGCTCCAGCAGCCGCCGCAAGGCGGAGACGGCCCGCAGCCCGATCCGCGGATCGCGGTCGCCCGCGCGCTCGGCGAGATCTGTTGCTTCGGTCATGACGTCAACGTACGTTGACACACCCCGCGATGTCAACCCAAGTTGACATCGCGGGGTGTGCAAGAGACAGGCGTGAGGCAAACACCTCAGGAGGCAGTGAGGACGATCTTCCCGAACTGCTCGCCCGACTCCATCCGCTCGAAGCCCTCGCGGGCACGATCCAACGGCAGGACTTCATCGACGACAGGACGCACACCGGTGGCGGCACAGAAGGACAACAGGTCCTCAAGCTCGTCCTTCGTGCCCATCGTGGAGCCGACGACCTTGAGTTCGAGGAAGAAGATGCGGGTCAGTTCGGCGTGCGAGGGACGGTCGCCGCTTGTGGCGCCCGAGATGACGAGGGTGCCGCCGGGCTTGAGGGACTTGACGGAGTGGGACCAGGTGGCGGCACCGACGGTCTCGATGACCGCGTCCACGCGCTCCGGCAGCCGGGCACCCGACTCCACGGCCTCCACAGCGCCCAGGTCCACGGCCCGCTTGCGCTTCGCCTCGTCACGGCTGGTGGCGAAGACCCGTAGCCCCGCCGCCTTCCCCAGCACGATCGCGGCGGTGGCCACACCGCCTCCGGCACCCTGTACGAGAACCGAGTCGCCAGGGCGTACGCCGGCGTTGGTGAAGAGCATGCGGTACGCCGTCAGCCAGGCGGTGGGCAGACAGGCGGCCTCCTCGAAGGAGAGCTCCTTGGGCTTCGGCAGTACATTCCATGCAGGCACGGAGACCTGCTCGGCGAACGTCCCCTGATACCGCTCCGTGAGGATGGAACGCGGCTCCTTCGGCCCGACCCCATGCCCCGTCTGCCCGATCACGGAGTGCAGCACGACCTCATTGCCGTCCTCGTCGACACCCGCGGCGTCGCACCCCAGAATCATCGGCAACCGGTCCTCCGCGAGGCCCACGCCCCGCAGCGACCACAGGTCATGGTGGTTCAGGGAGGCGGCCCTGACGTCCACGGTCGTCCAGCCGTCCCGAGCCTCGGGAGCGGGCCGCTCCCCCAACTCCAGCCCGTTCAACGGCTGATCCCGATCAATACGTGCAGCATATGCAGCGAACATGTCCCTGACCCTAGCCGTCGACGGTCGAGCAGGGCGCCTATGGGGGTGGTGGGTTCGGTTCATGGGCGGGTGCGGGCCCGCTATGGCTGGTCGCGCAGTTCCCCGCGCCCCTAGAAAGCCTGCGGCTCCACTCAGCCAAAGCCACAACGAACCCGCAGCTTCCCGCCGGCGGGAGGGGCCGTGGGCCGGTGCGTCGTATGCCCGTCGCGTAGGTTCTGTCTCAGGCCACCTTCGCCGTGTACCAGCAAAGGGCCGTATGCCCGGCCTGCGACGGGCTGACGCACCGGCCCACGGCCCCGACCCACCACCCACCCAGGGGCGCGGGGAACGGCGCGAGCAACCACAAACAACCCGCACCCGCCCAACCGCCGGAGGCACCCGCGGGGAACGGCGCGACCAGCCACAACGCACCCGCAGCCGAAAACGAACCCCCCTGCCGGAGGTCAGCGCCTAGCGACACCCTCCGCCCGAGCCGCCGCAGCCACCGCCGCCGTAACCGCCGGAGCAACCCGCTCATCGAACGGCGACGGAATCACGTAATCCGCGGCAAGGTCGTCCCCGACGACCGCAGCCAACGCCTCGGCCGCAGCGATCTTCATCCCCTCAGTGATCCGAGAGGCCCGCACCTGAAGCGCCCCCGCGAAGATCCCGGGGAACGCCAGCACGTTGTTGATCTGGTTGGGGTAGTCGGACCGCCCGGTCGCCACAACGGCCGCGTACTTGTGCGCGACGTCAGGATGCACCTCGGGGTTCGGGTTGGCCATGGCGAACACGAACGCCCCCTCGGCCATGGAAGCGACGGCCGACTCCGGAACCGTACCGCCGGACACCCCGATGAACACGTCGGCACCGGCGAGCGCGGCCTCCAACGACCCGGACAACCCCGCCTTGTTGGTCAGCACGGCGAGCTCCCGCTTAACCGGAGTCAGATCGTCCCGGTCCTCGGACACGACACCCTTGCGGTCCGCGACAGCGACATCCCCGATCCCCGCCTCGAGCAGGAACTTGGCGATGGCAACGCCGGCCGCCCCCGCACCCGAGATCACCGCACGCAGATCGCCCAGCGACCGCCCCGTCAGCCGAGCCGCGTTCCGAAGGGCGGCCAGCGTGACGACAGCGGTCCCGTGCTGGTCGTCGTGGAAGACCGGGATATCGAGCCGTTCCTGCAGCCGCCGCTCGATCTCGAAGCACCGAGGCGCCGAGATGTCCTCGAGGTTGACCCCGCCGAAGGACGGCGCGAGCCGCACCACGGTCTCGACGATCTCGTCGGTGTCCGTCGTGCCCAGAGCGATCGGCACGGCGTCGACCCCACCGAACTGCTTGAACAGGATCGCCTTGCCCTCCATCACGGGGAGGGAGGCCTCAGGGCCGATGTCCCCGAGCCCGAGCACCGCCGTACCGTCCGTCACCACGGCCACCACGGACGACTTCCACGTGTAGTCGTGGACGAGCTCCGGCTGCTCGGCGATGGCGCTGCACACCTTCGCGACGCCGGGTGTGTACGCCAGGGACAGGTCGTCCTTGTCGCGGACCGGCACGGTTGCCTGCACGGCCATCTTGCCGCCGCGGTGCAGCGCGAACGCCGGATCGAAGGAATCGAGGGGCTCGGCCCCGGCCTCCTGATCCGTACTGCTGTCGCTGCGAGGATTGACGATCTCCGCTGCCACTTTGTTTTACCCCTTAAGTCTTGAACGGTTGAGGGTGTCCACTCCGGGTGAGGGGTGGGCAGGCACCGCGTATGCCCCTGATGTGACGGCCACGTACGGGTACGTACGGGCACATACGCGACGGGCGCGCCGCACACGCGCCCTGAGCCCCGGATGAGGGGTGTAAGGAACCTTCTTACCGGACGGACGGTATCGCCGACGAGTCCATAACACGAAGGTCACATGACGCTGACATGATTTGTACCCGAATGCCTGGACATATCTTGACAGGTCAGAAGGGCGCCGCAAGTGCGGAGATGCGGTCGTTCGCATCGCGCGAAGCACCGAAGATCTTCCGGCCGGAAGGAGAAAAATCCGTACATGATCCGGTCAAGTTGGGCCGGTCCGGCACGGTTCGGGGGTCACCCGTTATCCGATTTTGACATGGCGGGCACCCTGGGGGCATCCGTCCGAATGGCAAGATTGCCGTCATCACACGAGGTCGCGACACCCAAAGGTGTGTGTTCTCTCGACCCATCGGCACTCCACCCTTCCGCCGGAGGAATCACCATGACCGCAAGCTCCACCCGTCGTACGACCGCCGCGCACTCCCGTATAGCCGCGGTCGGTGCGATCGCGGTCGCCGGCGCCCTGCTGCTCACGGGCTGCGGTGACCAGACCGAGAGCGGCAGCTCGGAAAGCACCGACACCCCCTCGGCGAGTGCGGCCCCGCTGGCCGACAAGCTGCCGAAGGAGATCCGTGACGCAGGCGTCGTCAAGGTCGGTTCCGACATCGCGTACGCGCCGGTCGAGTTCAAGGACAGCTCCGGCAAGACGGTCGGCATCGACCCCGACCTCGCGGCCGCGATGGGCAAGCAGCTCGGCGTGAAGTTCGAGTTCGAGAACGGCACCTTCGACACGCTGATCACCGGTCTGCGCTCCGACCGGTACGACATCGCCATGTCCGCGATGACCGACACCAAGGACCGCCAGGAGGGCATCGACTCCGACACCGGCAAGAAGGTCGGTGAGGGCGTCGACTTCGTGGACTACTTCACCGCCGGTGTCTCGATCTACACCAAGAAGGGCGACGACCAGGGCATCAAGACCTGGTCCGACCTGTGCGGCAAGAAGATCGTGCTGCAGCGCGGCACGGTCTCCGAGGACCTCGCCAAGGCCGAGGCGAAGAAGTGCACCGGCGGCCAGACGATCACCATCGAGGCCTTCGACAACGACCAGCAGGCCCAGACCCGCCTGCGCGCGGGCGGCGCGGACGCCGGCTCCTCCGACTTCCCGGTCGCCGCGTACGCCGTGAAGACCTCCGGTGGCGGCAATGACTTCCAGCTGGTCGGCGAGCAGGTCGAGGCGGCGCCGTACGGTATCGCGGTCGCCAAGGACCAGACCCAGCTCCGGGACGCGCTGAAGGCCGCGCTCGACGCGCTCATCGCGAACGGCGAGTACGACAAGATCATCAAGAAGTGGGGCGTCGAGGACGGCGCAGTCAAGGAAGCCACCATCAACGGCGGCAAGTGACCGCGCGGTCGGCGGGCACTGAAAGGCAACACCCGTGACTGTTGACATCGACAAGACGGACGGGCCGGCGGACACCCCGCCGGCCGGCCCGGAGGCCATCAAGGCCATCCCGGTCCGTCACTACGGACGGTACGTCTCCGCCGTCATCGCCCTCGCCCTGCTGGGCGGGGTCATCTACGCGTTCTCCCAGGGCAGGATCAACTGGGACGCGATCCCGGACTACTTCTTCAACGACCGCATCCTCAGCGGCGTGGGCAAGACGCTTCTGCTCACGGTGCTGTGCATGCTCATCGGCGTCGTCGGCGGCATCCTGCTGGCGGTGATGCGCCTGTCGAAGAACCCGGTCACCTCGTCCATCGCGTGGTTCTACATCTGGTTCTTCCGCGGCACCCCGGTCCTGGTCCAGCTGATCGTCTGGTTCAACCTGGGCCTGGTCTTCGAGTACATCAACCTCGGGCCGTTCTACAAGGACGAGTGGTCGCAGTTCATGACCCCGTTCCTGACAGCGCTGCTGGGCCTCGGCCTCAACGAGGCCGCGTACATGGCGGAGATCTGCCGCGCCGGTCTGCTCTCGGTCGACGAGGGCCAGACCGAGGCCTCGCACGCGCTGGGCATGAGCCACGGCAAGACGCTGCGCCGGATCGTCGTCCCGCAGGCGATGCGCGTGATCGTGCCGCCCACGGGCAACGAGGTCATCAACATGCTGAAGACGACCTCGCTGGTGTCCGTGGTCCAGTACTCGGAGCTGCTCCGCGTCGCCCAGGACATCGGCCAGACCTCCGGTGCCCCGGCCGAGATGCTGTTCCTCGCCGCGGCCTGGTACCTGGTGCTGACCTCGGTCTTCAGCGTCGGCCAGTACTACCTGGAGCGGTACTACGCCCGCGGTTCCAGCCGCACACTCCCGGACACGCCGTTCCAGAAGATCAAGGCGAACGTGCTGTCCCTGTCGAACCGTCCGTCGGCGGGAGGTGCCGCATGACCGCCATGGTGAAGGCCGAGGGCGTCCACAAGTCCTTCGGGCTCGTCGAGGTCCTCAAGGGCATCGACCTGGAAGTGCAGTCCGGCGAGGTCTTCTGCCTCATCGGCCCCTCCGGCTCCGGCAAGTCGACCTTCCTCAGGTGCATCAACCACCTCGAGAAGATCAACGCCGGCCGTCTGTACGTCGACGGAGAGCTGGTCGGCTACCGCCAGAAGGGCGACAAGCTGTACGAGCTCAGGGACAGCGAGGTCGCCCTGAAGCGCCGGGACATCGGCATGGTCTTCCAGCGCTTCAACCTGTTCCCGCACATGACGGCGCTCGAGAACATCATGGAAGCCCCGGTCCAGGTCAAGGGCACCAGTAAGGCCCAGGCGCGGGAGCGCGCGGGCCAGTTGCTCGAACGCGTCGGCCTCGCCGACAAGGCGGGCAGCTACCCCTCGCAGCTCTCCGGCGGCCAGCAGCAGCGCGTGGCGATCGCCCGTGCGCTGGCCATGGAGCCGAAGCTGATGCTCTTCGACGAGCCGACCTCGGCCCTCGACCCGGAGCTGGTCGGCGACGTCCTCGACGTCATGCGCGACCTCGCCGAGTCCGGCATGACGATGATCGTCGTCACCCACGAGATGGGCTTCGCCCGCGAGGTCGGCGACAGTCTGGTGTTCATGGACGGCGGCGTGGTGGTCGAGTCGGGCCACCCCCGCGACGTACTGACGGATCCGCAGCACGAGCGGACGAAGTCGTTCCTGTCCAAGGTGCTCTGACAGTACGTACGAGAAGGGGCGATACGGATGTCCGTACCGCCCCTTCCTCATGCCCTCGTCACTTGAGCGCGAGGACCAGCGCGTCCGACGGTGACCGCCACACGGCCCGGGCCTCGGCGAAGCCCTTTTCGCGCAGCACGCGCGCGTGCCACTCGGCGGACGGGGTGTCGCCGTCGGCGTGCTCCCCGTAGATCTCGAAACGGCGGGCGGTCGGCTCGGCGAGTACCGGGTCCTGGGCGGCGAGCTGCCACCACTCGGTCCAGCCGAGTACGTCGGCCTCCTTGGCCCGGTTCATGCGCTCCTGCCGCTGTGCGCTCTCCGCGGCGTTGATCCTCGGCGTCGACTCGTCGATCATATGGTCCGCGTTCATGAACACACCGCCGTCGCGGACCAGTTCCGCGATCTGACCGTAGAGGGCCGCGAGGGGTTCGAGGTGCAGCCAGTGGAGGGCGGTCGCGGTGAGGACGGCATCGTACGAGTCGTACGGCAGCTTTGTCGTCCAGTCGGGGTCCTTCAGGTCGGCCGTGACGAACGTGACGCGGTCGTCGGCCGCGAAGGTGCCCTCGGCGATGGCCAGGAGCGCGGGGTCGAGGTCGACCCCGGTACTGACGGCCTCCGGGAACCTTTTGAAGAGCCGGGCCGTGATACTTCCCGTACCGCACGCGAGGTCGAGTACGCGCGGTGCGGGGCCCACCAGGGCCTCGACCATGTCAAGCATGACCCGGAAGCGTTCCTCACGATCCGGGAGGTACCACTCCTGCTGCGCATCCCAGCTCTCCTGCCATGCAGGCCAGTCGGCTCCGGTCACGGTGGTCATGGAAGCCCCTCCCCTCCAGGAGTAATACCCTGGAATCACAGTCAGCCATTACGCGCTCGCACCACGACCATAGAGCGCCCTCGTAAGGACTACAAGTGGAACTGGCCTATTACTCGGACTACGCCGTACGTCTCGTCAACAGCGAGGAACCGGCCCGGGGCAAGGACTCACTCACCTCGGTCGAGGCCGTCCGCGACCTCTTCGGGGGCAACGCCTCGGCGGCCCGCCGGGCCACGGACGCGGACGTCACCCGCTTCAGGGGCGTACGGGCGCGGCTGCGGGCGGTCTTCGAGGCGGCGGACGGCGGCGACGAAACACTCGCCGTGGACCTGCTGAACTCGCTCCTCCTCGAATTCCCCGTCAGCCCGCAGATCTCCGGGCACGACTTCCGGGACGACGACGGCCGCCCCCTGTGGCACATGCACCTGGCGGACCACCCCTCGAACGCGACCGCCGGCTATGCCGCGATCGCCGCGATGGGCCTGGCCTTCCACCTCACCGAGTACGGCGTGGACCGCCTCGGCCTGTGCGAGGCCGCGCCGTGCCGCAACGCCTACCTCGACACCTCGACGAACCGTTCCCGCCGCTACTGCTCGGACCGCTGCGCGACCCGCGCAAACGTCGCCGCCTACCGCGCCCGCAAGCGTCTGGAGGCCGACCGGTCGGGGAACACCGGCCGCGCGGCCGAGAGCGCCCAGCGCGCGACCGCGAGCGGCGAACGCTGACCCTCCTTCAGGGGCCGGTACCGGAACCACGCCTTCCCGAGGACGAATTCCTCGGGCACGGTCCCGTAGTCCGTGCTGTCTCCGCCCGCGTACGCGTTGTCCCCGAGCACCCACCAGCCGCCCTCGCGCCGCTCCACGGCACGCTTGACGACCAGCAGGTCCTGCTGGAACGGATGACGCAGAACGACCACGTCACCGGGCCTGATCCGCGCCCCGTACTGCACCACGAGCAGATCCCCGTGATACAGCGTGGGCACCATGGACGGCCCGGTCACTTCGGCCACCCCGAAAGGCAAGACAGCCCTCCCGCGCTCGGTCTCCTGCGACAGCTCCGGCATCCCCGGCACCTCCCCGGTCCGATCCTCCACCAGTCTCAGTCTGACCGTTCCTAAAGACCGAGCGGTAGTGAGTCCTGGTGCCAGAACCCGTGCTCAGTCGCGTGCCCCGAACGGTGTTGGGCACGCTGGTCGCCCGCTTTCGCTCCACCACCGGGCGGCGCGCATCCGGTGCGCGGTCCGGGCAGGTGGGGGCGGGGTTCCTCACGCCTTCGGGTCTCCGGTCCGGCCTGGACGGTCCGATGCCCCGCAGCATCACTCCGGTGCTGCGGGGGCGGTGCCGTCCTCCCCCAGCTACCGCTGGGAGGTGCCCCCAGCCGGACCGGGTGCCCGAGGGCGCGTCGCCCGACCGCGATGCTCGCCGCATCGTGCCGGGACATCTCACGTTGTGGGGTGGTCAGGGGCTTCTGCCAGTGCTGGGCACCCCACCGGCTGGTGTAGGCCGGGTCGACCGCGACGACGGCGATGTCCTGCTCGGCGGCCATCGCCACCAGCCGGGCCTTGAGGCGGGCGGTGGGGAAGCGGGAGATCAGGCGGCGGAAGCGTTTGCTGCGGCCGTGCTTCTCCCGGCCCTTCTCCGCCGCGAAGTCGAGGTCCTCGAGGGCTATCGCGGCGGCCCCGCAACGTTCGGTGTAGTGCAGCAGTCGGCTCAGCGCGTGCCGGATCTGCGCATCGCGATGATCGGCACTGCCGCTCAGGTCGTAGAAGTAGCGCTGCGGTTCGCCGACCGGGTTGCCGTGCACGTCGAGCTGCCAGGCGGCCACGTGGTCGTCGTTCATGTCCACCCCGACCACCCCGCGAGCCAGGGCCGCCTGAAGCGGGAGGACGGGGGTGGCGGCGCGCTGCCAGGACGCGGTCACATACCAGCGGCCGCGCGCCACATCGTGGTGGATGCGGTAGGCCACCGCCCGGTTCGCGGTGATCCGGTCGCGCCACTCCTGGCCCCGGTGCTGGAAGCGTACGGTGGCGTCCAGCACGTACCGGCCGTGCGGTGCGTTGGCCCGGTGGGCAAGCGGCGCCGGGAGCTTGAGGGAGATCTGGCCGGTGTCGGTGACGCGGAGAGTCTCGTTGCCGAACGGTTTGCCGGACTCCCCGTCCGCAGCCAGGAACATCCGCGCCGCCTGCCACCGCTGTCGCCACTGCTGCTCGCTCAGCCCGGCCGCCTCCAGGTTGTGGCGGGTGTTGGCGAGGCGCTTGCCGCCGCGCACCACGCGCACCCGGCCCGCCGACCAGTCCGCTTCGACCGCCTCCAGCCGCGCCTTCAAGGCCTGCAGGCGGCGTGCCTTGGCGTGCCACTCACCTCGCGAGGCACAGCCGCGCGGCAGCCCTTGCCGCTTGTCCGCCTTGGCGCCCAGCGGGCGGGCCAGCCGCGCCTCGATCGCTGCGACTTGAGCGCGCAGCCAGTCGAGGTGAGCGGCCTGCCCGCGCCTCGCCAGCGCCCACTGATCATGCGTGGCCTTGGTGATACTGCCCGCCCAGCGCGCCGACGACTTCCCCGTCAGCTCCCGCTTGCGCACCGCCCACGAGGCCGCGTCGTGCGCCACACCCTGCCGGGACCGCTCCGCCAGATCACCCGCGGCCAGCGAACCCAGGAACATCCCGACCTCAAGCAGCACAGCCGCATCCGCCTCGGACACCCGCAGCCGGTCCCGGATGGCCACCCCGGCGGGACCGGACACCACGTACGACGCTGCCAATTCCCGCAGCCCGCCCACCCATTCACCCCCGCCCGGCCGAAGATCCCGTCACGGCAGTCAACGAGCCCCGCCCCCAAAGGTCACCCATTCGACCCAAGAACTCCAGTTCCCCTCCCGGGCGCACAGCGAACACGCGTCCAGCCCCGGCGCTCACTCACAGTCACCGGAAGCCACTGCTGCTTAGTACATCGGCAGCAGTTCCCAACCCGGGACTTTTGTCCTAAGCCCATGGGGGCACTCGCGAAATCCCGTCCAGCACGGAGTAATGTCCCACCTGAGAAGACGATCACGAGGAAGGACAGCTCAATGCTCTCCCGCCTGTTTGCCCCCAAGGTCAAGGTCAGCGCACACTGCGACCTGCCCTGCGGTGTGTACGACCCGGCCCAGGCCCGCATCGAGGCGGAGTCGGTGAAGGCCATCCAGGAAAAGATGGCCGGCAACGACGACCCTCACTTCCAGGCCCGGGCCACGACCATCAAGGAGCAGCGCGCCGAGCTCGCCAAGCACCACGTCTCGGTGCTGTGGAGCGACTACTTCAAGCCGCCGCACTTCGAGAAGTACCCGGAGCTCCACCAGCTGATCAACGACACCCTGAAGTCCCTCTCCGCCGCCAAGGCCTCCACGGACCCGGCGACCGGCCAGAAGGCGCTCGACTACATCGCCCAGGTCGACAAGATCTTCTGGGAGACCAAGAAGGCCTGATCTTCGATCATGCCCTCTGACCTGCGATTACGTTGGTTGCAGCGTCTCCCTTTCCGCACCCGGTCCTCGGGGCGCCCAGAACGGCGGCCTTGATGGATCGGGTGCGGTCTTCTTTGTCTGGCCAGGTATGTCGATGGCGCCGACGTCCTGGGTGGACTTGTACGCGACGGTCCGCTGGGGACTGCGGGCCGGGCTGACAGCCGGGTGCCCCCAACGAGGCCGTCTCTTTCCAGCTTGCGAGCCTACGATCGTGCGGGTTGGTTGGCGATCAGAAGGGTGCTGCCAGCGGGGCGGAAGCCCAGGCGTGAGTAGATGCGAGCGACGGCGTCCTCCGCATAGGCGAGGAAGACGGTGTTCACTCCCTGGTCGCGTGCGTGGGTGACCAGGGCCGCCGTGACGGCGGCGGCCAGGCCCTGGCGGCGGGCGATGGGAAGGGTGCCGATGCCACCGATCTCGGTGGTGCCGTTCGCCGGGTGGTAGTGGCCGACGGCCAGCGGAGTCCCATCCGAGGCGAGGGCGGCGATGAGCGTTTTGTGCCCGGCGCGGATTGTGGGGCGGGTCGTTGCCACGGTGCCGTCCTCGGTCAGCTCCTCGGTCACCGCCGACAGCTCCTTACGGCCCGCAGAGCCCAGCGCGTTGCCTTCCTCCGCGAAGGCCAGGCGGGGCAGGGCGAGGGCTGCGGGCAACGCAGGGTCGTCGCCTTTCAGCGCACGTAGCGTCACGCCCTCGGGCAACGGTTGCGGGCTGATCCGGTGGTGTGCATCCAGAGCCATCAGCGGGCGTTCCGCCACGGGCAGGCCGACGGCCTCGATAGAGGAACGCAGCGTCGGCGCCGCCTCGGCCAGCCACTCGAAAGCCTCTGGCACGCCGAGTTCGCGCTGCCGGGCCCGTACCCGGGCGATGTCCGCAGCGGTAACGGACAAGGCCCCCTCCGCGGTGGGTTGGGCATGGCCGGGGCCGCCGTAGTACGGGGCACCTGGCTTCCTTCGCACGAACAGCCGTAAGGAACCGAACTCTTCGGCGTCAGCGAACAGCAACGGCACGGTGGCGTAGTACTGCTCGATGCGGGCACGCAGCGAGTCGCTCATGCGGCGCATCCCACCACGGGACGGTGCCGCACCGCATCCGAGATTTGCGGCCGGCTGCCGTTAACGCCGCGGAGGAAGACAGTCCAGCCGCCATGTGTTGCTGCCTCACACAGACGCAACCCCCGGCCACCAGTGCAGATCTGATCGCCCACAGCAGCCGATCCTTCGTCGGTGTGAGCGCGGCCTTCCTTACAGAGGTTCGCATCGGCGCAAGTCTTCGTCACCGTGTCCGCTGCCCGGCCAGGGCCGGTGGGGTCAGCGCAGGACAAGCAGGACGGCCAGCGCGATGAGCAGCGAGTCGATCCGGTCCAGCAGGCCGCCGGAGCCGGGTAGCCAACGGCCGGCGTCCTTTGCCTGGGCACCTCTTTTGATCATGGATTCGAGAAGGTCGCCGGCCGGGCCGCCGACCGCCACCGCGACCGCCATCGGCCAGGTCAGCGCGGACAGCACGACGAGCACGCCGAGGCCGGCCACGGCCCCGGCCAGGGTCCCGCTCCACCGCTTGGCCGGTGACAGCGGCGACAGCCGCGGCCCGCCCAGCCGTTGACCGGCGAAGTACGCCACGATGTCGGCGACCGAGACCGCCACGAACAGCGCGAGCGCGCTCGCCCCGAGCGGCACCAGCGCGGCCAGCACACTCAGCCAGACCAGCCCGAGCAGACCGGCGCAGAGCCGGTGCATGCCATGGTCGGCGTCGCCAGACAGGAGCGGCACCGCGGCCACCGCGAGCGCCCCGATCGCAACCGCCCGGAGCTCCTGTCCGGGCGCCAGCCAGGCGGCCAGCACCACGCCTGCCACCGCCGCGGCCAGTACCGCCCGGTCTGCCCAGCCCAGCTGCATCAGCCCGCCGAACTCCATCACCGCAATCACCCCGACGGCGATGGCGATGGCCGCGGCGCCCGGGCTGCCCCACCAGAACGCACCGGTGACCAGTGGCACTCCGACCGCCCAGGCGCACCACCGGATCAGCAGCTCGCGGCGCCGGGACGCCGCCACCGCGAGGCCGCCCAGCGCCAGCGCTCCACCGAGGTAGGGCGCCAGCGAGGCCACAGTGATCACCGGGCGGATCCGGCGGCGGGAACACCCGCAGACATCGAAACGAGCGAGGACGAACCAGGCCGCAGTACATCCAGGGCGACCTGAAAGCCGCCCACAATGCGCGCGTTCTCGGCAGTGTCCTTGACCGCGAGGCGCACCGTGCGTCCCTGGTACGCCGACGACAACGGCGACAGGTCGCGCAGGTAGACGTCGCGGCGGCGGCATTCGTTCACCACCTGTGCGGCACTCGGCCCGCCGGACGGCAGGGTCACGGTGAGGAAGTTCGCCACACCCTCCTCGACCACCACGGCCTCATCCAGCCCGGCCAGGTCGGCGGCCAGCTGCCGGCGCAGCGCGTGGGTCCGAAGCCAGCGGTCGCTGTAGTACGCCGGGTCGCGCAGGGCTGCCACGGCGGCCAGCTGCGCCGGGAGGCTGACCGGCCAGGGCGGTGTTCGCAGGCGTAGCTGCGCTGCAGTGGCCGGCTCGGCCACCAGGTACGCGGCGCGCATACCGGACAGCGCATACATCTTGGACAGTGAGCTGCAGACCACTACCCGCGGGTCCGTCGCGGCGAGGCCGGCGAGCGACTCGGTCAGGTCGACATAGCCCAGGTACGCCTCGTCGATCCACCAGCGGGTCCGGGCCGGCGCGGCGGCGATCACCGAGCGCAGCTCCGCGGCCGGTGCGTGGCGTCCGGTCGGGTTGTTCGGGTTGACCACCACCACGAGGTCGTAGCGGCTGGAGGCGACGGCAGCGGACAGCCGGGCCGGATCGATCCGCCAGCCGTCTTCGCGGCGCAACCGGAACCGGTCCACCCGGCATCCGATCACCCGCTCCGTGACGTGGGCGTACTCGCCGTAGCCCGGGTCCATCAGAAGCACCCTGCTCTGCGGGGTCAGCCATTGGCTGAACGCCCGGAAAATCAAGTCGGATGAACCGGCGCCGACCGCGAGCGTCTGAGCCGGCAGCGCCCGGGCCGCGGCGATTTCCGCCAGCAGGCCCTCGGCGCCGGTCGGCGGCGAGGTCCGGGCGGCCCAGGCTGGATCTTCCGCGAGCGCCGCCCGCACGCCGGGGGCCGGCGGGAACCAGGCGTCCAGTACGTCGGCCGCGACGACCTGATGGCGCCGGTGCAGGCTGCGGAAGTCCGTGCCAATGGCGGTGAACGATGCGCCGCCGTGTTCGCAGCCGTCCGGCCGGGGTGCGAACGGCATGTCCAGCCGCCAGTCCACTTCTGACCGCAGACGCTCCAACATGGTGCCGTAACGGTCCATCGTGACCTTCGTCAGCTCGGTCACGCTGCCGGTCAGCACCTCGAACGTCAACGCACCGCTGTGGACGGTACGGCCGACCGGGCGCAGGCCGGCGGCCAGGTACATGGTGAGCAGCTCGGTACGCCCCATCGCCACCACCCGGCGACCGCCCCGGGCGGCGATCCAGCGCAGCGCCGCGTACATCAGCAGCGGTGCCGCGGCGGTGGCCCGCCAGCGCGGCTCAACGGTGAGGATGCGTACCTCGAAGAGATCGTCCTCGGTCAGCAGCGGCAGTTCGTCGCGGGTCAGGTACTTGTCCAGCGCGTACCGCCCCAACCAGGGCGGAGTCAGGCTGACAAAACCGATCCGGTCCGCGCCTCGCGCCGCGACCAGGTAGACGTTGTGGCCGTCCAGCCCGTCGCGAAGCCGGCCGGACGGATCCGGCACATGCTGGCCCAGCTCCCGTGCGTAGACCCGGTGGCGCAGTTCGTGGATCCACTCCAGATCCTCCGGAGTGGCAGCGCGCAGCTGCAGGTCACGTCCCATGAGCACCTCTTTCGACGCGGGGTGGGGCCGTCCCATCGTGGGGAACGCAGACCGGCCGCGACAGCGCCAAGCGACACAGTCGGTCTGAGTACGCGTACTCAGGCGCAGTCGCCCCCCGCGTGCTCCGTCCACGGAGGTCAGTGGCAGGCGATTTGGGGGGCGTGATCGGCTGCGGTGCGTCCCAGTGCAGCAGCAGGTAGGCAAGCAGCGACTCCGCACGAGCGGAGTCCAGCGGCCCCAGCCGCCGTTCTCCGTTGCGCAGATCCATGCCGCCCAGCAGGCGCGCGCGCAGAGCTGTCCCGTCCATCAGCCGACTCCCGAGCACACAGCCCGGCATCCGGGTACCGTCCGCCACCCCACGGGCCGGCCGAGGATCCCGGTCACCGGTACGGCGTCCACGGTTTCCAGGCTGCGGTCTCCGGTCGGGTCCCGCGAGCCGTCCGGGAATCTGCTGTGGCCTTCAGTCGGCCGGTGGCAGCAGAGTTCCCAGGGGCCCCAGGTCCAGGTTGAGGTCCTCCAGGCGGAGGTCGTAGCGGGCGCAGAGGTCCTGCATGCGGTCGTGGAGAAGCATCAGAGTCAGGCCGATGCGTTCTTCCTGGTCCTCCGTGAGGTCGTTGTTGTCGACTCGGTGGAGGGCTTGGCGTTCCATGAGCTGGCGGAGGAGTTCGACGACGGTCAGGACGAGTTTGACCAGGTCGCGTTCGACGGTGCCCGGGTCGGTGGACAGGCGGTGGGCTCCGGAAGGTGGGGGCGGCGGGGGCATGGCGGCCTCACAACGGCTGGGTGGCGGCGTCGACGGCTGCGGCGGCAACGGGAGCGATGACGGCGCGCAGGTCGATGCGTACGAGATCGACGTCGGCGATGGACAGGACGAGGTCGCCGGTGATGACGACACCGCCCTGGAGGAGGCGGTCGAGGAGGTCGATCAGGGCGACCGGACGGTCGGCGACAGGGGCTGCGGTCACGAGACGGGCTCCGCGGGGAGGGAGAAGGAGTACGGGGCCCAGGGCCCTGTCACTTCCACATGGACGCCGGGGAGGCCCTCGGCCGCTGCCAGGACGCGGGCGCGGAAGTCCTCGACGTGGTCTTCGGGAACGAGGTAGGCGTCGTTGCTGACGTTGGGGCCGGGGACCTGGCCGGCGAGCTCGCCGCGTTGCGGCCGGAAGGCCACGCGGTCGACGGCGAGGGTGCCGGCGAGTTCCGTGAGGCGGGCGGCCGTGTCGATGGCCGCCTCCCAGGCGTCCTCCGTCGAGCGCCTACGGCGGCGGCGTCCGGCCAGATAGGCGCGGCCGACGCCCAGGCCCTTGGCCGGCTCGGGGTCGGGTGACTCGGTGTCGGGAGCCGCGTAGATCTTGACGCCCAGTTCCACGTGGCCCGTGACGCGGTCCAGCAGGGGCAGGAAGTCGTCGCGGCGCGCCTCCAGAGTCTGCCGTACGCGGTCCTCGTCGCGGTAGACGGTGACCAGGCGCAGCGGCAGCACGGCGATGCCGCGCCCGGTGAGCGCGGCGACCACGGCGTGGTGGGCCCGGGCCGTGGCTTCCAGCCAGCCCAGGTCCTCCAGTCCGGCCTTGAGGGACGCTTCGTCGAAGTCCGCGGCAGGGACGGGGCCGACGGCCGCGGCGAGCGCCGGGGGGCGGCGGTCCGGTGCGTCGTCCGTATCCGGGGTGCCATCCGGTGCGTCGTCCCCGAACTCCAGCAGGCGTATCGGCTCACCGGCGACCCCGCGCAGGTCCGCGACCGCACGGGCGGCCTCCGGGGTGCGGCGCAGCACGGCGTAGGCGTAGACGATGTCGGTCTTGGCGGCCTTGTCGACGTCGGTCTTGACGTCGTTGCTCATCTCGGTGCCGATGTCGGACTTGGCGTCGTTGTTGATCTCGGCGTCGATGTCGATGTCGGTGTCGATGGCGGTCTTGATATCGGTGTCGGTCATGGGGCAGGACTCCTGTCGGCGGATCGCAGCGCGGCGATCTCCGCGCGCAGGCGTTCGTTCTCCTCGGCGAGGGAGCGGACGGGATCTTCAGCGAGGGACCCCCGGTCCGGCTGCTCCGCGAGCGCCCCGTCCGGCGGCTGCTCCTCGCGGGACCGGTCCGCGGACCTGGCCCGCGAGGAGAGGGACGGGTCGTGTTCCCACCAGTCGATGCCCATCTCCTTCGCCTTGTCGACGGAGGCGACGATGAGCCGCAACTTGATGGTGAGCAGTTCGATGTCGAGCAGGTTGATCCGGATGTCGCCCGCGATGACCACGCCCTTGTCGAGGACCCGTTCGAGGATGTCGGCGAGGTTGGCGCCCTGGCCGCCGGGCCCCTGGTCGTAGGGGGACGGAAGGCGGGGCGATCCGCCGAGTGCGCCTGCTACCGGTTGCGTCATGGTCATCGCCTCATGGTCGGGCGGCTCGTCTCCAAGCGGTGATCTCGTCGAGTCGGTCCAGCAGTTCGTCCTCGCGGCGGTCGTACTCGTCCTCGTCGATCCGTCCGTCCAGCAGGGCGCGTTCCAGTTCGGTGAGGGCCTGTTGGACGGGGGCCGGGTCGTAGTACTCCGCTTCGGCGGCGTCCCGTACCTGCTCGGCGACCCAGATGGTGGTGCGCAGGGGCGCGAGCGGGAGGCTGAGGATGCCGGTCAGCAGGCCCATGGGTCAGGCCGCGAAGCTGTACGGGGGTAACGGGCCGCGCAGCCGGAAGTCGTAACCGTCGCCGAAGTCGCGCGCCAGCCGCTGTCCCGCTTCGGTGAACTCGTGGGCGTGGGTGCGTGCGACGAGGAACGAGACGTTCAGGAAGTCGTCCTTTGCCGGGGCGCCCTCGACCCTGGCGCGGGCCAGCCCGGACAGCTGCTGGACGACCTGTTCGGCCAGCAGCCGCTGCCGGGCGTCGACCTGCCGGGCCAGCAGCTCGCCGAGGGCTACGCGATCCTCGTAGGTGCCGTTGCCGTCCCGGGTGAGCTGGTTGAGCCGGCGGGCCTCTTCGGACTCGCTCAGCACTTCGCGCAACAGGTCGTCCTGGGCGCGTGCGGCCTTGAGGTTGAACTCGGTGGTGCCGTGCAGTTCGGTGAGCCTGCGGCTGTACTCCTCGCTCTTCTCCTCCAGGGCCCTTCTGACGGTCGCACTGTCGGGGGCGAGCATCCCGAACCGCATGGGCAGGACCGCCCCGTCCGCCATCAGCCGCTCCTGCAGCTCCTGGTGGGCGGTGAGGTCACGGCGCTTGGGGCGCAGCTCGGGGGGTGCGGGGCTGACGACGGCGGCGAGCCCGCCGCGGACCACCGCGCTCAGGGAACCGCCGATGCCGCCGACGGTCCGTAAGCCGTCAAGTCGCAGGGGATGGTCGGAGCTGGTGATGGCGTAGATGTACAGGGGCGAGTCCGGCGCCGGCTCCGAGGCTGCTTGTGCCGGCGATGGGTTCGTCGGGGCGTCACTCACCGCTCTTCCTCTTCCTTCTCTTCCTTGCTCACCGCTTCTCCTCCTCGTCGTCGCCGCCGAAGAGGTCGCCGATCGCGTCGACCGCGCCGCTGATCGCGCCGCCGGTCGTGCCCCTGGCTCCGCTCTCGACCACGTCGCCGACGATGTCGGTGAGCCTGGCGGGCGCCTTGCGGCCCGACTCCAGGTCGAGTCGGTTGCAGGCCTCGGCGAAGCGCAGATACGTGTCCACGCTGGCGATGACGATGCGTATGTCGATCTTGATGAGCTCGATGCCGACGATCGAGACACGGACGAACACGTCGATGACGAGCCCGCGGTCCAGGATGAGTTCGAGAATGTCGTAGAGCCCGGCGGTCCCCGAACCGCTGGAACTGGAGGCGGCAACGGGTTGCGTTCCGCTTGCTTGGGTCATGACGGTCACGGGTTCGGGTTCCCTTCGCTGCGCTCCGCACGGGGCCGTTCCACTGGTACGTACGGGAGTCGCAGCGGCCGTGTTCACGGGCGAGGCCGAAAACCGCCGCCGGAAAGCGGAAGTTGGAGCAGAAGCCGGTCGGGGTCTCAACGCTCCCGGTCGAGCTGGCCGCGGGCGTAGCGGCGCACCCGTTCGTAGCCGAGGAGTTGGCCCCGCGCGTCCAGCGTGACCCGGTAGGTGGCCATGACGGTCATGGTGTCGGGGACCCGTACCAGCTCCACGACCTCCACGTCGGCCGTCCAGCCGTCCTGCGCCGGCCGGAGGGCGGAGACGGAATCCGGGTCGGTGCCGAGCAGCTCGGCGAGCTGAACCGCCGCGCCGCGCATGGCCTGAGCGGCCGTCACACGGCCGGAACTCCCTGCCGTGTCGTCTCCGGAACCCGCTGTCGTGGCGCCTGTCGTGGCGGGGGTCTGCGGTGCGTCGGGGTCGTCCGATTCGGTACTTGCCATGCCCCTACCGTGCCAAGTACGCCACCCGTGTGGGGAGAGGATCTGCCGAAGATCCTGTGTGGGTCGGCTGACCACCAGGAGCCGCCACCCCGACTGGCCTGCGCGAAGGCCCACGGTTTCACCGGCCGCCCTGAATCCACCCTGAAGCCAGCTGAATCCGCCGCCCCGCACTGTCCCCATGACTACTGCAGCAGATCAGCCAGCCCTCCGGCCAGGGACGTTGTCATTGGACCCTGGGTAGGGCGAGCCCTCTGACCTACGATCGCCCGATGACCATCCGCTGGACGTACTCCTTCGTCGACCGTCCCACCGAGTCCTTCGGCAGGGCCTGCGACTTCTGGACGGCGGTCACCAGGACACGCCTGTCACCGCCCCGGGGCGAGCGGGCCGAGTTCGTGACCCTGCTGCCGGAGGACGGCGCCGACGCCTGTGTGAAGGCACAGGGCGTCGCGTCGGGTGACGGAGGCGCCCATCTGGACCTGTGCCCCGAGGACGTTCCAGCGCTGGTGGAGTCGGCGCTGCGGCTCGGGGCGGAGGTGATCTCCGACAACCCGGGCTGGGCCGTACTGCGCTCCCCCGGCGGCCAGTTGTTCTGCGTGGTGCCCTGGCACGGCGAGTCGGCCCGGCCGCCGGTGACCGAGGGCCCCGACGGCTCGACGAGCCGCCTCGACCAGGTGTGCGTCGACCTGGCCCCGACGGCGTACGACCGTGACGTGGCGTTCTGGCCCGCGCTCACCGGCTGGGACTCGCACCCGGGCTCGCGCCCGGAGTTCCACATCGTCCAGTCCCCCGCCGGCCTCCCCGTACGCATCCTCCTCCAGCGCCTCGACGAGGACCGCCCCACCGCCGCCCACCTCGACCTGTCCTGCTCGGACATCGAGACGACCCGCACCTGGCACGAGAAGCTGGGCGCCTCGTTTGTGAGCCGCGGCGCCCGGTGGACGGTGATGCGGGACCCGGCGGGCGGCACGTACTGCCTGACGGGCCGGGATCCCGCGACCGGAGGCCTGCCCGCCTAGCTCACGCGCGTTCCCAGGCCTCCACCGCGATCACCGCGGCCTCCGGTATCGGCCCGTAGATGTGCGGGAACTCCTCGCCGCCCGGCTCCGGGGCCTCGTACTTCACCGGTACGCCGAGCCGTTCGGAGTCGATGACCAGGACCACGAGGTCGTCCGGACCCTCGTACGAGCCGTACAAGAAGGCGGCGATGCGCGGGAGTTGGGCGCGGGTCGAGCAGTGGATGAAGCCCTCCTCCTGGAGGGTGCGGCCGCGCGTCGACATCTCGTACGTGCCGGTCTTGCGGGCCGCGTCCCAGAGGGAGCGTTCGGTGAGATGCAGAAGTTCGGGCATGGGCGACACGCTAAGTGATGTCCTGGAGGCGGGCCGCGCGGGCCCGGAGGTAGCGCTGTTCGGGGAGGCTCAGGGTCTTGGTGGCGGCCGACTCGTAGGCGGCGCGGGCCGCTTCCGGGTCGCCGGCGCGTTCCAGGAGGTGGGCGCGGACCGCGTCGAGGCGGTGGCCTGTCGCCAACTCCGGGGTGAGCGCGTCCAGTTCGGCCAGACCGGCCTTCGGTCCGTGGACCATCGCGAGGGCCACGGCACGGTTGAGGCGTTCGACGGGGCTGGGGACGAGATGGACGAGGACGTCGTAGAGGCCGAGGATCTCGTGCCAGTCGGTGCCGTCGGGCGAGTCCGCCTCGTCGTGGATGGCGGCGATCGCGGCCCTCAACTGGTAGGGCCCCGGGCGGCGTTGGGACAGGGCCCGGGTCACCAGGGCCACACCCTCCTCGATCGCCGCCTTGTCCCACAGCTCGCGGTCCTGCTCGTCAAGCGGGATCAGTTCGCCGTGCGGGCCGGTACGCGCGGCGCGACGCGCGTCAGTGAGGAGCATCAGGGCCAGCAGACCGGTCACCTCGCAGTCGCCGGGCAGCAGGCGGTGCACCGTACGGGCCAGCCGGATGGCCTCCCCCGCGAGTTCGGCCCGCTGGAGGGAGGCTCCGGAGGTGGCCGTGTAGCCCTCGTTGAAGATCAGGTAGAGCGTGTGGAGGACGGCGGGCAGCCGCTCCTCCCAGTGCTCGGGGCGGCCGAAACGCGTGCCCTTCACTCGCTGCTTGGCCCGGCTGATCCGCTGCGCCATCGTCGCCTCCGGCACCAGATGCGCACGGGCGATCTCGGCCGTCGTCAGACCGCCGACGGCCCGGAGCGTCAGCGCGATCTGGGCGGGCGGTGGCAGATCCGGGTGGCAGCAGAGGAAGAGCAGGGTGAGCGTGTCGTCCTCGGAGGGCGCGCGGTCGGGTCCGGGCGGCGGCGCCGTGAAGGCGTCGCGCGGTGTGAGCGCCGCCGCCTTCTCCTCACGCAGCCGCCGCGCCTGATCACTGCGCAGCGCGTCCGTGAGCCGCCGCGAGGCGACCTTGATCAACCAGCCCCGCGGATTGTCCGGCACCCCCGACTCGGGCCACTGCCCGGCCGCGGCCAGCAACGCCTCCTGTACGGCGTCCTCGGCGGCGTCGAAGTGCCCGTACCGGCGGACGAGCGCGCCGAGGACCTGCGGCGCGTGCAGGCGCAGCAGGTCCTCGGTCTCGGTCGTACGTCTCACACGTCTCCCCTGGTCACGCATCGCCTCCGCCGTCGCCAACCGGCCGGATGACGACGGGGTACTCGTTCGCGCCCTCGGGGACGGGGCACGAGATGACGCGCTCGGCGATCTCCGTGACCCGCTCCAGGCTCGCGCACTCCAGGAGCCAGTAACCGGCGATCACTTCCTTGGTCTCGCCGTACGGCCCGTCGGTGATCACGGGCTTGCCATCCGCGCCCCGGCTGACGAGGCGGGTCTTGGCGGGCTCCACGAGCCCCTGGGCGTCGATGAACTCACCGGTCTCGGCGAGGTCGTTGTTGATCGCCCCCATGTGCGCGTACATGGCCTGAATGTCTTCCTTGCTCCAGACCGGGACACCGGCGGTGGGCTTGCCCGCCTGGGCCTCGTAGTCCGCCTGCGTGCCCTGCACCATCACCAGGTACTTCATGAGTCCGCTCCTTCGGCTCGGGCCGCCCGTGGTGGGCGGTTCTCACAGGGGACGTCGGAGCCGGCCCGCGCTTCTCTACACGCTCGCGGAAGTTTTTTCAGGCTCGCGGGAAGAGCGTCAGGAGTCCCGCTCCTCGGCCCTCTCGACCGCCGGTCCGCTCTCCGTCGTGAGGACGGGCTCCGACTTGGCCTCTTCCGCCTCTGCCGCCGCGTACGCCTGGCACTCGGGGTTCTTGCACGGGCCGGGGCGCCACAGGGGCACGAACACGCCCAGGGTCTTGTGCCGGCGCACGACCTGCTCGACGGGGTGGCCGCAAACGGGACAGACGTACTCATCACTGGCCATGTCTCCAGGGTATTGCGGGATGGGCCGGGCCGACAGACGAGCGACGTGACCGGGTCAGCGCTTGCGCTGATACGTGCGGACGAGGACCCCGTTCTTGAAGGTGCGCACCGTGTCGAGCGTGAACTCGGTGAGCGCGAAGCCCGAGCCGAACATCGGCATGCCGGAGCCCAGGACCAGCGGATACGTCTTGATGACGAGCTCGTCCACTTCGTCGATCAGCTCGCCCGCGATCTTCGAGCCTCCGCAGAGGTAGATGCCGAACTCGCTGTCCTCCTGCTTGAGTTCGCGGATCTTCCCGACCACGTCTTCCGAGATGATCTCGACGTTCGGGTCGGGCGACTCCTTGAGGGTGCGCGAGGCGACGTACTCCCTCATGTGTGCGTACGGGCTGGTGACATCGATCGCCAGGGCCAGGTCGTAGCTGGCTCGGCCCTGGATGACCGTGTCGAACTTCTTGTTCTCGCGGTCGTCGATGCCGAGCGCACGGCGGACGTGGGTCGGCAGGGCCTCCGGGTACTCGTCCCAGAACCACGCCGTGTACTCCTCGTCGGCGATCCGCGTGAAGAACTCCGCCTCGCCGCTCGGGTCGCCGATGAAGCCGTCGATCGAGCAGGCGATGAAGTAACTGAGCTTTCGCATGCCGGCCTCTTTCCGTAGGCTGTGTGAACCACTCCATTCATAGTGCTTCACTTGTAGTGGTTGCAACAGTGTTTCCGGTACGAGGACCAAGTGGGAGAGGGGCTTCCGGATGGTCAGGAACCCGGAGCGCAGAGCCGCCCTGGTCGACGCCGGTGTGGAGGTGCTGGCGCGCGAGGGGGCGCGCGGGCTGACGTTCCGCGCGGTGGATGCCGAGGCCGGGGTGCCAGTGGGCACCGCCTCGAACTACTTCACCGGCCGCGACGACCTGCTGCGCCAGATCGACGCACGGCTGCACGAGCGGCTCGCGCCGGATCCGGAGGTCCTGGCCGAGCTGATGAAAGCGCCGAAGGACCGCTCCTTGGTCACGGCGTTCATGCACGACCTCATGGCGCGGGCGCAAGGAGACCGTACGGGTTATCTGGCCCTCATGGAGATGCGCCTTGAGGCCACGCGGCGCCCGGAGGTGCGGGCCTCATTCACGAAGACGGTCCGCGCGGACCTCGAGTACGCCATGGAGTTCCACCGCGACGCCGGGCTCCCCGGCGGCGACGAGACCGTGACGGTGCTGTATCTCGCCATGCTCGGCCTACTCCTGGAGCACCTGACCCTGCCGGGGGTACTGGAGGGCGTACTCCCCGGAGTGAGCGTGCCGGACGGCCTGGTGGAACGGATTGCGGAGACGATCGTGCCGGAGTCCGGCGCCGGGTCCGGGCAGCTCTGAGGGTGGGCGTGCCGGACGCACCCGTCAGGCGCGCGGGGCCGGATCACGCCACATCGGCCACATGGGCGGACCGTCGGGCAGGTCGAGCGTGCGGCCCATGAAGGTGAAGCCGAGGCGTTCGTACAGGGCGCGGCTGCGGGCGCTGCTCGCCTCCAGGTACGCGGGCAGGTGCTCGCGGTCGCAGCGGTCGAGTACGTGCTGGATCAGCGCCGTACCGAGGCCCTCGCTCTGCCGCTCCGGAGCCACACCGATCATCCACAGGTACTCGTGGGCCCTGCCCGTCGGGTGCACCTGGCCCGTCAATTGGCCAATCTGCTCGATCCGTCCGTTGTCCGGATCGACGGCCTCGCGCACCTTCGCACCCCCGTCCTCGTCCTCCTCCTCGTGAGCCTCCGCGGGCACCGGCAGCCACAGCGCACAGGCCGAACCGTCCTCGGTGACATCCACGTAGCCCGCTTCGAGCACGATGCCGAGGAAGGCTCCCATCAACAGGGGATGCGTACGGCGACGATCCTCGGCGTCGGGAAAGACCCAACTGCTCACCGGGTCGTTCTGAAAAGCGTCGTCCAGAAGCCGCGTCACGGCCTCTCGATCGCCTTCCCCGGCTCTGCGAATCGCCACGCCCATGCCCGATACCTCCGCCTCAACTACCCGTCGTCACTTGGCCGTTGCAGCTTATGCGAGCCGCATCGACACCCTCACTCGCAGGGGTCATCCGAAAGGGCAGGATTGGATCTTCGATAAAGGGGGACAACGTAGGACTTGCCGGGCAGGGCCGCCGCCTACCGGGTTCACGGACATTTCCGGCCGGGAACACCAAGATCGAGCCAGGCGTTGGACCAGCGACGGACGAATGACGAGGAGACAGCAATGGCAGGCTTCCTGGACCGCGCCAAGGAACAAGCACAGCGCGGCCTCACACAGGGCAAGCACAAGCTCGACGAGGTGCAGGCGCAGCGAGCGGGCAGCGACCTGCTCAAGAGTCTCGGCGCGGCCTACTACGCCGAGCGGCACGGCACCGGCTCCCCCGACGCGACGCAGCGCGCCCTCCAGGCCCTGGAGAGCCACATCGCGACGCACGGCGACGGGGTGCTCCGCTCCTGACGCGCCCCGCCCGTACCGCCGGCCAAGAACCGCCGATCACTGAATGCTGATTATCCCTCACCGATCAAGCTGACCGAATCGGCTCGCACGCTGTGCGAACAAGTGGTCCCCGCCGTGGAGTTCCGGGTAAAAGCGGCGGTACGAGGCGGCCGCGACCGGTGGCCGTCGCGCCCCCCATGTAAGGAGGCGGCCATGGCCTCACCCATGTCCGCGGGCAGATTCCTGGAGCGGCTGCGGGACGAAGGTTGCACCGTCGTCGAAGTAGGCGACTGGGAGCATCACAACCGCAATCACAAGGGCCCTTGGGGCCCCGTCCACGGCGTGATGATCCACCACACGGTGACATCGGGCAGCAAGCGGACGGTGGAGATCTGCCGCGACGGCTACAGCGGCCTGCCGGGCCCGTTGTGCCACGGTGTCATCACCAAGGACGGCCGAGTCCACCTCGTCGGCTACGGCCGCGCCAACCACGCCGGGTACGGCGACGACGACGTACTGCGCGCGGTCATCGCCGAGAAGGGCCTCCCGCGGGACAACGAGGCGAACACCGACGGCAACCGCCACTTCTACGGCTTCGAGTGCGAGAACCTCGGCGACGGCGAGGATCCCTGGCCCGCGGCCCAGCTGGAGGCGATCGAGCGGGCCGCGGCGGCGATCTGCCGCCACCACGGCTGGACGGAACGCTCGGTGATCGGCCACCTCGAATGGCAGCCGGGCAAGGTCGACCCCCGCGGCTTCACCATGGCCTCCATGCGGGGCCGCATCCGCGACCGCCTGAAGTGACGTACGGGGCGTCCGGGCGTCCCGGCAGCGCCGCCCCGGACACCTGTCCGACAATGGTCGCGTGACCAGCCCAGACGACCCGGTGGCCCCCAAGGCCTCCGACGCCCCCCACGTCCCCGAAGCGCTCGACCCCGCCGTCCTGCGGCCGCGACTGCCGTCGCCGCTGCGGGACGTCGCGGACGAGCGCTTCGCGCGTCACGGCGTACGGCTGCTGCTCAAGCGGGACGACCTGATCCACCCGGACCTGGTGGGCAACAAGTGGCGCAAACTGGCCCCGAACCTGCGCGCCGCGGCGGGCCGTACGGTCCTCACCTTCGGCGGCGCGTACTCGAACCACCTGCGTGCCACCGCCGCCGCGGGCCGCCTCCTGGGCCTGCCCACCATCGGCGTGATCCGCGGCCAGGAACTGGCCGAACGCCCCCTCAACCCCTCCCTCGCCCGGTGCGCGGCCGACGGCATGCGGCTGCGCTTCATCGACAGATCGACCTACCGTCGCAAGAGCGAGCCGGAAACGCTGGCCGCCATCCTCCGGGAGGCCGGCGCCGAGGACGCGTACGTCATCCCCGAGGGCGGCAGCAACTCCCTTGCCGTACGCGGCTGCCGCGCCCTCGGCGAGGAGCTGCGCGGCCACGCCGACGTCATCGCGCTCGCCTGCGGCACCGGCGGCACACTCGCGGGCCTGGCAGCGGGAATCGGCCCCACTCAGCGTGCCCTGGGCATCCCCGTCCTCAAGGGCGGCTTCCTCGACGCGGAGATACGCACACTCCAGCGCCAGGCCTTCGGCGGCCCTCGCGGCGACTGGTCCCTCGACGACCGCTTCCACTGCGGCGGTTACGCCCGCACCACCCCCGAACTCGACGCCTTCGCCACCGACTTCGAGCAGCGTCACGGCCTGCCCGTCGAGCGCCTCTATGTCGCCAAGGCGCTGTACGGACTTCTCGCCCTCACAGAAGAAGGGGCCTTCCCACGCGGGACGAGGCTCGCAGCCGTGATCACAGGAGCGCCCCTCACCCGATAAGTCCGTTCACCCGGTCACCACCGGGGCAGCTTCCGCTCGTACTCCGGCTGAATCCGCTGCATATAACCCGTGTCGTCGCGGTCCTTGATCCCCGAGTCGACGTAGCGGCGGTGTGCCCGCTCCAGGGCTTCCGGGTCGAGTTCGACGCCGAGACCGGGACCGGTGGGGACCTTGACGCAGCCGTCGCTCAGTTCCAGGGCTCCCGGGACGATGATGTCGTCGGCCGAGTTCCAGGGGTAGTGGGTGTCGCAGGAGGTGTCGAGGTTGGGGATGGCCGCGGCGACATGGGTCATGGCGGCGAGGCTGATGCCCAGGTGCGAGTTGGAGTGCATGGACAGGCCGAGTCCGAAGGCCTCGCAGACGGCGGCGAGTTCGCGGGTGCGGCGCAGGCCGCCCCAGTAGTGGTGGTCGGTGAGCAGGACCTGGATCGCGCCCTGCTCGATGGCGGGGCGCAGATGCTCCCAGGCGATGACGCACATGTTGGTGGCCAACGGCATGGGGGCGCTCCGCGCGACCTCGGCCATGCCGGGGATGGTCGGGGTGGGGTCCTCCAGGTATTCGAGGACGCCGTCCAGTTCCTGGGCGACGTGGCGCGAAGTCTCCACGGTCCACGCCGTGTTGGGGTCGAGGCGGAGCGGCCTGCCGGGGAAGGCCTCGGCGAGGGCGCGGATCGCGGCGATCTCCTCGTCGGGCGGGAAGACACCGCCCTTGAGCTTGAAGGAACGGAAGCCGTACCGCTCCTGCATCAGCCGGGCCTGCTCGACGATGCCGGCCGGATCGAGTGCCTCGCCCCAGTCGTCACCGATGGCCGGGCGGCCGTCGAGGGCGGGATGTCCGGCCCACTTGTAGAAGAGGTACGCGGCGAAGGGGACGGCGTCGCGGACGGTGCCCCCGAGCAGGTCGGAGACGGAACGACCGGTCAGCTTGCCCTGCGCGTCGAGGCAGGCGACCTCGACGGCGGAGGTGGTCCAGCCGCGTTCATGGGAGCTGGGGACGGTCGGCAGCAGCGCGGCGTCGATCGCGGCGGCGATGGCGGTGGTGTCGAAGACGTCCATGCCGGGGACGACGCGGGCGGCGATCTGGAACCGTTCGAGGCGGTCGGTGCCGCCCGGAGACTCGCCCAGGCCGACGGTGGTGCCGTCCTCCAGGGCGAGTTGCAGGACGCAGCGCAGGGCGAGCGGCTCGTGCACCCCGCTGGAGTTGAGGAGCGGCGGGTCGCTGAACGCGATGGGCGTGATGGTCAGTTCGCGGATCCGGGTGCCGAGGGTCATGCCTTTACCGCCTCCAGGCCGTGGTCGATCAACTGCGTGAGCCGGGCGAGGTGCTCCGGCGTGGGGTCGAGCAGCGGGGGCCGTACTCCGCCGACGTCCAGCCCCCGGATCCGTACCCCTGCCTTGACCAGCGAGACCGCGTATCCGGGCACCTCGTCGCGGAGCTCGACGAGTGGGGCGTAGAACTCGGTGAGGAGGGTGGCGACCAGGGTCTGGTCGTCCTGCGCCAGGGCCTGATGGAAGGCCAGCGCGATCTCCGGGGCGAAGGCGAAGACGGCCGAGGAGTAGAGCTCGACTCCGATGCCCTGATAGGCCGGTACGGTCATCTCGGCCGTCGGCAGGCCGTTGAAGAACTGGAAGTCGCCGCTGTCGGGCAGGGAGCGCACCGCGCGCACGATGCGGTGCATCAGCTCGATGTCGCCGATGCCGTCCTTGAGCCCGACCACCCCGGGCAGGGCGGCGATCGCGGCCGCAGTCGCGGCGGTGAGCCGGGCGGTGCCGCGCTGGTAGAAGACGACGGGCAGCGCGGTGGCCGCGGTCACGGTTTCGACGTAGCGCAGCAGGCCTTCCTGCGGGGCCGTCACCAGGTACGGCGGCAGCAGCAGGATGCCGTCGGCGCCGGCCCGCTCGATGCGTGCCACCTGGTCGAGGACCGTGGGGACCGGCCCGCCGGCCGCGGACAGGACGGGGACGCGGCCCGCGGTCGTCTCGACGGCCACGCGCGTCGCACGCTCGATCTCCGTCGGCGACAGCGCGTGGAACTCGCCGGTGCCGCAGGCGACGAAGACGCCGCCCGCACCGGCGCGTACGCCGGAGTCGATGTGCTGGGCGAGCAGATCCCCGGTCAGGGCCCCGTCCGTGCCGAACGGGGTGACCGGGAAGAACTGCACGCCTTTGAGCTTGGGGAACTTCATCTCTTCCTCTGGGAGTGGGGCCTAAGCGGACTTGCTGAAGTCCGGTGCGATACCGCGCCCCTATGGAGGCCGCAGGCCTCCATAGGGGCGCGGGGTTGTGTCTATTTGCGGCTCCGCCGCGCGGGCGCGACCAGCCACGACGAACCCGCAGCTTCAAACCGCCCCCTAGCGGAGCGCCTAGCCCTTGGTGGCGCCGGCCGCGATGCCGCTGACCAGCGAGCGTTGGAGCAGCAGATAGACGACGAGGCTGGGTACGAGCGCGATGACGGAACCGGCCAGTACCACGCCCGAGCCGATCTCGGGGTCGTTGCGGAGGACGGACAGAGCGACGGTGACGGTGTAGTCGGTGGGGTCCTTGGCGGCGATCAGCGGCAGCAGGTACTGGTCCCAGATCATGATGAAGCCGAGCACCCCGGCGACGCCGAGTGCGGGCTTGCACAGCGGCAGCACGATCTGCCACAGCATCCGGAACTCGCCGACGCCGTCGATCCGCGCGGCCTCCTCGATCTCCGTCGGTATCTCCCGCATGAACTCGGCCAGCAGCATCACCGAGAAACCCCAGGCCCCGACCGGCAGGATCACGCCGAAGGCGGTGCCCTTCAGGTCGATGCCGACCACCGGCACATCGCCCAGGACGAGCGAGAGCGGGATGGCGATGACCTCTTCGGGGAGCATCATCGTCAGCATGAAGAGGGTCATGACGAGGGCCTGTCCGCGGAACCTGTGCCGGGCCAGCGCGTAGGCCGCCAGCACGGACACGGTCAGCTGGAGCAGGAGCCCGCCGCCCGCGATCACGAGGGAATTCGTGAAGTAGTCCCAGATGCCCCTGTCGCCCGCCACCCTCATGTTGGTGAGCGTGGCGTGGTGCGGATAGAACGACAGCACCGAGCCCCGCGCGTTCTCGTCGAAGGCGCCGGAGATGATCGTCAGGAACGGCGCCGCGAAGACGGCGAGGGCGAGCAGGCAGAGCAGGATCCGCAGCGCCATGCCGAGGCCGGGCCGGTCGCTCCAGCCGAGCGCGGTGTCGAACCGCGCGGGCGTGGTGTGGCGGGGTTCCTTGGCGGTACGTCGTACGGAAGGCCGAGCGGCGGCCGGGGCGGGATCGACGGTGGTGGGGGCGCTCATCGGCGGGCCTCCCCTCTCGTGCGGAGCCGATAGACCGTCACCGTGAGCAGCAGCGTCACGGCGAGCAGCACGGCGGAGGCCGCGGAGGCGCCGCCGATGTCGTTGCGGGTGAAGCCGAGGGTGTAGGCGCGGGTCATCCAGACCTCGGTGGAGCCTGCCGGGCCGCCGCCGGTGAGGACGTACACCTCGGTGAAGACACGCAGGCTGCGGATCACAGCGAGCGTGACGACGATGGCGAGCGCGGGGCGGATGGCGGGCAGGGTGACATGGCGCAGCCGCTGCCAGAGTGAGACGCCGTCCATCGCGGCGGCCTCGTACAGCGTCCGGTCGACGCCCGCGAGACCGGCGAGGATGATCACCATGTTGTACGGGGCGCCGATCCATACGCCCATGGCCATCACGGACCACAGGGCGGTGTCGGGGTTGTCCAGGAAGGGCACAGGGCCGAGGCCCACCACACCCAGCACGCTGTTGAGGAAACCGTCGGAGGTCGGGTAGTACAGCAGCCGCCACATCTCGCCGACCACGGCCGTCGCGGTGACGACGGGCAGGAAGACGGCGGTGCGGAGGAACTTCAGGGAGCGGGTCTGACCTTCGAGCAGCAGGGCGAGCACGAAGCCGACGAGGATCGCGCCGGCCGCCTGACCGATGCCCAGGATCAGGGTGTTGTTGATGGCGTCCAGGAAGCGGTGGTCGGTCAGGACCCGGGTGTAGTTGTCGAGGCCGACCCATTTGTCGCCGAGGAAGGGCCGTACTTCGAAGAGGCTGAGCCAGAGGCCCTTGCCCATCGGGACGAACTTGAAGACGAGGGCGAGGAGGAGACCGGGGGCGAGGAACAGCCAGGGGAGCGCGGCCCGCCGAAAGCCGCCCCGGCGACGGGACTTGGGCGCCTCGGACTTGGGCACCGGGGACTTGGGTACGCCCGCGGGGGTCAGGGTTGCGGTCATGAGATCAGGTCCTGGTCCTTGAGATCACCGGTCAGCGTCTCGTTGAGCTCCTGCAGACCGGCGCGGACGTCGCTGCCGCAGTAGGTGAACACCGCGTTGAGGCTGTCGGCGGTGTCCTGTCTGATCGGGGCGAAGTCCAGAGCGGAGGGGAACTGCTTCGAGGCGTCGCGGTACGCCTTCTGCACGGTGGCCCAGCGTTCGTCGTCCCGTACCTGCGCCGCGTCGAGCGTGGTGTTGACGGGGATGCGGACGACGGGCTGGTTCTCACCGGTCATCGCGAGCTGCTGCGCCTCGGGCGTGATGAGGAACTCGGCGAGGGCCTTCTCCTGCTCGGCCTTGCCGGTCTTCGCGCCGAAGTAGATGTTCTCGCCCTCGGCCAGCGCGGTGGCGCCGTCGGGTCCGGCCGGGGCCTGGACGACCTCGTACTTGTCCTTGCCGGGCGTCGCGTCGAAGGTGGCGATGTTGTACGGGCCGGTGAGGTACATCCCGGCGGTGCCGTCCTGGAAGTTGGTGGCGTTGCCCGTGGTGGAGGTCAGGGCGCTGGGCTGGACGATGTTCTTCGCGCCACAGAAGAGGTTGTCCTTCAGCCAGGTCACGGTGCGTACGGCGGCTTCGGAGTCGGCGACCGCGCGGTACTTGCCAACGTTGTCAGGGTCCGGCTCGACGAGTGAGGCGCCGCCCTGCCAGAGGAAGGTGGCGGCCCACCAGGCGGCGTACCCGTTCTGGGCACTGCCGGGGACGACCATGCCGTATGTGTCGTTCTTGCCGTTGTCGTCCGGGTCACGGGTGGCGAAGGCCTTGGCGAGGGTGAGCAGGTCCTGCCAGGTCCTGGGCTGCGGCAGGCCGACCCTTTCGCGCCAGTCCTTGCGGACCATGAGGGTCATGGCCTGGCGGGAGTACGGGATTCCGTACGTACGTCCGTCAAGTCCGCGAGCCGTGCCCCAGGTCTTGCCGTCGATCTGCTCGTGACCGGTGATCGCGTCGGGGTCGATGGGCTTCAGCAGGCCCTGGCGCTGGTAACTGCCCAGCGAGCCGCTGTCGTTGATCATGACGTCGGGCAGGTCCTTGGTGGAGGCGCGGCTCTGGAGCTGCTGGTCGAAGTTGACGATCGGCTGGTAGTCGACCTTGATGCCGGTCTTCTTGGTGAAGGCGGCGAAGACCCGTTCGTAGGTGGCGGCGGCGTCCGGATTGCTCCGGGTCCAGACCTCCAGGGTGTTCGGATCACCGGAGTCCGCGGTGTCCGATCCGGATCCGCAGGCGGCGGCCGAGAAGACGAGTGCCGTGGCGGCGAGTGTGGCGGCTGTGCGGCGGCCCCGTTGCTGTCGCTGAGCCATGCGCCACCTCCATTCACATACGCGAAAGCGATTCATGAATCTAAAAGGTTGCTGCAACGTAGAATGGTTTCGGCCACGTGTCAAGGAATGTACGGTTCCGTATCAGTCGTCAATCAGTCGTCAATTCAGCCGTCACTACTGACCGCACATCTCGGGAGGAGCGCACATGTCCGCCGTCGCGGAGGAGCCGAGGATGGTGAAGTCGGCGCAACGAGCCCTGGTGGTCCTGGAGGTGCTGGCCGACGCGAAGGGACTCATCCCCGTCACCGAGCTGCACCGGCGCACCGGCTTTCCGCGCTCCAGCCTGCACCAGCTGCTGCACACGATGATCGCGATGCACTGGGTCGAGCCGTCCGCCGACGGTACGTCGGTCCGGCTGGCCAGCAGGGCGCTGCTCGTCGGCACCTCGTACCTCGATGCCGACCAGGCGTTGCCGTACGCCGTCCACACCCTGGAGGAGATCCGCGAGGACACCGGCTACACCGTGCACTACGCCCGGCTGGACGGCTCCCACGTCCTCTACCTCGCGACCCGCGAGACCACCGAACCGCACCGGGCCACTTCACGCGTGGGCCGCCGCCTCCCCGCGTACGCCACAGCCCTCGGCAAGGCCCTGCTCGCCGAACTGACGGCGGCCGAGGCGGACGCCCTGCTGCCGTCGGGCCCCCTCACCGCCCTCACCGAACGCACGGTCACCGACCGGGACACCCTCGCCCGCGAACTGCGGGAGACCCGGGAGCGCGGGTACGCCGTCGAACACGAGCAGAACACCCGGGGCATCGGCTGCGTCAGCGTCACCGTCCCCTACCGCATCCCGGCCACCGACGCGATCAGCTGCTCCATGCCCATCGCCGACGCCGAAACCACCGAGGCGACGGCCAAGGTCGCCACGGTCCTCCAGGAGCACGCCCGGCGCCTGGCGGCCCGGCTGCGCGCGGAAGGCATCCGCTGACCGGCACCCGAGAGCCCCCTCAGGTCGCCGACTCCCGGTAGGCAGCCGCCTCTTCGAGGTCCAGCCGCCGCAGCAACGTCCGCAGCATCTCGTCGTCGATGAAACGACCGTCGCGCAGCTTCACGAACACCTCCCGCTCGGCGCCGATCATCTCGCGCGACAGGCGGCGGTATGTGTCGTCCACGGTCTCCCCGGTCACGGGGTTCACCGAGCCGAGCCGCTCCCACACGGCGTTGCGGCGCCGCTCCAGAACCGAGCGGAGGCGCTCGGCGAGCGGGGGCGGCAGGGCGTTGCGCTCGTCCTCGAGGAGCTCGTCCAGGTGCCGCTCGGCGGCCCGGGACGCCTGCGCCTGGGCGTTCGCCTCCGCGAGTGTCTCCGCCTGTGCGTCGCGCCCGGGCAGCTTCAGCATCCTGATCAGCGGGGGCAGCGACAGCCCCTGCACGACCAGCGTCCCGATGACCGTCGTGAAGGTCAGGAACAGGATGAGGTTGCGTCCGGGAAAGTCCTCGCCGCCGTGCATCGTCAGCGGGACCGAGAACGCGATGGCGAGCGAGACGACACCCCGCATCCCGGCCCAGCCGACGATGAACGGCCCCTTCCAGGTGGGGTTCTCCTCCCGCTCCCGGATCCGCGGGGACAGCATGCGCGGCAGGAACGTCGCGGGATACACCCACATGAAGCGGGCGGCGACGACCACCAGGAAGAGGGCCACCGCATACCAGACGGCACTGACTCCCTCGTACTCCCCGAGCCCCCTCAGGACGACGGGCAGTTGCAGGCCGATCAGCGCGAAGACCGCCGATTCCAGGATGAACGCGACCATCTTCCACACCGCCTCCTCCTGGAGCCGGGTGGCGAAATCGACCTGCCAGGAGCGGTGCCCGAGATAGAGGGCGACGACGACCACGGCGAGCACTCCGGAGGCGTGCACCTGCTCGGCGACCGCGTACGCGAAGAAGGGGATCAGCAAGGAGAGGGTGTTCTGCAGCAGCGCCTCCTTCAGGTGCGTACGCAGCCAGTGGATCGGCACCATCAGCAGGAGCCCGATCCCGATGCCGCCGACCGCCGCGATCAGGAACTCGCCGATGCCGCCCGCCCAGGTCGCGCCCTCCCCTACGGCGGCGGCGAGCGCCACCTTGAAAGCGGTGATCGCAGTCGCGTCGTTCACCAGGGACTCGCCCTGCAGGATCGTGGTGAGCCGCGAGGGCAGCCCGACCCGGCGGGCGACCGCCGTCGCCGCCACCGCGTCCGGCGGCGCCACCACCGCGCCGAGCACCAGGGCCGCGGTGAGCGGCAGGTCCGGCACGATCAGATACGCGGCCCAGCCGACGACGAGCGTCGCGAACAGCACGTACCCCACCGACAGCAGCGCCACGGGCCGTATGGACGCCCTCAGATCGAGATACGAGCTGTCCGTGGCCGCCGTGTACAGCAGCGGGGGCAGCAGCAGCGGCAGCACCACTTCGGGGTCGAGGGCGTACTCGGGCACCCCTGGGACGTACGAGACGGCCAGGCCCACCGTGACGAGCAGCAGGGGCGGCGGGACCGGGGTGCGGCGGGCCACGCCGGCGATCGCGGCGCAGCCCGCGATCAGCAGAAGCAGGGGCATCACATGCATCGGTTCCGGCCCGCCTTCGTTCTTGAAATGTTTTCACCGCGCCCGTCGTAACCTGGCCATCATGAAACAGTGCACGCACACCGCCTCGCTGCCGCGTCCGGAACCCGGACCGCTGAGCGAGACCTGCCTCGAGTGCCGTGCCGCGGGCACGCACCCGGTGCAGCTCCGGCTGTGCCTGGACTGCGGTCACGTAGGCTGCTGCGACACATCGCCGATGCGGCACGCGACAGAGCACCACAAGGAGACGGGACATCCGATGATGCGCTCACTAGAGCCCGGCGAGAGCTGGCGATGGTGCTTCGTCGATCACGTCATCGTGTGACCCTGGATCCGTAAGATTCGACGGTCTGACGCCTGGGTACGTCAACCCGGCGCGCGCTCTTCCCAATTGGGCCCGCAGACCCCTAGCCACTGTGCGTATAACTATGTTTACTATGAGTGACAACAACGGGTTGGGGTCCCGGGGACAGAAAAGCTGAGAGCGCGATAGCGTCACCGCTGAACCAAGTAGCGCGTTACCCCGAGGGGCGACCCTCGGCCCCCGATAGAGCTTGTACCACCTTGGAGGTGAGGGTGTCCCAGTTCGCAGGCGAGCCCGCGACCCAGGACTTCGTGGAAGTCCGGCTGCCGGCTGCGGGTGCCTACCTGTCGGTGCTGCGTACGGCCACGGCCGGCCTCGCGGCGCGTTTGGACTTCACCCTCGACGAGATCGAGGACCTGCGCATCGCGGTCGACGAGGCGTGCGCGATTCTGCTGCAGCAGGCCGTGCCCGGTTCGGTGCTCAGCTGTGTCTTCCGCCTGATCGACGACTCGCTGGAGGTGACGGTCTCGGCCCCGACCACCGACGGCCACGCCCCTTCGCGGGACACGTTCGCCTGGACCGTGCTGTCGGCCCTCGCGGGCAAGGTGTCCTCCTCGGTCGCCGACGACAAGACCGTTTCGATCAGCCTCTACAAACAGCGCGGCGCGGGACCCGGGCCGGCGTGAGGAACGGGGACGGGCCGGTGCGGGACGAAGAGCGCGGCACAAGGGAACTTCCCGCTGAGGGCGTCGGCAGCCCCAGCGGGCCCCGACGCATGGCGTCGGAGGGTGTCGACGGCATCCCCGAGCAGCAGGCCCGGCCGCATCCGGAGGACGACTCCTCGGCGGCCGGGGCCCCTCTGCTCGGGGGTCCAGGGGGATCTCCCGGGACGGAGTCTGGGGGAGCGCCCCCGGAAGGGCGGCTGCGGGTGACGGGCGGGACTATGAGCGAGCAGCACGAGCAGCACGAGCGACATTCGGGCAACGGCACCGAGGGTGCCTCGGTCGTACAGCACGGCCACCAGGACCGCAGCGGGGCGCGGGCCAAGTTCATCGAGCTGCGCAAGCTGCCGGACGGCAGCCCGGAGTACGCGGAGCTGCGCAACCAACTGGTCCGGATGCATCTCCCGCTCGTCGAGCATCTCGCGCGCCGCTTCCGCAACCGCGGCGAGCCGCTGGACGACCTCACGCAGGTCGCCACCATCGGCCTGATCAAGTCGGTAGACCGCTTCGACCCGGAGCGCGGCGTCGAGTTCTCGACATACGCGACGCCGACGGTCGTCGGCGAGATCAAACGGCACTTCCGCGACAAGGGCTGGGCGGTGCGCGTCCCGCGCCGGCTCCAGGAGCTGCGCCTGTCGCTCACCACGGCCACCGCGGAGCTCTCGCAGCAGCACGGCCGCTCCCCCACCGTGCATGAGCTGGCCGAGAAGCTGGCCATCTCGGAGGAGGAGGTCCTGGAGGGCCTGGAGTCGGCCAACGCGTACTCCACGCTCTCCCTGGACGTTCCCGACACGGACGACGAGTCCCCGGCAGTCGCGGACACGCTGGGCTCCGAGGACGAGGCCCTGGAGGGCGTCGAGTACCGAGAGTCCCTGAAGCCGCTCCTGGAGGATCTGCCGCCGCGCGAGAAGCGGATCCTGCTGCTGCGCTTCTTCGCCAACATGACCCAGTCGCAGATCGCCCAGGAGGTCGGCATCTCCCAGATGCACGTCTCGCGCCTCCTGGCCCGGACACTGGCCCAGCTGCGGGAGAAGCTGCTCGTCGAGGAGTAGGCGCCAAGCGCTCCGCTGGTTGGGCAGGTCGGCATCTGCGGATCCGTCGTGGCTGGTCGCTCCCCCACTCTCGGCTTCGCTCGAGCGGGGGGACCCCCATCGCGGCGGAGCCGCACATTGATACAGCCCCGCGCCCCTGAAGGGGCGCGATGGCTCACCGGACTTCGGCAAGTCCGCTCAGTAAGGGCTGTTACGAGCCTGATCTCGTACGAGGCTGAATGCGCCGGTTACTTCTGGCCCTGCACGTTCCCGGGTCCGCGGATCCCGAGGGCCCGGGTCGTCTCCGGGTTCAGCAGGAGCACCAGCGCCGCGACCGCGACGACGGCCAGGGCGATGCCGCCCGGGATGGCCAGACTGTCGGCCTGGAGGAGCGTCCAGGCCACCGGCAGCGCCATGATCTGCGTGATGATCGCGGGACCCCGGCTCCAGCTGCGCTGCCTGAGCAGACCGCGCGCGGCCAGCAGCGGCAGCAGCGCGAGCACGACCAGCGTGATCCCGCCCGTGACGGCCTGCTGCCGGTCGTCCGGGTCACCGGCCAGCCCCATCACCAGGATGTAGACACCCGCCGCGACCAGGGCGAGGCCCTCAAGGGCGGCCAGCGCCGCCGCGGCGGTCAGCCGTCCGGGGCGGGGGCCTGTCTCGGGGGCGTCCGGGCTGGGGGTCTGCGCAGAGCTCACCCCTGAAGCGTAGCCCCAGGGTGCTTTCCCCCGTCCGCCCGATCCCACCTCGGTATGGGCCGAGTACACCCAGGTAGGTACGCTGCATCGCATGCGTGCACTTCTCGTGGTCAATCCGGCAGCTACTACCACCAGCGCACGCACGCGTGACGTCTTGATCCACGCCCTGGCGAGCGAGATGAAACTCGAGGCGGTCACCACCGAGTACCGCGGGCACGCCAAGGACCTCGGCCGGCAGGCGGCGGAGAGCAAGGACATCGAGCTGGTCGTGGCCCTCGGCGGCGACGGCACGGTCAACGAGGTCGTGAACGGCCTGCTGCACCAGGGCCCCGCCCCCGACCGCCTGCCCCGCCTCGCCGTGGTCCCCGGCGGCTCCACCAACGTCTTCGCCCGCGCCCTGGGACTGCCCAACGAGCCCGTGGAGGCCACCGGCGCCCTGCTCGACGCGCTGCGCGAGGGCCGGGAACGCACGGTCGGCCTCGGTATCGCGGCCGGCACCGCGGGCACCGAGGACGAGGCGGTCCCGTCCCGCTGGTTCACCTTCTGCGCGGGCTTCGGCTTCGACGCGGGCGTCATAGGCCGGGTCGAGCAGCAGCGCGAGCGCGGCAAGCGCTCCACGCACGCTCTTTATCTGCGCCAGGCGGTACGCCAGTTCCTGGACGAGCCCCATCGCCGGCACGGCATGATCACCCTGGAGCGGGCCGGTGAGGACCCGGTGTCCGATCTGGTGATGTCCATCGTCTGTAACACCTCTCCGTGGACGTATCTCGGCAATCGCCCGGTGTATGCGTCACCTAAAGCCTCGTTCGAAACTGGCCTGGACGTACTGGGTCTCCGCCGGATGTCCACGCCGGCGGTCGCCCGATATGCCACGCAGTTGCTCACTTCGTCCCCCGAGAAGGGCCCCCATGGCAAGCACGCCCTCTCCCTGCACGACCTGACGGACTTCACCTTGCATTCGAAGGTGCCACTCCCCCTTCAGATGGACGGCGACCATCTGGGACTGCGTACGAGCGTGACGTTCACAGGCGTTCGCCGTGCACTGCGTGTGATTGTGTGAGCAGAAGGGGCTAAAGTCCTTTCACTCGAACGTTTAGGCCAGGATCCACCCCATGGAAGTACGGCTGTGACCTAGTCGACACCGAGGAATCAAAAAAAACTTTCCAGAAGGGGTTGTATCCGCCGCTGAGGTTTGCGAGTCTCTACGTGGCGCTCGGGGCGGCCCGCAGAATCGGCCCCACAGAGAGCCAGAACCCCTCCTCACATCAAGGACGACGCCAGTCCGTCTGGTAGTCGACCCTTCACTTGTTGAGGGATTCGTGAAAGCGTTCACATTCACAAGCAACCTGTATGTAATACCAAGGAGAGGTAGCAGCCATGGACTGGCGTCACAACGCCGTTTGCCGCGAGGAAGACCCCGAGCTCTTCTTCCCCATCGGCAACACCGGTCCTGCGCTGCTGCAGATCGAGGAAGCCAAGGCCGTCTGCCGCCGCTGCCCCGTCATGGAGCAGTGCCTGCAGTGGGCGCTCGAGTCCGGCCAGGACTCCGGCGTCTGGGGTGGTCTCAGCGAGGACGAGCGCCGCGCTATGAAGCGCCGCGCCGCCCGCAACCGGGCGCGTCAGGCCTCCGCCTGACAACCCACCCCGCAACAGCCTGAGCTTGGCGGCGCGTACGGCGAGTACGCTTCTCCCGCCCCCGAGCCGCAGCGCGCAGTACCCCGCCGATGCGCAAGCGCATAGCACACGAGCACTAGCCCCGGATCACTCAGTGATCCGGGGCTCATTGCTGTGTGTGACCACTGGTGTGACTTCTGCGTCCGCGTGCGTTACTTACGCACCCGCACCGGGATGTCCAGGATCACCCGCGTACCGCGCTCGGGTGCCGGAACCATGTCGAACGTACCGCCCAACTCGCCCTCCACCAGGGTCCGTACGATCTGCAGGCCGAGGTTGCCCGAGCGCTGCGGGTCGAAGCCCTGTGGGAGGCCGATGCCGTCGTCCTGGACGGTGACCAGGAGCCGGGTCTCCGCGGTGGTGCCGCCGCGGACCGCCGAGACCTCGACGGTGCCGCGGTCGCCCTCGCGGAAGCCATGCTCGAGCGCGTTCTGCAGAATTTCCGTGAGGACCATGGAGAGCGGGGTGGCGACCTCGGCGTCGAGGATGCCGAAGCGGCCGGTGCGCCGGCCCGTGACCTTGCCCGGCGAGATCTCGGCCACCATGGCGAGTACACGGTCGGCGATCTCGTCGAACTCGACGCGCTCGTCCAGGTTCTGAGAGAGCGTCTCATGCACGATCGCGATCGATCCGACGCGGCGTACGGCCTCTTCGAGGGCTTCGCGGCCCGTGTCGGAGTCGATACGGCGGGCCTGGAGCCGCAGCAGGGCCGCGACCGTCTGGAGGTTGTTCTTCACCCGGTGGTGGATCTCCCGGATGGTCGCGTCCTTCGTGATCAACTCGCGCTCGCGGCGCCGGAGTTCGGTGACATCCCGCAGGAGTACGAGTGAACCGACCCGCGTGCCCTTGGGTTTGAGCGGGATCGCGCGGAGCTGGATCACGCCGTCGTCGCTCTCGATCTCGAACTCACGGGGCGCCCAGCCGCTGGCGACCTTGGCCAGGGCCTCGTCCACCGGGCCGCGGGACGGGGCGAGTTCGGCGGTGGTCCTGCCGAGGTGGTGGCCGACGAGGTCGGAGGCGAGGCCCAGGCGGTGGTACGCGGACAGCGCGTTCGGCGACGCGTACTGGACGAGGCCGTCCGCGTCCAGCCGGATCAGGCCGTCGCCCACCCGGGGCGAGGCGTCCATGTCGACCTGCTGGTTCGGGAACGGGAAGGAACCCGCCGCGATCATCTGGGCGAGGTCGGACGCGCTCTGGAGATAGGTCAGTTCGAGCCGCGAGGGCGTGCGCACGGTGAGCAGGTTGGTGTTGCGGGCGATGACGCCCAGGACACGGCCCTCCCTGCTTACAGGGATGGACTCGACCCGTACGGGGACCTCCTCGCGCCACTCCGGGTCGCCCTCGCGCACGATCCGGCCCTCGTCCAGGGCGGCGTCCAGCATGGGGCGACGGCCGCGGGGGACGAGGTGGCCGACCATGTCGTCCTGGTACGAGGTGGGGCCGGTGTTGGGGCGCATCTGGGCGACCGAGACATAGCGGGTGCCGTCGCGCGTGGGGACCCACAGGACGAGGTCGGCGAAGGAGAGGTCGGAGAGGAGCTGCCACTCCGAGACCAGCAGGTGGAGCCACTCGAGATCGGAGTCACCGAGGGCGGTGTGCTGGCGGACGAGGTCGTTCATGGAGGGCACGAGTGCGAGCGTACCCGTCGTGTACGACAAGACCCGAAATCAGCCGGCCGCACGCCCCCGGAAACACCCGCGGGCCGCGGCGCCTGAGAGGGACCCTCAACCCTCCCGGCACCGCAGCCCGGAGCAGCAACGGCCGTGGGGTGTGCGGTCCCGGTCGGCCGAAGGATGAGGAGCCGGCGCAGTCAGGGCAGAGAGCCCCGGTTCCTCGGTCCGCCTTCCTGTGCGGGGAAGACGGAGGCTTGGTCGGTCAGACTGCTTGATCGTTCCGTTGCGCTTTCAAGCTTTGTCTCCGCAATTGTGGACTAGACCACTCCGCCCTGTCCATGCGTTGATGGATGTTTGTTGTTGTCTCTTTATCCAACAACCTCGCGCTCAGTATCCACCACGCACCCTAACCCCGGACGGTTCAGGAGCGGGAGCAGATTGCGGTTCTGCTAGATTGGTCTAAACCACAGATGTCGTTGAGTTCGTTGAGTCCCCTCCTTCAGAACGGCAGGCCCAGCGTGGAAGTTGTCATCGTTCCGGACGCCGCGGCAGGTGGCGAGCTCATCGCCGAGGCCATGGCGGCGCTGCTCCGGCGTAAGCCCGACGCCCTGCTCGGTGTGGCGACCGGCTCGACTCCGCTGCCCGTTTATGAGGCGTTGGCGGCGAAGGTGAGTGCCGGGACCGTGGATGTCTCGCGGGCCCGGATCGCACAGCTCGACGAGTACGTGGGGCTGCCGGCCGAGCATCCCGAGTCGTACCGTTCCGTACTGCGGCGTCAGGTGCTGGAGCCGCTGGGGCTGGCAGCCGGGGCGTTCATGGGCCCGGACGGGACGGCTTCGGATGTGCAGGCGGCGTGCGAGGCGTACGACAAGACGCTCGCGGAGGCCGGCGGGGTCGATCTCCAGTTGCTCGGCATAGGGACCGACGGGCACATCGGGTTCAACGAGCCCTGCTCGTCACTCGCCTCGCGTACGCGGATCAAGACGCTGACCGAGCAGACCAGGGTCGACAACGCCCGGTTTTTCGACGGGGACATCAAGCAGGTTCCGCATCACGTCATCACTCAGGGGATCGGGACGATTCTGGAGGCGCGGCATCTGGTGCTGCTCGCCACGGGTGAGGGCAAGGCGGATGCCGTCGCGGCGACGGTCGAGGGGCCCGTGGCCGCGGTGTGTCCCGCCTCGGCGCTCCAGCTGCATCCGCATGCCACGGTCGTCGTGGACGAGGCGGCGGCGTCCGAGCTGAAGCACGCCGACTACTTCCGGCACACGTACGCCAACAAGCCGGACTGGCAGGGTATTTAGGGTTCGCCTCCGAGCGTACGAAGGTGCCGGGTCCCTGGAGTGCAGGACCCGGCACCTCGCTTGTCGCTCGCCTCGCTCGGGGGAGCGTGGCCGTCGGCTCACGTCCCGGCGATGACCTCCGCCGCTGCCAGACCGCAGACACGGGCCGCCCCGTGCGTGGCGATGTGCAGCGCGCCCCGCGGCGGGGACTGGGGTACGCCCATCTCGACCACGATCGTGTCGGGTCGGGCGGCGAGGAGGGTGTCCAGGGCGTCGGCCATCCAGGCGTGGCGGTGGACGTCACGCACCACGGCGACGATCCGCCGGCCCTCCGCGGCCGCGAGCACCTCGGCCCCGGCCCGCTCCCCCGCGAAACGCCCCGTCTCCGTGCCCGGCAGCATCCGCCGAAGCTCGGCGGCGACTCCCCACGGCGTCTCATCACCGACGGCGATATTGGCGACGGGCGTGAAGGCGGCGACGTACGGCGCCTCGGCGAGCGGCACGAAGTGCTCCGCACGTGTCACGGTCAGCGCACGCCGCGCCGCGACCAGGCCCACGTCGACACGGGGCGCCTTCCCGGAGTGCCCGGCCGAAACGGCCTCCGGCACCGAAGCCGTCCAGGCCGCCAGCTCCCGTACTCGCCCCGCCGCGTCCGCCAGGCGTTCCTCCGGCAGTTCGCCCGCGCGTACCGCTGAGACCAGTGCGTCCCTGAGGCGCAGTACCGTCGCGTCGTCCGCGAGCCCTCCGCCCACGCAGATGGCGTCCGCGCCCGCGGCGATCGCGAGGACGCTGCCCCGTTCGATGCCGTATGTGGCGGAGATGGCCTGCATTTCCATGCCGTCGGTGACGATGAGGCCGTCGTAGCCCAATTCCTTGCGGAGCAGGCCCGTGAGGATGCGGTGGGAGAGGGTCGCGGGATGCGTCGGGTCCAGGGACGGGACCAGGATGTGGGCGCTCATCACCGCGCGTGCGCCCGCCTCGATGGCCGCGCGGAACGGGGTCAGCTCCCTGGAGTGCAGGACCGACAGCTCCGCGTCGATGCGTGGCAGCGCGTGGTGCGAGTCGACCGCGGTGTCGCCGTGGCCCGGGAAGTGCTTCGTGCAGGCCGCCACGCCCGCGGACTGAAGTCCCGATACGTACGCGGCCGTGTGCCGGGCCACCAGGGACGCGTCGGCGCCGAAGGAGCGTACGCCGATGACCGGGTTGCCGGGGTTGGAGTTGATGTCGGCGGAGGGGGCCCAGTTGAGGTTGACGCCACAGGCGGCCAGGCGGCGGCCGAGTTCGGCAGCGACCTCCCGGGTCAATGCGACGTCGTCCACCGCGCCCAGCGCGTGGTTGCCCGGGAACGACGATCCCGTACGCACCTCCAGGCGCGTGACGTCGCCGCCCTCCTCGTCGATGGCGACCAGGACGTCGTCGCGCTCGGCGCGCAACTGGGCGGTCAGGACGGAGAGTTGCGCGGGCGAGGCGATGTTCCGGCCGAAGAGGCCGACCGAGGCCAGGCCCTCTCCCAGCCGCCGCAGCAGCCAGGAGGGAGCCGAGGTCCCGGTGAAGCCGGGCTGCAGGACGGCGAGGGCATCGCGGGTCAGGGTGGAGGTTCCATCGGTGAGTGTCGTCATCGGTGGCGTTATCCCTTCACGGCGCCGGAGGTGAGGCCCGAGGCCATCTTCTTCTGAACGAGCATGAAGAAGACGACAACCGGGAGGGCGATGAGTGTCGAGGCGGCCATCAGCGCGCCGTAGTCGACGCCTCGGGACGTGGTGAAGTTCATCAGCCACACGTTCAGGGTGTACTTGTCGTTGTCCTGGAGCACCACGTAGGCGAGCAGGTACTCGTTCCACGCGTTGATGAGCGAGAAGATCGAGGCCGCGGCGAGGCCCGGAGCGAGCAGGGGGAAGATGACGCGCCAGAAGGCGCCCATCCGGCTACAGCCGTCGACCATCGCCGACTCCTCCAGTTCCTTGGGGATGTTGATCACGAAGCCGCGGATCATCCAGGTGGCGAAGGGCAGCGCGGAGACCAGGTAGATGACGATGACGCCCCAGTACTCGTTGAGCGCGCCCAGGCCGTTGAGCTGGATGTAGATGGGGATGAGCATCGCGGTCGGCGGCAGCAGCTGGATCACCAGAAGGGTGATCATGAACGCCTTGCGGCCGGTGAAGTGGAACCGTCCGATCGCGAAGGCGGCGATCGTCGACAGCACCATCGCCCCGACCACGGCGGTGACGCAGATGATCAGGCTCGACTGGATCGCCGAGCCGAAGTTCGGAGCGTCGATCGCCCGCTTGAAGTTGTCGAAGGAGACCGAGGACGGCCACAGCGTCTGGTCGTAGCTGCGGATCTCGTGGTTGGGCCGCAGCGCGCTGACCACCAGCCAGTAGACCGGGAAGGCCATCACGATCAGGGCGACGAGGCCGACGAGGTTGTAGACGTGCCGGCTCTTCTTCTTGCGGTCCGGACGCGATGCGGGGCGGGACCCTGGGCGGGCGGGCGATCCCGGGCGGGCAAGCCGCCCTGGGCGCGTGGACGTCGTGGCGCTCACTCGACCTCTCCGATCTTGAGCAGTTGGCGCAGGTAGTACACGGCCACACCGGAGAGCAGCAGCACCGTGATGAGCGAGATGGCCGCGCCCTGGCTGAAGGAGTTGGACTCGAAGGCTTTCTCGAACGAGTAGATGCCCAGGAGGCTGTACTCGGGTTCCGGTTCGTTGCCGCGCATCAGGAAGACCTGGCCGAAGACGTTGAAGTCCCAGATCACCGAGAGCGTGGCGACCATCTGGAAAACCGGCTTGATGACGGGCCAGGTGACGTAGCGGAACACGCCGAACGCGCCCGCGCCGTCCAGCGCCGCCGCCTCCTCCAGTTCCCTGGGTACCTGGGTGAGGGCGGCGTAGAGGGTGATGGTGACGAACGGGATGGCGCCCCAGATGACGACGGCGGCGATGATCAGGAAGCCCTGCTTGGGGTCGAGCCACCAGTTGTGGCCGCGGAAGTCCAGCCCCAGATACTTCGTCAGCGCCATGTTCACGACGCCGTAGTCGGAGTCGGCGAACCAGCGGAAGATCGACGTCGCCACGAGCAGCGGCATGGCCCAGGCGGCGACCAGCGCCGCGGTCAGGGCCAGCCGGATCCATGTGCTCATGCGCTGCATGGCCTGGGCGAGGAGCAGCCCGACGCCCATGGTGGCGACGACGCAGGCGACCATGAACAGCACCGTGCGCCACACGACGTCCCAGAACTCGCCGTCGCCGAGGATGTTGGTGAACTGCTCGAAGCCGACCCACTCGGCAGCCTGGCCCGTCCAGAGCTCCCGGCGGCCCACGTCCTGGAAGGACATGATCACCGTCTTGACGAGCGGCCAGACGAACACCGCGGCGATCGCCACGACGGTCGGGGCTATCAGGGCGTACGGCAGATAGGCGCCCACTCGCCTCCTCGGCGCTCTCCCGGCCGCCGCCCGCGGGGTGTCGTGGTGCGCGGGCGGCGGCGGGACGGACACCGGAGGGGCGGGTGCTTTCGTTTCGGCGGCACTCACTGTGCTGGCCTTCCGTTCGAACCGGTAACCGGGGTGCGGGGACAGCGGGCCCAGGGGGTTGGCCCGCCGTCCCCGACGGATCAAGGCGTCAGGAGGCCTCGTTGATCAGCTCGTCGATCTCCGCGTCGGCGGCCTTGGTGGCCTCCTCGACCGACGTGCCCTTGAGGATGTCGAGCAGCATCAGCTCGAGCGTTTCCTTCTTCTCGACCGCGGCCCAGCCCGGCGCGATGGGCGTGAACCAGGCGTCCGGCACAGCGTTCGCGATCGGAGCCGTCTCCGGCTTCGTCTTCAGCGGCTCCAGCTGCTTGGTGTTGTTCGGCAGGATGTCCTTCTCGGCGAGCGCGGCCTCCGACTTCTCGCTGGTGAAGATCGAGATCCAGTCCTGTGCGAGGTCCTGGTTCTCGGACTTGGAGACGGTGGCCAGGTCGGAGCCGCCGATGAAGCTGGGCAGCGCCTTGCCGTTCGGGCCGGGCATGCCGGCGGTGACGATCTTGTCCTTCAGCTTGGGGTTACCGTTGGCCGCCGGGTCGATGACGCTGCCGGACTCCCAGCCGTTGCCGTAGATCAGGGCCGTCTTCTGGTTGGCCATGACGTTGGCGTGGTCCTGCTCGTCCTTGGTCTGGTCGCCGTTGTTGTACTTCTTGACCAGGTCGACGTAGTGCTGGATGCCCTGCTGCGCCTCGGGCGAGGAGAGCGTGGCCTTCCACTTCTTGCTGCCCTCGTCGTACTCGGCGATCTGGCCGCCGTAGGCGGCGACGTACGACATGGCGGCGTACCAGTAGCGTCCCGGCAGGTAGAGCGGGGAGAACGCCTTGTCCTTCTTGCCGTACTCGGCCTCGATCTGCCCGAGCGCCTCGGTCAGATCGGCCTCGGTCTCGGGGATGGTGTCCTTGCCGGTGGCGGCCTTGAACATGTCCTTGTTGTAGATGGCCACACGCGCACCGGCGTAGTAGGGCACGCAGTACATCTTGCCCTCGTAGGAGCAGGTGTCCTTCAGGCCGTCGATCCAGGTGTCGGAGTTGTCGTACTTCTTCTCGTCGATCTCGCCGAGGGCCCCGTTGAGGATGTACGTCATGGTCTCGGTGTTGCCGAGCTCGACCACGTCGGGGAACTTGTCGCCGGACAGGGCGGCGTCGAGCTTCTTGGTCTTGTCGCCCCACTGCTGGTACTGGACGTTGACCTTGACGCCCGGGTACTTCTCGCTGAACTCGGCATTGGCCTGCTTGACCAGCTCCGGCCAGCTCGTCTGAGCGTCCACCATCAGCCAGACCGTCAACTCGCCCTTGCGGTCCTTGGGATCCTCGGCTGCCTCGCTGCCGCCGCCTCCGCACGCCGCGATGGAGACCATCATGCCCGCGACACCGACGGCCGCGATGAGCTTGCGCTTCATGTCACCCCTCCTCGCCTGGCCACCAGTGGTGTAGACCAGTAGCGGAAGATTGGCCTAGACCTAGGAGGGTGTCAATGGAGAGCAGGGCCGTCCGGACGTCCGTTATGAGAACTACATATTCAAGAACCTTTAAGCAGGAAAGTGGCAAAAAGAGCAGGTGAGTTCACTGGAACCGGGTGGACCACTTCAAGGTGGTGGACTAGACCAGAGGGAACAGCGAAAGATATACAGGGGAGATCACGGAGCGTACGAGGGACACTCGCACGACAGGCCGTGCCACGATGTGAGCCGTGCCGACGCGCACGTCGGCCGCATCGGCACCAGGAGCCGGGAAGGCAGAGCATGAGCACCGACGTCAGCAGTGCGGAGAACGAGGGTGGGTCCCCCATCCGTACCGCGCGTGTGCCCAAGTACTACCGCCTCAAGAAGCACCTGCTCGACATGACGGAGACGCTGCCGCCCGGAACGTCCGTACCCCCCGAGCGCACCCTGGCCGCCGAGTTCGACACCTCGCGCACCACCGTCCGCCAGGCCCTCCAGGAACTCGTCGTCGAGGGGCGGCTCGAACGCATCCAGGGCAAGGGCACCTTCGTCGCCAAGCCGAAGGTCTCGCAGGCGCTCCAACTCACCTCGTACACCGAGGACATGAGGGCCCAGGGCCTTGAACCCACCTCGCAGCTCCTGGACATCGGCTACATCACGGCAGACGACACCCTTGCCGAGCTCCTCGACATCTCGGCGGGCGGCCGTGTGCTGCGCATCGAGCGGCTGCGCATGGCCAATGGCGAGCCGATGGCGATCGAGACGACGCATCTGTCCGCGAAGCGCTTCCCCGCGCTGCGCAGGTCCCTCGTCAAGTACACGTCTCTGTATACGGCGTTGGCCGAGGTGTACGACGTCCGTCTCGCCGAGGCCGAGGAGACCATCGAGACCTCCCTGGCCACCCCGCGCGAGGCCGGCCTGCTCGGCACGGACGTGGGCCTGCCCATGCTGATGCTGTCGCGGCACTCGCTGGACAAGGACGGGCAGCCGGTGGAGTGGGTGCGGTCGGTGTACCGGGGGGATCGGTACAAGTTCGTGGCGCGGCTGAAGCGGCCTCAGGAGTAGGTCCCTCAAAGTCCCTGTGGGGCACGCCAGTTCGTATAGCGCAAAACTACTGGTGCACGCGGTGTGGCGCTGTCCCCTCACCTGCTTTACGGTCCTCCCCGTCATCGCATGGACGGGAGGACGACCCGGTGCGCACTGCGAACACTCGATCCATCGTCATCTGGACCCTCGTCGCGCTGGTGGGCGCGGCGGGCTGGGCCGTACTGGCACTCTCGCGCGGCGAGGAGGTGTCGGCCGCCTGGATGGTGGCGGCGGCTCTCGGCTCGTACGCCATCGCCTATCGCTTCTACGCGAAGTTCATCGCGAACAAGGTCCTCAAGGTCGACAAGACCCGGGCCACGCCCGCCGAGCGGCTCAACAACGGCATCGACTTCCATCCGACCGACCGGCGCGTGCTGCTCGGCCACCACTTCGCGGCGATCGCGGGCGCGGGACCGCTGGTGGGGCCCGTACTGGCCGCGCAGATGGGGTACTTGCCGGGCACCATCTGGATCATCGCCGGCGTGATCTTCGCGGGCGCCGTACAGGACATGGTGGTGCTGTTCTTCTCGACGCGCCGCGACGGCAGGTCGCTCGGGCAGATGGCGCGCGAGGAGATCGGGCCGTTCGGCGGGGCCGCGGCCCTGCTCGCCGCCTTCGCCATCATGATCATCCTGCTCGGTGTGCTGGCGCTGGTCATCGTCAACGCCCTCGCCGAGTCGCCCTGGGGCACCTTCTCCATCGCGATGACGATCCCGATCGCCCTACTGATGGGCTTCTACCTGCGGGTCCTGAGGCCAGGACGGGTCACCGAGGTCTCGCTGATCGGCATCGCGCTGCTGCTGCTCGCGCTGGTCTCCGGGCGGTGGGTCGCGGAGTCGTCGTGGGCCGACACCTTCACGCTGGCGCCCTCGACGCTGGTGATCTGGCTGGTGGCGTACGGCTTCATCGCCTCGATCCTGCCCGTGTGGATGCTGCTGGCGCCGCGCGACTACCTCTCCACGTTCATGAAGATCGGCACCATCTTCCTGCTCGCGCTCGGCGTCGTGATCGCCCTGCCGACGCTGAAGATGGACGCGGTCACGGACTTCGCCTCCCGCGGTGACGGCCCGGTCTTCGCGGGCTCGCTCTTCCCGTTCGTCTTCATCACCATCGCCTGCGGGGCGCTGTCCGGCTTCCATTCACTGATCTCGTCCGGTACGACGCCGAAGATGATCCAGAAGGAGACGCAGGTCCGGATGATCGGGTACGGCTCCATGCTCATGGAGTCGTCGGTCGCGGTCATGGCGCTGATCGCGGCGTCGATCATCGACCCTGGCCTGTACTTCGCGATGAACGCGCCGGCGGGCGTCATCGGCGACACGGTCCAGAACGCCTCGCAGGTGGTGGGGAGTTGGGGCTACCAGATATCCTCCGCGGACCTGGCGGCGGCGGCACAGAAGGTCGAGGAGGCGTCCCTGCTGTCGCGGACCGGCGGCGCTCCCACGCTCGCGATCGGCATCTCGGACATCTTCTCCCAGATCACCGGGGACAGTCTGCGCGCGTTCTGGTACCACTTCGCGATCATGTTCGAGGCACTGTTCATCCTGACCGCGCTCGACGCGGGCACCCGCGTGGGCCGCTTCATGCTCCAGGACACGCTGGGAAACATCTACAAGCCCTTCAAGAACGTGAGCTGGAAGCCCGGGCTCGTCATCACCAGCGCCATCGTCTGCGCTCTGTGGGGCTACTTCCTGTGGGTGGGCGTCCATGAACCGCTCGGCGGCATCAACCAGCTGTTCCCGATCTTCGGCATCTCCAACCAGCTGCTCGCGGCGGTCGCACTGGCCGTCTGTACGACGCTGCTGGTGAAGTCCGGGCGCCTCAAGTGGGCCTGGGTCACCGGGATTCCGCTCGCCTGGGACGCCACGGTGACGCTGACGGCAAGCTGGCAGAAGGTGTTCTCCAGCGATCCCCGCGTCGGCTTCTTCAAGCAGCGCTCGGTGTACCAGGACGCCATCGACCGGGGTGAGGTGCTCGCGCCCGCCCAGAACATGGACGACATGCGTACCGTCGTCACCAACTCCACGGTGGACGGCGTCCTTTCGGCGGTCCTCGCACTGCTCATCGTGGTCGTGATCGTGGACGCGGCCAGGGTATGCGTCAGGCATGTACGCCGCCCCGCGCTGTCCACGCTCAGCGAGGCACCGTACGTGGAGTCGAAGATCGTCGCCCCGGCCGGGCTGATCCCGACCCGGCAGGAGAAGGAGGAGGAGCGCGATGCTGTCGGGGCTGCTCCGGGTTCTTAGGTCCGTGCGGTGGTACGTACGCGAGTTGACCGACGAGTCCGCGTACGACCGTTACGTCACCCATGTCCGTACGGCACATCCGGACGCGCTCGTACCGTCCCGCCGCGAGTTCGAGCGGGAGCGTACGGAGCGTCAGGAGTCGGATTCCCGGCAGGGGTTCCGCTGCTGCTGATCACACACGGTCGCCACGGAATGCGCACATTTACTTCCGTATTCCGGACGGGGGTTCCATAAGGCGGAACTGTCCCTTAGATTTCCTGCGCGTTGCAACAGGTGATCAGTGAGGGGACGGAGTCGCCGTATGTCAGAAACATCCGAGGCGCCAAGAGCGTCTGAAGTGAAACCACCGGTGGTGACGCCGGTCCGCGTGGTGATCGCCCTCTGCCTGTTCGCGCCGTTCGTGGCGATGCTCTGGGTGGGCTCCTACGCGAAGGTCGACCCGGCCTTCATCGGCATCCCGTTCTTCTACTGGTACCAGATGCTGTGGGTGCTCATCTCCACGGCGCTCACGATGATCGCGTACCAGCTGTGGCAGCGTGACCAGCGCGCCCGCAAGGCCGACCGGTCCCAGGACTCCCAGGGCGGGGGTGCGTCGGCATGAACGACGGCGTGAACGGCGTCGCACTCGCCGTCTTCATCTTCTTCTTCCTGGCCGTCACGGTCATGGGCTTCCTGGCCTCGCGCTGGCGCAGAGCCGAGAACGAGAACAGCCTCGACGAATGGGGCCTGGGCGGGCGGTCGTTCGGCACCTGGGTCACCTGGTTCCTGCTCGGCGGCGACCTCTACACGGCGTACACCTTCGTGGCGGTCCCGGCGGCGATCTACGCGGCGGGCGCGGCCGGCTTCTTCGCCGTGCCCTACACGATCCTCATCTACCCCCTGATCTTCACCTTCCTGCCGCGGCTCTGGTCGGTGTCGCACAAGCACGGCTACGTGACGACCTCGGACTTCGTACGCGGACGGTTCGGCTCGAAGAGCCTGTCGCTGGCGGTGGCCGTGACCGGCATCCTCGCCACGATGCCGTACATCGCGCTCCAACTGGTCGGCATCCAGGCGGTCCTTGACGTGATGGGCGTCGGCGGCGGCGAGAACACGAACTGGTTCATCAAGGACCTGCCGCTGCTCATCGCCTTCGGCGTGCTGGCCGCGTACACGTACTCGTCGGGACTTCGCGCCCCCGCGCTGATCGCGTTCGTGAAGGACACCCTGATCTACATCGTGATCGCGGTGGCCATCATCTACATCCCGATCAAGCTGGGCGGGTTCGACGAGATCTTCGCCGCGGCGGACAAGAAGTACACGGAGGCCGGCGCGGGCGGACTGATCCCGGCTCCGGCGGGCCAATGGACGTACGCCACCCTGGCATTCGGCTCGGCGCTGGCGCTCTTCATGTACCCCCACTCGATCACGGCGACGCTGTCCTCGCGCAGCCGCGAGGTGATCCGCCGCAACACGACGATCCTGCCGCTGTACTCCCTCATGCTCGGCATGCTGGCGCTGCTCGGCTTCATGGCCATCGCGGCCGGAGTCACCGTCGACAACGGCCAGTTGGCGATCCCGCAGCTGTTCGAGAACATGTTCCCCGACTGGTTCGCGGGCGTGGCCTTCGCGGCGATCGGCATCGGTGCCCTCGTCCCCGCGGCCATCATGTCCATCGCGGCGGCGAACCTCTTCACCCGCAACATCTACAAGGACTTCATCAAGCCCGATGCGACTCCGGCCCAGGAGACCAAGGTCTCCAAGCTGGTCTCGCTGCTGGTGAAGGTGGGCGCGCTGGCCTTCGTCCTGACCATGGACAAGACGGTCGCGATCAACTTCCAGCTCCTGGGCGGCATCTGGATCCTGCAGACCTTCCCGGCCCTGGTCGGCGGCCTGTTCACCCGATGGTTCCACCGCTGGGCACTGCTCGCGGGCTGGGCGGTCGGCATGGTGTACGGGACGGTGGCCGCGTACGGGGTCGCCTCGCCGACCCAGAAGCACTTCGGCGGCTCCAACGCGGAGATTCCGGGGCTCGGGGAGATGGGCTACATCGGTCTGACGGCGTTCGTGCTGAACGTGGTGGTGACGGTGGTGCTGACCTTCGTGCTGAAGGCGGCGAAGGCGCCGGACGGCATCGACGAGACGTCTCCGGGGGACTACACGGCGGACGCGGGGGATGAGGGAGTGCAGGTGGAGCTGCCTCCGGCTACGGCTGGGGCCGGGCACTAGGCGCCGGGGCCGCCAGGGGGAGTTCGCCACCCCCTGGCGGCCCAGCTGGTCACGGCTACGCTGGCCGCTGTGACCCTTCGCTCACCGATCGTCCTCGACAGTGACCCCGGCATCGACGACGCCCTGGCTCTGCAGTACCTGCTCGGTACAGGGCTGTGGGACCTGAAGGCCTACACCTCCGTGGGCGGCAACCTCCCCGCCGAGCAGACCTACCTCAACGCCCGGGCCCTGGCCCGAGCAATGCGCATCGACGCCGACATACCGGTCCACCGGGGCGCGGGCCGCCCCCTGACCCGCCTCCCGTACACGTCCGCGTCCGCCTTCCACGGCAAGGCGGGCCTCGGCAACGAGACACTGCCCGACTCCACGGCCGCCCACCTGCCGGAATCCTCCGCGCAGGCCCTGCTCCGGCTCTCCCGCGAGTACGAGGGAGAGCTCACCGTGTGCGCCACGGGCCCGCTCACCAACGTGGCGATCGCGCTCCTGGAGGACCCGGCGTTCGCCCACCGCGTCAAGAAGTTCGTGTTCATGGGCGGTGCCGCGCAGGTGCCCGGGAACATCACGCCGGTCGCCGAGTTCAACATCTGGGCCGACCCGGACGCCGCCGAGGTGGTCGTCTCCTCCGGGATCCCGTTCACGATGGTCGACTTGGACGCCTCGCACCGCTGCCTGCTCGGTTCCGCCGACCTGGCCGTCCTGGAGGCGGCGGGCACGGGCACGGCGCTCGCCGTCCGGCTGCTACGGGTGTACATGGACGCGTACCGCCGCCACGGCGGGGGCGACGCCTGCCCGTTGCACGATCCGCTCGCGGTGGGGGTGTGCGCGGACGAGTCGTTCATCACCGCCGCGGAGGGCGCCGTCATCGTCGAGTCCGCGAGCGAACTGACCCGCGGCAAGACCGTGTTCATCCCCTCGTCCGCACAGCGCGTCTACTACGCCGACTCCCCTGTCCTCACGGCCCGTACGGCCCTCACGGGCCGCGTGGCCCTGGGGCCGGGGCCTCGCGACTTCGTGAAGGACTTCGTGGCGACGGTGCCGCAGTGGCCGGGGGTGGGCTGAGATCCCCGTACTGAGATCCAGTACGGGGGAAAACCACAGGCCGTTGTCGTACCCCTGATGCACACTGCACCACATGGACATCTTGAACCCTCCCCCAGCTGAAGCAGGGGGATTTCTGGCTCAGGAAGCCCCACAGACCAGCGGCCTGAAAGGTCTTACTCCCTCAACACCAGCCGGGACGGAACCTGCCCGGTTTGTTGAGCAAAGCTCGGCAGTGCCGTCTTGGTTCTCGATCGGCACGGTGTGCGCGCTTGGCTCTCGCAACGCACGACAGGCAGGCTACCCGATCGCGTGGCGGTCTTTCGCCCTGGAGGCGAAACCCCGTCCCCTGCCCTACTCCGCAGGAGTTCGATTCCTCCCCCGCCTGAAGGCGGGGCATCCTCGAAGGAGACCAGGTGATCAGGCGGGCAACCCCGGAGGAGTACGAGACCCTCGGCGAGATCACCGCACAGGCCTATCTCGGGGACGGCCTGCTCGACTTCGGAGAGAGCGACGAGTACCTGGGCGAGCTGCGGGACGTCGCCAAGCGGGCCGCCGCGGCCGAGGTGCTGGTCGCCGTCGAGCACGACCGCGTGCTGGGCGGCGTGACCTTCGTACCGTCCGGCGGACCGATGGCCGACATCGCGGAACCCGGTGAGGCCGAGATACGGATGCTCGCCGTCGCCCCGGAGGCCCGTGGCCGGGGTGTCGGAGAGGCGCTCGTACGCGCCTGCGTCGACCGCGCACGGCCCACCGAAGGCTGCGTACGCATCGTCCTGTCGACCCAGCGCACCATGCACTCAGCCCACCGCATCTACGAACGCGTTGGCTTCACCCGCACTCCGGAACGCGACTGGAACCCGATCCCGCACCTCGACGACATCACTCTGCTCACCTATGAGCTGACACTCTGACACCCTCCAAAGCCGACGCTCGACACAACATGTGGTGTGCGCTTCCCAAGCCCAACACAAGATGTATGCTCATGCTCGCTGTCGCCGCAGGGGAATCCGGTGCGAATCCGGAACTGTCCCGCAACGGTGTACTTGTGCATGTCTGTCCCTGGGATGGGCCGTGCGCGAGCGTCAGTCCGAGGACCTGCCGACAGCGTGCCCAGGCCAATCCGGTCCGGGCGACCATGACGTCCGGGCCTCGCGGAGTGGGCCGGTGGACGCGGCGTCCCGCTGTCGCAGAGCGCGTACGCCCGTGTGCCCCGAACCCCCTCTCCCCGCAGGCCCCTTACCGAGTGAGGGAGAGCCCCACGTGACCATCGCGCCAGCCGATCCGGTTTCAGCAGCCCTGGAGACCGGCAGTCCCGGAACTGCGCTGTTGCGGACCCTGACCGACCTCACCGCCGACCTCCCCGACACCGACCCCGGCCGGGTCGCCGCCGCCGCGTTGCGCGGCCGGTCCGCGCACGCGGACGAGGCGGAGTTGCGCGAGCTGGCCACCGAGGCGGCGGCCGGCCTCATCTCCGAGGATCCCGCCTACTCGCGGCTGGCCGCCCGCCTGTTGACCATCGGCATCCGCGCCGAGGCCGCCTCGCAAGGCGTCACGTCCTTCACCGAGTCCGTCTCGGTGGGGCACCGGGAAGGGCTCATCGCCGACCGGACCGCCGAGTTCGTACGCATCCACGCCGAGCGGCTCGACTCGCTCATCGCCCCCCAAGCCGACGACCGTTTCGGCTACTTCGGACTGCGTACGCTCCACAGCCGGTACCTCCTCCGGCACCCGATCACCCGCAAGGTCATCGAGACGCCCCAGCACTTCATGTTGCGCGTCGCCTCTGGGCTCGCCGAGGACGACAGCACCCGTTCCGTCGACGAAGTCGCCGCGCTCTACCGCCTGATGAGCCGCCTCGACTACCTGCCCTCCTCCCCCACCCTCTTCAACTCCGGTACACGGCACCCCCAGATGTCGTCCTGCTACCTCCTCGACTCCCCGAAGGACGAGCTGGACTCCATCTACGAGCGCTACCACCAGGTCGCCCGGCTCTCGAAGCACGCGGGCGGCATCGGCATCGCGTACTCCCGGATCCGTTCCCGCGGTGCGCTGATCCGCGGCACGAACGGGCACTCCAACGGCATCGTCCCGTTCCTCAAAACCCTGGACGCCTCGGTCGCCGCCGTGAACCAGGGCGGCCGGCGCAAGGGTGCCGCAGCCGTCTACCTGGAGACCTGGCACTCCGACATCGAGGAGTTCCTGGAGCTGCGCGACAACACCGGTGAGGACGCCCGGCGTACGCACAACCTGAACCTCGCGCACTGGATCCCGGACGAGTTCATGCGCCGGGTCGACGAGGACGGCCTGTGGTCCCTCTTCTCCCCCTCCGACGTGCCCGAACTGATCGACCTGTGGGGCGAGGAGTTCGACGCCGCGTACCGCAAGGCGGAGGCTGACGGCCTCGCCAGGAAGACCATCCCGGCCCGCGATCTGTACGGCCGCATGATGCGCACCCTCGCGCAGACCGGCAACGGCTGGATGACCTTCAAGGACACCGCCAACCGCACCGCCAACCAGACCGCCCTGCCCGGCCACACGGTCCACTCCTCCAACCTCTGCACGGAGATCCTGGAGGTGACGGACGACGGGGAGACGGCGGTCTGCAATCTGGGGTCCGTGAATCTGGGTGCCTTTGTCGACATGACGACCGGCGATCTCGACTGGGAACGGCTCGACGCCACCGTCCGTACCGCCGTCACCTTCCTCGACCGCGTCGTCGACATCAACTTCTACCCGACCGAGCAGGCGGGTAGGTCGAATGCGCGCTGGCGCCCTGTCGGTCTGGGCGCGATGGGTCTCCAGGACGTGTTCTTCAAGTTGCGGCTTCCCTTCGACTCCCCGGAGGCCAAGGCCCTCTCCACCCGCATCGCCGAGCGCATCATGCTCGCCGCGTACGAGGCCTCCGCCGACCTCGCCGAGCGCAGCGGCCCGCTCCCGGCCTGGGAGAAGACCCGTACGGCCCGGGGGGTGCTGCACCCCGACCACTTCCCGGGCGTCCGCCTGACCTGGCCCGAGCGCTGGGCGGCCTTGCGCGAGCGCATCGCCACCACCGGCATGCGCAACTCGCTCCTGCTCGCCATCGCGCCCACCGCCACGATCGCCTCCATCGCAGGCGTCTACGAGTGCATCGAGCCGCAGGTCTCCAACCTCTTCAAGCGCGAGACCCTGTCGGGCGAGTTCCTCCAGGTCAACTCGTACCTGGTGAACGAGCTGAAGGAGCTGGGCGTCTGGGACGCCCGCACCCGCGAGGCGCTGCGCGAGGCGAACGGTTCGGTGCAGGACTTCGCCTGGATCCCCGAGGACGTACGACGGCTCTACCGCACGGCGTGGGAGATCCCGCAGCGCGGGCTGATCGACATGGCCGCGGCCCGCACCCCGTTCCTGGACCAGTCCCAGTCCGTGAACCTCTTCATGGAGACGCCGACCATCGGCAAGCTCTCCTCGATGTACGCGTACGCCTGGAAGTCGGGCCTGAAGACGACGTACTACCTGCGCTCGCGCCCGGCGACCCGCATCGCCCGCGCGGCCGGTTCCTCCTCGGCCGCCGCCCCCGTCCCCGTACAGCAAGCCGCCGACCCCGACGCGGTCGCCTGCTCCCTGGAAAACCCCGAGTCCTGCGAGGCCTGCCAGTAATCATGAGTGACAAGAACCTGCTCGACCCGGGCTTCGAGCTGACCCTCCGCCCCATGCGCTACCCCGACTTCTACGAGCGCTACCGGGACGCGATCAAGAACACCTGGACCGTGGAGGAAGTGGACCTCCACTCGGATGTGACAGATCTCGCGAAACTGTCACCCGGCGAGCAGCACCTCATCGGCCGGCTCGTCGCATTCTTCGCGACCGGCGACTCGATCGTCGCCAACAACCTGGTGCTCACCCTCTACAAGCACATCAACTCCCCCGAGGCAAGGCTCTACTTGAGCCGTCAGCTCTTCGAGGAGGCCGTGCACGTCCAGTTCTATCTGACGCTCCTGGACACCTACCTCCCCGACCCGGAGGACCGCGCCGCCGCATTCGACGCGGTCGAGAACATCCCGTCCATCCGCGAGAAGGCCGAGTTCTGCTTCAAGTGGATGGACTCGGTGGAGAAGATCGACCGGCTGGAGAGCAAAGCCGACCGCCGCCGATTCCTCCTCAATCTCATCTGCTTCGCCGCGTGCATCGAGGGCCTGTTCTTCTACGGCGCCTTCGCGTACGTCTACTGGTTCCGCAGCCGCGGCCTGCTGCACGGCCTGGCGACCGGCACCAACTGGGTTTTCCGGGACGAGACTTGCCACATGGACGCCGCGTTCGCCGTGGTCGACACCGTCCGCAAGGAAGAGCCGGATCTCTTCGACGAGGAGCTGGACCGGCAGATCACCGACATGCTCCGGGAGGCCGTCGAGGCCGAGCTGCAGTTCGCGCGCGACCTGTGCGGTGACGGTCTCCCGGGCATGAACACCGACTCGATGCGCCAGTACCTGGAGTGCGTCGCCGACCAGCGACTCGCACGCCTCGGCCTGGCACCCGTCTACGGCTCCGAGAACCCCTTCTCCTTCATGGAGTTGCAGGGCGTTCAGGAGCTGACCAACTTCTTCGAGCGCCGGCCTTCGGCGTACCAGGTGGCGGTGGAGGGTTCGGTCGGCTTCGACGAGGACTTCTGATCCTCCGGGTGCCCCTGCTCGGCCTCCCTGAGCTGACGGTCGATGCGCCGGTCGCGCACGATGCCGATCACTGCGGGGAGGACGAGCAGGACCAGGATTCCGAGGACGGTGAGCATTCCGATCAGTGCTTCCATGCGTGTCGTATCCATGGACACTACTGTCGCGCCGATTGCTCCTTACGGTCAGTGGCAGGACTGCCGCACACCCTCGAATTCCTGCCATCTCTCAGGCATACTGGCGGCATGCTGCTGTGCCATCCCGGGGGACGCGGCATCCGACAGCGGCTCCGCCGCGGGCCGGACCCCCGGCCGAAGTCCCTGTTGACCTGCGCATCCATGCGAGGTGGGTCATGCTGAGCAACGTGGCCGCCGTCCTGCTCGACGGTGTGCATCCCTTTGAACTCGGCGTCCTCTGCGAGGTGTTCGGCCTCGACCGCAGCGACGAGGGCCTGCCCGGGTACGACTTCGCGGTCGTCTCCGCGGAGGGCCCGTCGCTCAGCACCCATGTCGCCGGGTTCACGGTCTCCACGCCGTACGGCCTCGACCGGCTCGAAGAGGCCGACCTGATCGCCGTACCGGCCGGGAGCGACTACATCGGGCGCGACTATCCGCCCGAGATGCTCGACGCCCTGCGCCGGGCCGCCGACCGCGGGGCCCGCGTGCTCAGCGTCTGCTCCGGTGTCTTCGTGCTGGGCGCGGCCGGGCTCCTCGACGGACGGCGCTGCGCGGTGCACTGGCGGCAGGCTGACGAACTCGCTCTCCGCTATCCGCGGGCGATCGTCGAACCCGATGTGCTGTACGTCGACGAGGACCCGGTGATCACCTCGGCCGGCACCGCCTCCGGTATCGACGCCTGTCTGCACATCGTCCGCAAGGAACAGGGCACGGAGGTGGCCAACAAGATCGCCCGTCGGATGATCGTGCCGCCGCACCGCGACGGCGGCCAGGCGCAGTACGTCGAGCGCCCGCTGCCCCTCTCCTCGTGCGACACGGTCGGCGAGGTCCTGGTGTGGATGGAGCGCCACCTCGACGAGGAGATGACCGTCGAGCAGCTCGCCGCCCGTGCGCATATGTCCCCGCGCACCTTCGCGCGCCGTTTCCAGCAGGAGACCGGCACCACGCCGTACCGCTGGATCCTGCGCCAACGGGTGCTGCTGGCCCAGCAGTTGCTGGAGGCGACGGACGAGACGATGGACGCGATCGCGGGCCGCACGGGGTTCGGTACGGCGGCGGCGCTGCGGCATCAGTTCGTACGGGCGCTGGGGACCACGCCGAACGCCTACCGGCGCACGTTCAGGGGCCCACAGGCCGAGCCCGAGGTCGCCTGAACGTGCGCCGCCCGCGGATCGGTACGCGGTTCAGCGCGGTATGGCCTTCAGCAGCAGCCGGGTGGGCTGGAGCGTGAGGCCGACATGGGTCGAGCGGTCTGCCTCGGGCAGGAACTCGAAGCGCCATTTCGGGATCACCGTCGCCAGGATGATGGCGAGTTCGGCCATCGAGAAGTGGTCGCCGGGGCACTTGCGATTGCCCACGCTGAACGGAACCATCGCGTGCTTCGGGACGTCCTTGGCGCGTTCCGGAAGCCAGCGGTCGGGGTCGAACTCCAGATGCCGCTCGTACGACCTCGGATCGCGCTGGACGGCCATCGGGCTGTAGACGACATCCGCACCGGCCGGAATGCGATACCCGCCGAGTTCGGTTTCGGCGAATGCCCGCCGGGTCAGTATCCACACCGCCGGGCGCAGTCGAAGTGCCTCGGTGATGACATTGTTCGTGTGCGTGAGCTTCCTGACGTCACCGATCGTGATCGTCCGGTCACCCACAACGGATTCGACTTCTTCGCGCAGCCGCTCCGCGTGTTCCGGGTGTTCGGTGAGCAGGTCCAAGATCCACATCAGCTGGACGCCGGTCGTTTCACTGCTCGCCGTCAGAAACGAAATGACCTGATCGTGCAACTCCTGGTCGCTGATCGGCTCGCCATTCTCGTCCTTCGCCTCGAACAGGACCGACAGCAAATCGTCGGGGCCGTCCATGGGGGCGCGGCGGCGCTCGGCGATGAGTTCGTCGGTGAGCCGGTGCATTTCGGCCAGCGCGCGGTCGAATTCGCGGTGGGAGGGGAGCGGCAGCCGGTAGAACGGCCCGAACGACAGGCACATCCGCCGGAACAGTCGTGTGATCACGATGTGGAGTGCGGCGTTCAGCCGGTCGGAGAGTTCGTCGATGTTCTTGGTCCTGAGCAGGCAGCGGGCCATGACGCGGATGGCGATACGGAAGGCTTCCGCCGTGACGTCGACCGTGTCACCGGGCTTCCAGCGCTCGGCGAGGGCGCGCGCCTCCTCGACCATCACCGACTCGTACCGCTGGATCGCGTCCATGCGCAGCGGGGGCTGGATCGTCCGCCGCTGGCGCCGGTGCGTGGCGCCGTTACTGGTCACGACTCCCTTGCCGAGGAGGACTTCCACGGTGTCCCACAGCGGTCCGCCGATCCCGAAGTCGGGGCTCAGGCCCAGGGCTCCGGTGTGTTCCGGACTGTTGATGGCGTACACCGTCTTCGGTCCCAGCCTGATCCGGACGATGTCGCCGTGGTCGCGCAGCCGGGTGAGGAAGTCCACCGGGTCGCGCGCCATCTTCCAGCTGTGGCCGAGGACGGGCAGTGCGCCCCCGGCGAATTCGGGTTCGAGCGGCTTCGAGGCGGCCTCGGTCGCCTCGGGTTGTGCGGACTCGACGGTCATTTCTCACCTGCCGCTTCATTGTTGACGTAGGGGGGTGTGGAGCGGTCGTCCCAGCTGTCGACCCGGTACCGGCCGGACTCGTGGTGGAACCAGTACACGGAACTGAACCAGTTCCGCATATTGAACAGACACGCCCGTACGGCAGCCGCTAATGCCGCGTCGCGAACGGATCCGTTGTCGAGCCTGTCTGCGTACCGCAATACCTTCTCTTCCACGAGGAGGAATTCGGTGATGGTGCCCTGGACTCGACGCCGTACTTCCGTGATGGCCTCGTTCAGCGTCAGCCCCTCGTGGTGAATGAGGCTGATACCGAGATTGTGGACCTCATCTCCCGCGATTTCCTTGGGGAGTGAGCACAGATCGTTGTACCAGGCGGCGAAATCCTGGCACAGAAGGGCCGCCCGCCGGTATGCGGGATTCTTCAGTACGGCGGTGGGGAGTTCGTACTCCGCGCTCGGCTCCAGCAGATCGAGCCAGATCCAGTGCGCGAACGTCAGCCGCCGCAGTACGAGATAGTCCTCGACGGTGGGCACGATTCCCGACGTACGGTTGCGGAATTCCCGGTCGTACGCCTCGATGACCGCGTGGAAATGCCGCGCGAAGCGGGCGTTCCACCGCTTGCTCAGGTACGAGTACAGCCGCACCATGCTGTCCGCGAACCCCGCGACCAAGGGGTCCCTGTGGTGCAGATGGTCCCAGGGAGAGTCGAGGGCCGCGTGCAGCTGGTGTTTGAGTCGTCGCCAGGCCACCGGCCTTCTGTGGATCACGTCACGGTCGTGCCGGTCGTCCCAGACGAAGAACCACGCGCTGTAGTCCGCGATCGCCTGGAGGACGTCGTCCGGTGCACCGATGTAGTAGCCGGCCATCAGGTCCGTGTAGCACAGCTCATCGGCGTAAGCCGCGACCTTGTCGGGCGACATCAGGTGCTTTTCCAGTAGCCAGGCTCGGGTGTTCTCCTGAAGCCTGGGCCAGTACGGGTGGAGTTGTCGGGGAAACTCGGTCTCGATCACCGGAAGAGTGAGCGCCGGTGGAACCACGACCCGGGTGTGCGTTGTTGCGGTGCTCTGTGAGAAAGCAGGCACGAACAAACCCCTCTCAGCCGCCTGTTGACATATGCCCCTCTTGTTCCGCTGGGCATGTGTCGCTTGCGTATCCCCGCCCCTCCATGAAGCACCACAACCGACTGGTAGGGAACAGATCTGCTCCTCGCACTACCCCATGGTGCCGAGAACGCCCTCTTGCGTGACTTGTTTTGGTTCTATGATGAACAAAAAGGATCGAACGTCCGACGGACACACGAACGACGCCTGGTCGGGAGGGATTTCCGACCAGGCGTGATTCGTATCGAGATGCGTGGGCCCCAACTGTCGTTTTCTGTCCCTGCCGTTCAGCAGTAGTTCAGAAGGCGGTCGCCACGGGGTCGACAGCGGACGCGGAGGGTCAGTCGTTGGCCACGACCGGGTAGCGCGGTTCGTTCTCGGCCATCTGCCGCAGCGCATCCTTGCGTTCGCGCTTGGAGAGCCGGTCGATGTAGAGGTAGCCGTACAGGTGGTCCGTCTCGTGCTGGAGGCAGCGCGCGAAGTAGCCCGTGCCGCGCACCTTGATCGGGTTTCCCTTCTCGTCCTGTCCGGTGACCTCGGCGTAGTCGGGGCGGGCCAGCGGCGCGTACGCGGTCGGCACGGACAGACAGCCTTCGTTGCTCTCGTCCAACTGGCGCCGGTCGGCGGGCAGTTCCACCAGCTTCGGGTTGCAGACCACGCCGACGTGGCGCTTGCCCTCGTCGTCCCCGCAGTCGTAGACGAAGACCTTCAGATCGACGCCGACCTGGTTGGCGGCCAGGCCCACGCCCTCGGCGGTGCGCTGGCTGGCGAACATGTCATCGACCAGCTTGGCCAGCTCGTCGCCGAAGTCGGTGACGTCCTTGCACTCCTTGTGCAGCACGGGATTCCCGACGACCGTGATGGGCCGCGAGGTGCCGCGCTCGCGATACGCCGCCTCGCGCTCCTCGCAGTCCTCCGTGTCGATGACGAAGCCTTCGTCGTCCACGGGGAGCACGCCCGCGTGCTGCTGATCGGTGTCCTGCTGCGCCATGACCGACGTTTGCCTTCCTGGGATCCTCAAGAAAAAGTTCGGGTACAGCCTACGGCGATGGCTGAGCGGCTTTCCGCGCCCCGTGAGGAGCACAGCCGTCCGGCCCCCGTAAGGTGCGCAGCCGTCTAACAGACTTCTTCCAGATCCCGCCAGTCACGGGTGTCCGGGCTGTCCGCGACCCAGCCGTCGAGCAGACCACGCACCAGCGAGGCAGGGGCCGCGAGGCCACACTCGCGCTCCGGCATCCACAGCGACCCGTCGGTGCGATGGCCGAGCGGCCCGGGATGCCCGGGCTCGCTGTGGTCGTGCGGGTCGAGATGCTCGCCGTCGCCCTCGTCGGACGGCATGCGGGACTCCGAGCACATACGGCACAGCAGCCGCACCGAGGACGACCAGTCCTCGGCTGCGAAGCCGGCGTCGGCCGCGAGCCGCTCCAGGGCGTCCCGGTCGTCCTCGGTCTCCGCTTCCAGGAGTACGACCCAGGTGGGGACCGGTGAGGGCGCCCACAGCTCGATCTCGTCGAACACGGGATACGCGTGCCCGGCGGCCGTGGTCCGCTCGCCGTGCGGTACGCCGTCGTGCAAGACGACCTCGCCCCAGCGCCGCCCGGAGGACGGCAGCGGAATGGACAGCACCTCGATCCGGGCCGGGTCCAGCCGGCGCCCCCATACGACCTCGGCCTCGCCCTCGGGCGACAGCCGTACGGCCGCGCTGCCCAGCTCCATCCCGACCGGTTCTCCGGAGGCGGTGGCACCGCCGGGTACCTTCAGCCCGTACGCCTGCCAGGCCCGGCGGGCGAGGGGCCAGTCCTGCAGAGCGGTGGCCGCGATGCCCACGTTCCACCAGTCGGGCGCCCCGGTCTCCCGGTCGAGCAGCGCCACGGCCCTGAGGCCTGCGGCTCGCGCCTGCTCCCAGTCGTGCCGGAACTTGTGCAGCAGGGCGAGGTTGAACCAGGACTCGGACAGCCAGGGCTCCAGGTCCGCCGCGCGCGTCAGCAGCGCCCCCGCGTCCTCGTACCGGCCGTCGCCGATCAGCGTGAACGCGCGGTCGGTGGCCTGCCGCCATGAGGCGGAGGGCCGGTGCCGTCCCTTGCCGAAGATCCTCACGATTCCCGCCTGCCAGTTCGTCGAAGAGCGTGCAGCCTCGGGCTGGACTGTGCCCCCTGTTGTCCTCTTCCTCGCATCCAACCACGTACGGCCGGACGGGCGCTCATTACCCAGGGGTTACCCAGCTTGGACCGGGGTCAGACCGCCTGACCTCCTCCCTCCCCTCCCTCCCTGGGTCCATGCCGGTCCGGCGGTCGACGGGGCCGCCGAGGGACGGTTCAGTGCGCCACGTCGGAGGCGAGTGCCTTGGCCAACTGTTCCACCGTGGCCGGTGACTCGCGCTGGAACGCGGCGAGATCGAGGCCGTCGTCGCCCTTGACGGTGAGCAGGGCACGGTCGCCGACGGCGACGACGATGACGTGACCCGAACCGCAGCGGGCCACCACCTCGCGAAGCGCACCCACCCCGGCGGTTTCGGCCATGCGACGTCCCACGCCGAGGGTCGCGGCGGCGAGGGCGGCGACCGACTCGGGGTGAACGGTGTCGGTGTCCGCGACGACAAGGAGGCCGTCCACGGTGGACAGGACGCTCTCGGAGACCCCCATCACCCGTTCACGCAGCGAGGTCAGAATGCCGGTCAGGGAATCGGGCGGTGGGATTTCGGTCATGGATCGTGCTCCTAGGGTTCTGGCATATGCGGTGCTGATATGTTCGATAGGGGCTCGACGGAGTCAGCCGGAGGAGTCAGCCGTTGCATTTAGTCGTTGCAGTAAGCCGTTGCAGTCAGTCGGAATCCGGGAGATCGCGCAGCGCCCGGCGGACGCGCCGCAGCATTTCGATCGAGGGCGCCTCGGCGGCCAGTTCCTCGGCCGACAGCATCGACAAGAGAGCGGGCGGGAGTGCGGACGCGACCGCGGGCGGGTTCGCGCTACAGGGCTCCGGGGGCGCACCACGTCGGGGCAACGGCCGGCGTACGGGCAACGGTGTCCGCGCGGGTAAGGAAGCGGGTTCGGCATCCGGCGGAGGGCGGGCGTCCGTCGTGGCGCTTTCCCGCTTGTGTTCCTGCTCTTGGTCTTGTTCTTGCGAGGGCGCGGCTACTTCGCGTTCCCGGGGCTGTGCCGCTCGGTCGTCGTCGGTGCTCACTACCCTCCCTTCTTCTGCTGTCCGACGTCCTGTGCGGGGGACACGCCGCCGGGTCTGCGCTTCGGCAGCGGCGCGGCCTTGGGTGCCTGTACGGGGGTGGGTGCCGATGCGGCGGTGGTCGCGCCGGCCTGCGGTACACGAGGCGCGGTGCTCGGCCGGCCGTCGGCGGTGGTCCCGGTCTCCCACTGGACGAGGTGGAGGGCCTCCATGCGGATCAGGTCCAGCATGACCGCGTACAGTCCGCGGCCCAGCGCGAAGGCGATGTCACGTGGCGTACGACGTCCGTTGACACTGTCCAGGACGTCCCGGTGGCGACGTGCGAGCCATCCGTCGGAGCCACGGGGCCCCTCCCCGGCGACCGGAGCGGGCCGGACACGTGTCAGCTCGCCCGGCGGCCCCCACAAACGTGACAGCAGCGCCATACGCCGGGAGGTCTCCTCGGTCAGCTGCCGCGGCTCGACTCCCGGCTCCGCGACGAGCGCGGGCTCCCGGTCGCTCAGCTCCCAACTGCCCGGAGGGCTCAGCGCCATGGCGAACGCAGCGTCGAACACGGCCGCGGTGCAGACGACTTCGAGTTCGGCGGCGCCGATCAGGCCCTCGGCCACCAGGTGTCCGCCCAGCCGGTCCGCGTTGGGCTCCGCGGCGCACGCGGCCAGCCAGTCCTCGTCACCGATCCGCCCCGAGGTGAGGAGCGCCGATGTGGCGGTCGGCGACCCGGGCGTCTCGATCGCGCCCACCAGCCCGTTCCGCAGGTGAATCGCTCCGCCCGGTAAGCCGGAGACGCGCACCGTTCCACTGAAGCCCTCTGCGCGTAGCCCCTGCAGCAGCGCGGGCACATTGCGTGCCGTGGGCGCCATCACGCCAGTACCTCTGAGGCCTGGTCGCCCAGACTGCGCAGGGCCAGTGCCACATTGACCCGGTCCCGGTCGAGGCCGGCCGCCAGTATCAGCGGATCGCCCCCCGGTCGCGCCACGGAGAACAGCACATGGTGGCGTTTCGTGGTGGTGGTGACCACGCTCTCCAACTCCCCGTCGGCACCTGCCGCGCCCAGCCGTTCGGCGATGAGGGCGGCGAACTCGGAGACCTCCGGTCCGTCCCCGCCTCGGCGATGTCTCCCGCGACGGCGTAGGTCAGGCCGGTGACCGCGTCGACGAGAGCGACGCCGGTGACTCCCGGGGAATCGAGGAGCCGGTCCAGGGAAGCCTGGAGCGCCGTAGTCATTCCCCCATTCGCCCTCCACCTCCCTGGGTCGCACAGTACTTTGAACGTCAACTTTCATAACTCACAACAAAGTTGACCACTTGCAACCCACAAGCACTTGCATCCGATCGTAGATGGCCGGACATCGACCGGTCAGCAGCACCGAGGAATTGGGGCAAGACCATGAACATCGACACCGCGCTCAAGGAAGCCATGGCGGTGGAGGGCGCGATCGGCATCGCCCTCGTCGACTACGAAAGCGGCATGTCGCTCGGCACGCTCGGTGGCGGCCAGGGCCTCGACCTGGAACTCGCGGCAGCAGGCAACACCGAAGTCGTACGCGCCAAGATGCGCACCCTGGCCTCGCTGGCCATGGACGACGTGATCGAGGACATCCTGATCACGCTGGGCAAGCAGTACCACCTGATCCGGCCGCTCACCAGCAGCAAGGGGACGCTCTTCCTCTACCTGGCACTCGACCGGTCCCGCAGCAACCTGGCGCTGGCCCGGCATGCCCTGAAGCGGATCGAGAGCGGCCTGGAGGTCTGAACAGGCCCTCGACCGAACCCGCTGACGTACATACACGTAGACCGTGATCCTGGTGGGATCACGGTCTACGTGTATGTACGTCACGCATGTACGGCACGTCTGGAGATCAGGACTCCTGCGGCGTCGCCTGGGGCGAGGCCGTCACGTCGTGGTCGGGCACGGTCTCGCCGGAGCGGATCATCTCGATACGGCCCAGGACCTTCGACCGCAGATCGGTCGGCACGTCATCATGGCCGCAGCACCGCTTGACCAGCTTCTTCACGGCCTCTTCGAGCCCGTACTTCTCCAGGCACGGCGAGCACTCCCGGAAGTGCTGCTTGTACTTGTCGCGATCAGCGGACGGAATCTCACTGTCGAGGAACTCGTAGAGATGATCGAGTACCTCACTGCAGTCCGTCTCGTGCGGCTCTCCGCAGCTCATGACCCCGAGCCTTTCGTTCCGTCCGACTCTCCGGCGCCAGCCGGGACCAGGCCACGGTCCTTGGCGTAGTCCTCGAGCATGCCGCGCAGTTGGCGGCGGCCCCGGTGCAGCCGGGACATCACCGTACCGATGGGTGTCCCCATGATGTCCGCGATCTCCTTGTACGCAAAGCCCTCTACGTCCGCGAGATAGACGGCGATGCGGAACTCCTCGGGGATCGCCTGGAGCGCTTCCTTGACGTCCGAGTCGGGCAGGTGGTCGAGTGCCTGCGACTCGGCGGAGCGCAGACCGGTGGACATGTGCGACTCGGCGCGCGCCAGCTGCCAGTCCTCGATCTCCTCGGCCGCACTGCGCTGGGGTTCGCGCTGCTTCTTGCGGTACGAGTTGATGAAGGTGTTCGTGAGAATCCGGTACAGCCAGGCCTTGAGGTTGGTGCCCTCGCGGAACTGGTGGAAGGACGCGTAAGCCTTCGCGTACGTCTCCTGCACCAGGTCCTCGGCGTCGGCCGGATTGCGCGTCATCCGCAGCGCGGCCGAGTACATCTGGTCGAGGAATTCCATCGCGTCCCGCTCGAAGCGCGCGTTGCGCTCGGCGGTCGACTCCGTACGGCTGCCCTGGCCCTCGGGCTGCTCCGCCTGGCCGTATTCGGTCCCTGCGTCGGTCCCAGTGACCGGACCCACCTCCTCAAACGATGTCGTAGAACCGAAACCGGTCCCACTCGAATCGGAGGATAGACGACCTGCGGTCGGGGCGGGGCGCCGATTGGGTCCACCCGCTGCCCGTACGGGGCCGGTCTTTGCCGCATGCAGGACGGACCAGTCCAGGTCAGTTGCACTGCTGCGGTTCGGGCAGATGGTCGAACCCATGCGGCGGACTTCCTCTCGTACGAACGGTAAGTACTCGGTGTGAGTACTTCTGCCGCTCTCAACAGAGGCCGTGACCGCGGCATTCCCATCCCTGTGACACCGGCTCACGCGAGTGACGTAATCCACTTCACGACCCCGTCGGTGAGGATCTTCAGCGCCTGTTCCTGCCCGATCTCCGCCCGCTTGGGCACGGCGAAACCGTGATCTCCGTACGGCACCTCCACGAGGTCGTAAGCACCTTCCGGGAACTCCTCCGGCTTCCCGAACGGATCGTTGCCGCCCTGAACGACGAGGGTGGGCACACCGGCCCCGAGCAGCTCGTCGGCGCGCGACTTCTCCGGCTTGCCCGGCGGGTGGAGGGGGAAGCTGAGCGCGAGGACGGCGTGGGCGTCCAGTTCCTTCGCCGTACGACAGGCCACGCGGGCGCCCGCGCTACGACCGCCCGCCACGACCGGCAGACCGGGCCCGGCGAGCGTCGGCCAGATCCCGCGCCAGCCGGTGTCGAGCGTCTTCGGCGGGGGCGCCAGCTTCTTGCCCGCCACCCGCCAGGGCTGCTCGACGAGGGCCACGGTCACGCCGTGCGCGGGGAGCCCGGCAGCGAGGGCGCGCAGATCCCGCGCCTCGATGCCGCCGCCGGCCCCGTGGCTCACGGCGAGCACCAGCCGCGCCCGCTGCGCCCGGTGCCAGGTGACGCGGGCCGTACCCGCGTCCGTCTCCACAAGTTCGCTTTCGTTGCTTTGTGTCACATCAGAAGAGTGTGCCTTCCTCGGGCCCTTCCAGCTCCTCCAGCAGCTCCGGGCCGTTGTTGCGTACGTTGCTGACCGCCGTGGAGACCGGGTACGCGCGCATCAGCCCCGGCGGGGGCAGCTCGAGCAGGGAGCGCAGGTCCTCGACGTCCGTGCGGGACGGATCGAGCCAGGAGTCCCAGCGGTCGGGGGTGAGCATCAGGGGCATACGGGGATGGATGTCGGCCAGCGTGTACGGGCCCTCGGCCGGGGCCACCGCGAGGGGCGACTTCTCCGCCTCGGTCGTGATGACGGAGCAGGTCACCCACCAGGACTGCGGATGGTCGTCGGGCAGCGTCTTGTCCCGCCAGAACTCGTACAGCCCGGCCATCGCGAAGACGGAACCATCGGCGGGCAGCACGAAGTACGGCTGCTTGCGCGGCCGTTTCTTCTTGCCCTCGGCCTCCAGGTCGCGCTCGGCCTTGCCGGTCACCCACTCGTAGTAGCCGTCCGCGGGGATGATGCAGCGCCGGGTGGAGAAGGCCCGCCGGTACGAGGGCTTCTCGTGCACGGTCTCCGCCCGGGCGTTGATCATCCGGGCACCGCCCTCGGGGGTCTTCGACCAGGACGGCACCAGGCCCCACTTGAGCCGGCGCAGTTGCCGAACCGGTTTCGGGTCCTCGGCGTCCTTAAGAGGACGGTCGAGTACCGCGTAGACGTCCTTGGTGGGAGCCACGTTGTAGTCGGGTTCGAACTCTTCCTCCGGCTCCCACTTCTCGACTTCAAAGATTCCTGCGAGATCCTCAGGCCTACGACTTGACGCAAAACGTCCGCACATACTTGCCACACTGCCATGCTTGGCGCGACGACGAGGAGACTCCCGCACACAATGGAAGCCACCGCAGCCACCTCGCTGGCCACCCTCTGGGACGAGGTGTTCGGCAGCCAGCCCGACCCCGACATCTGGGTGGTCGGCGCCACCATGGTCGCCGCTCTCGCCGTGATCGTCCCGCACGGCCTGTGGCGGCTCTCGCGCAACGCCATCACCATCGCCCACGAGGGTGGCCACGGTCTGGTCGCGCTGCTCACCGGCCGCAGCCTCAGCGGTATACGGCTGCACTCCGACACCAGCGGCCTCACGGTCAGCCGCGGCAAGCCGACCGGTCTCGGCATGATCCTCACCGCGGCGGCGGGCTACACCGCTCCCCCGCTGCTGGGCCTCGGCGGCGCCGCGCTCCTCGCCGCGGGCCGCATCACCGCGCTCCTGTGGCTGGCAACGCTGCTCCTCGTCGCGATGCTGGTGATGATCCGCAACGCGTACGGCGCCCTCACGGTGCTCCTCACCGGCGGCACGTTCGTGGTGGTGTCCTGGCTGACGGGGCCCCAGGTCCAGGCGGCGTTCGCGTACGCGGGGGTCTGGTTCCTGCTGCTGGGCGGTGTACGCCCGGCCTTCGAACTCCAGGCCAAGCGCAGCCGAGGCGGCGCGGGCGACTCGGACGCGGACCAACTGTCGCGACTCACGCACGTCCCGGCCGGGATGTGGCTGTTCCTGTTCCACGCGGTGTCGCTGTGCTCCCTGATAGGCGGAGGCCGCTGGCTGCTGCAGGTCTGAAGGGCTCCGATGGGGCGCAGCCCCCATCAGGGGCACGGGGCTGTGTCGATATGCGGCTCCGCCGCGATGGTGGTCCCCCCGCTCATGGTGGTCCCCCCGCTCGAGCGAAGCCGAGAGTGGGGGAACGACCAGCCACAACGCACCCGCAGTCGGCAGACGACCTCCCCAACCCCCTCCTTATAGAGTGGGGCCATGGCCCCGAACCCCGAGAACACCGCCCTCTGGCCCGCCCCGCACGCGAGCGGAGCCGTCGACGCGACGGTCCACGTACCCGGGTCCAAGTCGGTCACCAACCGGGCCCTGGTGCTGGCCGCCCTCGCGGCCGAGCCCGGCTGGCTGCGCCGCCCCCTGCGCTCCCGCGACACCGTGCTGATGGCCGACGCCCTGCGTGCCATGGGCGTCGGCATCGAGGAGGGCGTGGGCCCGGACGGCTCCGGCGAGGCCTGGCGTGTCATCCCCTCGGGCCTGCACGGCCCGGCCACGGTCGACGTCGGCAACGCCGGCACGGTGATGCGCTTCCTGCCGCCGGTCGCCACGCTCGCCGACGGCCCCATCCGCTTCGACGGCGACCCGCGTTCGTACGAGCGCCCCCTGAACGGCGTGATCGACGCCCTGCGCGCCCTCGGCGCCCGTATCGACGACGACGGCCGCGGCGCGCTGCCGCTGACCGTGCACGGCGGCGGGGCCCTGGAGGGCGGGCCGGTGGAGATCGACGCGTCCTCGTCCAGCCAGTTCGTGAGCGCGCTGCTGCTGTCCGGGCCGCGCTTCAACCAGGGCGTCGAGGTACGGCACACCGGCTCGACGCTGCCCTCCATGCCGCACATCCGGATGACCGTCGACATGCTGCGGTCGGTCGGCGCCCAGGTGGACACCCCGGAGTCGGGCGGCGAGCCGAACGTCTGGCGGGTCACCGCCGGTGCACTGCTCGGCCGCGATCTGACGGTCGAGCCCGACCTGTCGAACGCCCAGCCGTTCCTGGCGGCCGCCCTGGTCACCGGCGGCCGGGTCGTCGTCCCCGACTGGCCCGCGCACACCACCCAGCCCGGTGACAGGCTGCGGGAGATCTTCACCGAGATGGGCGGTTCCTGCGAACTGACCGACCGGGGCCTGGAGTTCACCGGCTCCGGCACGGTCCACGGCATCGAGGTGGACCTCGGCGAGGTCGGCGAGCTGACCCCCGGCATCGCGGCGGTGGCGGCCCTCGCCGACTCGCCCTCCACCCTGCGGGGCGTGGCCCATCTGCGCCTGCACGAGACGGACCGGCTTGCCGCGCTCACCAAGGAGATCAACGAGCTGGGCGGCGACGTCACCGAGACCGCCGACGGACTGCACATCCGCCCGCGTCCGCTGCACGGCGGCGTCTTCCACACGTACGACGACCACCGCATGGCCACCGCGGGCGCGGTCATCGGTCTCGCCGTACCGGACGTACAGATCGAGAACGTGGCGACGACGGCGAAGACCCTGCCGGACTTCCCCGACCTGTGGACCGGAATGCTCGGGAACTGACGGGCGGACACGGACCATGCGCCGCTACGGCAAGCACACCGACGAGGACGACATCCGCACCCGCCCGGGCCGCAAGGGCAGCAGGCCGCGTACGAACATCCGGCCCAAGCACGAGGACGCGGCGGAGGGCATGGTCCTCACGGTCGACCGGGGCCGGCTGACGTGTCTCGTCGAGGACCGCGTGGTGTACGCCATGAAGGCCCGCGAACTGGGCCGCAAGGCCGCGGTCGTCGGCGACCGGGTGGCCATCGTCGGCGACCTCACCGGCAAGAAGGACACCCTGGCCCGTATCGTCCGCATCGAACCGCGCACCTCAGTCCTGCGCCGCACGGCCGACGACGACGATCCGTACGAGCGTGTGGTCGTCGCCAACGCCGACCAGCTGGCGATCGTCACCGCCCTCGCCGACCCGGAGCCGCGCCCCCGCCTGATCGACCGCTGCCTGGTCGCCGCGTACGACGGCGGTCTCGACCCGCTCCTCGTGCTCACCAAGTCGGACCTCGCCCCGCCGGACGAACTCCTTGAGCTGTACGGGGCGTTGGGTGTTCCGTATGTCGTGACCAGCCGTGCGGAACTGGAGAGCGGGGAGGCGGTGGACCGGGTGCGCAAGCAGTTGGACGGCAAGATCACGGCGTTCGTGGGGCATTCGGGCGTCGGCAAGACGACGCTGGTCAACGCGCTCGTGGCCAAGGAGCGGCGGCGTACGACGGGGGTCGTGAACGCGGTGACGGGCCGCGGGCGGCACACGACGACATCGGCGCTCGCGCTGCCGTTGCCGGACGATGACGGCTGGTTGATCGACACTCCGGGCCTGCGGTCCTTCGGGCTGCACCACGTGGACCCGTCCCGTGTCATCCACGCCTTCCCGGACCTGGAGCCGGGGACGGAGGGCTGCCCGCGGGCGTGCAGCCACGACGAGCCGGACTGCGCGCTGGACGAGTGGGTGGCCGAGGGTCACGCGGATCCGGCCCGGCTCTACTCGCTGCGCCGGCTGCTCGCTACGCGTGAGCGGCGCGAGGGCGACTGATCGCCGGTGACCTCAGCTTTGTTTGCATCCCCGCCACGACGGTAAAGGCATAATCGCACCAAGCGGGACCCAAGCCAGATGAAGCGGTCACGGAGCGTGGGAGGGCATCACATGGCGTGGCTGCTGGTTGTCGTGGCCGGACTCTTGGAGACCGGCTTCGCGGTTTGTTTGAAACTCTCGCACGGCTTCACCAGGCTCTGGCCGACGATCGCCTTCGCGATCTTCGCCCTGGGCAGCTTCGGCCTCCTCACCCTCTCCCTGAAGAAGCTCGACGTCGGCCCCGCGTACGCGGTCTGGACGGGCATCGGCGCGGCCGGCACCGCGATCTACGGCATGGTCTTCCTGGGCGACCTGGTCTCCACTTTGAAGATCGTCTCGATCACGCTGGTGATCGTGGGAGTGATCGGCTTGCAGCTGTCGGGCTCGTCGCACTGAGCGCCACTCAACTCACCACCCGCACAGTCGCCAACGCGTCCCGGACCAGCCCCGCCGTACCGCCCTCCCCGGCAGGGGCCAGCACGCACGACAAGCCCAGCCGCACCACCAGCTCACAGGCCCTCGCCAATTCCGCCGACTCCGATTTCGTGGCCCCCGGCGCCGTAAGCGCCGCGACCGCCCGGTCCCGTACCAGTTGCACGAAGTCCCCCGGCGACGGCAACGGCCCGTCGGCCCTCCGCTGCGCCGGCACTGCGGAGGAGGACGGCACGGCGGACAGCGTCGGCGACGGCAGCCGCTCGCTCCAGCACCCGGTGAGCACGGCCCGCACCAAGGGGTTCCCGCGAGCCGCCGAAGCGGTCCACTCCGCGATCGCCGCCAACCGCTCACGCGGCTCGCCATGGCTCACCAGAGCGCGCTCCACGCCCGCGAGATACGCGTCGGCCTCCCGCCGTACGAGGGCCCGCGCGAGCCCCTCCTTGCTGCCGAACTCGTTGTAGAGGGTCTGCCGCGAGACCCCGGCCACGGCGGCCACATCGACCATCCGCACCGTGGACCACGAGCGGCGCGCAAGCGACGTATAGGCGGCATCGAGAAGGGATTCCCGGGCTGCAGGCATCGTCGCCTCCCTGGGGCGATCGGCTCTGCGCTCAGAGTTGACGCGGACAGGGGCACTGTCAAGGGTTCGCGACGGCATCAAGGGGGCGTACGTCGACATCTGCGCGGACGAAGTGATCACGACTTCGGCGGGGAGGTCCTGTAGCGACCACCCGGACGGTATGGCCCTGGGCCGAACGGGGCAGATACGGTGCGGGCATGCCCGACTATCGCGATGACCTGCGCCTCGCCCATGTCCTGGCGGACGCCGCCGACGCCGCGACCATGGACCGCTTCAAGGCGCTCGACCTCAAGGTCGAGACCAAGCCGGACCTGACGCCGGTGAGCGAGGCCGACAAGTCCGCCGAGGAGCTGATCCGCGGCCACCTCCAGCGGGCCCGGCCGCGGGACGCGGTCCTCGGCGAGGAGTACGGCGTCGAGGGCACGGGCCCGCGCCGCTGGGTGATCGACCCGATCGACGGCACCAAGAACTACGTACGCGGGGTGCCGGTATGGGCCACTCTGATCGCGCTGATGGAGGCGAGCGAAGGCGGTTACCAGCCGGTCGTCGGCGTCGTTTCGGCGCCCGCGCTCGGCCGCCGCTGGTGGGCCGCGAAGGGCCACGGCGCGTTCAGCGGGCGCAGCCTGTCCTCGGCGACCCGGCTGCATGTCTCACGGGTCTCGCGCATATCGGACGCCTCCTTCGCGTACTCCTCGCTGGGCGGCTGGGAGGAGCGGAGCCTGCTGGACGGCTTCCTGGACCTGACCCGCGAGGTGTGGCGCACGCGCGCGTACGGCGACTTCTGGCCGTACATGATGGTCGCCGAGGGCTCGGTCGACATCTGCGCGGAGCCCGAGCTGTCGCTGTGGGACATGGCGGCGAACGCGATCATCGTGACCGAGGCGGGCGGCAGCTTCACCGGACTCGACGGCCGCCCGGGCCCGCACAGCGGCAACGCCGCCGCGTCGAACGGCATCCTCCACGACGAGCTGCTGGGCTATCTGAACCACCGCTACTGAGACACCTGTGGCGCTAACCGGAAGACAGCGCGTCCCAAAGCGTCCGTACGCGCCCTCTTGTTGACCCACCTTTTAACTGCGACTCTGAGAGTCCCCACACTTGTGAACTTGTGAATCCGTTAACGAACGGATTCGTAGGAGGTGGCTCTGTCCATGCTCGTCCGCGACGCCATGAGCACGGTGGTCCTCACCATCGGACCCGATCACACCCTCCGGCAGGCCGCCGCGCTGATGTCCGCACGACGCGTCGGCGCGGCCGTGGTCCTCGACCCCGACGACAGCGGGCTCGGCATCCTCACCGAGCGCGACATCCTCAACTCCGTCGGCCTGGGCCAGAGCCCGGACGCCGAGCGGGCACACGCCCACACCACCACCGACGTCGTGTTCGCCGCACCGTCCTGGACGCTGGAGGAGGCGGCGCACGCCATGGCGCACGGCGGCTTCCGGCATCTGATCGTCCTCGACCACGGCGAGCCCATCGGCATCGTCTCGGTCCGCGACATCATCCGCTGCTGGGCCCCGCTACGGCAGCACGCACCGGCTTGAGCGGCGCAGCGGGCCGGAGCCGTGCCCTGACCTGCGCAGGGATCCGGCCCGTTTGCGCCGTCACTCTGGATAAAGTCCAAATCGAGTAGTGCTCCAAAATCACACCCGTTCGGGATTGGCTTCACCTGCTGTTAGACTGCGCTTTATGAGTGACCTGTTGGAACGACTGCGCGGACGTGGCTGGCGCATGACCGCGCAGCGGCGCGTCGTGGCCGAGGTCCTCGACGGCGACCATGTCCACCTGACGGCCGACGAGGTCCATGCGCGCGCCGTCGCCAAGCTGCCCGAGATCTCCCGCGCGACCGTCTACAACACGCTGGGTGAGCTGGTCTCGCTCGGCGAGGTGCTCGAGGTCGCCACGGACAAGCGCGCCAAGCGGTACGACCCGAACGCGCACCGCCCGCACCACCACCTGGTCTGCGCCCAGTGCGGCGCGATCCGCGATGTCCACCCGAGCGGCGACCCGCTGACCGACCTCCCCGACTCCGAGCGCTTCGGCTTCACGGTCTCGGCGGTCGAGGTGACGTACCGGGGCGTGTGCCCGAACTGCGCGGCGGCCTGATCCGCAGGTACGACTCCTTCAAGCCCCGGCACCCCATGGGAGCCGGGGCTTTCTGCTGCGCGCGGACTTCCCGAATCTGACGGGCCGTCATATCGTCGACGTCGCCCACCAGTCCGTACCGCACTCCGCGAGGAGACACCGTGGGAGAGCCGCACCCGAAACTCCAAGCCACTGATCTGAGCCGGACCTTCGGCCGGGGCCCCTCGGCCGTGGACGCCCTGGGCCCACTGGACCTGACCGTCGCTCCCGGCGAGTTCGTCTGCATCGTCGGCCCGTCCGGCTGCGGAAAGTCCACACTCCTCCGCATCGCCTCAGGCCTGTTGCGCCCCAGCACAGGAGAGTTGGCGATCCGCACCACCAGCTCCCGCCCAGCCGCCATGATCTTCCAGGACTACGGCATCTACGACTGGAAGACCGTCCTGGCGAACGTCCGCTTCGGCCTGGACATCCAGCGCCTCCCGCGCCGCGAGGCGAACGCCCGGGCCCGCGACTGGCTCGCGCGCCTGGGCCTCGCGGACTTCGCCTCCGCGTATCCGGCCACGCTCTCCGGCGGGATGCGCCAGCGCGTGGCGATCGCCCGTGCGCTGGCGGTGGAGCCCGAGATTCTGCTGATGGACGAGCCGTTCGCCGCGCTCGACGCCCAACTGCGCATGATCCTCCAGGACGAGCTTCTGGAGCTCACCCAGACGACCCGCACGACGACCCTCTTCATCACGCACAGCCTGGAGGAGGCGATCGTCCTCGGCGACCGCGTCCTGGTGATGTCCGCGCGCCCGGGCCGGTTCATCGCCGAACGCCGCCCGCCGTTCCCGCGCCCACGCTCCGGCGAGGTCCGCTCGGCCCCCGAATTCACCGCCCTGAAGAGCGAGTTGTGGCAACTGCTGCGCCCGGAGGCGGTGCCCGCATGAACACGGCCGTACGCAAGGAACGTACCGATTCGGCAGCCGTACTGGTCCGCCGCCCGGGCCCACGGGAGCTGCACCCCGTACGCACCCACCGCAGGCGCCGCACCCTGGAGCTGTCCCTCGCCATCGCCGTGCCCCTGGCGCTGGTCCTGCTGTGGCAACTGGCCGCCGCCCAGGCCTGGATCGACGACCGCGTCTACCCGGCACCCACCACGATCCTGGCCGACGGCTGGGACCGCGCGGCGGCCGGCGACCTGTGGCCGGACGTGTGGGCCACCCTCAAGCGCGTACTGGCCGGATACGCGATCGGCACGGCCTCGGGCTATGCGCTGGGCCTGCTGATGGGCTCGCTCTCCCTCGTACGCGCGGCACTCGAGCCGCTTCTGGACGCGCTGTACGTCGTACCGAAGCTCGCCCTGCTGCCGGTCTTCCTGAACATGTTCGGGCTCGGCGAGGGCCCGCAGGTGGCACTGGTGGCGGCCACCGTCTTCTTCTTCGTGTGGATCTCCACGATGTCGGCCGTGATGGCGATCCCTTCCGGGTATCGCGACGCGGGACAGGTCTTCGGAGCGTCGTCCTGGCAGATGTTCCGGCATGTGCTGCTGCCGGCCTCACTGCCGGCGGTCCTGGTGGGCGCGCGGATCGCGGCGGGGGTGGCGGTGCTGGTCATCGTCGCCTCGGAGCAGATCGCCGCGGCGAACGGTCTGGGCCATCTGATCTTCGACTCACGGGCGCTCTTCCAGAACGACGTGATGTTCGTCGGGATCGTCTGCGTCGCCATGCTCGGCGTCGTGTTTTCCGAACTGGTACGGGTGCTGGGGCGGTTGCTCACTCCGTGGGCGCCGCGCGACCGGGGACGGGGGCAGTCATGAGGCGTTTCGCATGCGGTGCCGTGCTGGCTGTGGGTGCGCTGCTGGTTTCGGCGGGGTGTGCCGCCCAGGAGTCCGGGGATGGTGCGGGGGCGTCCGAGCCGCGCACCATCAAGGCGGTGTCCGGCTGCGGGGACGGGGGCTGGACGGATCCGGCCGACCTGGCGGCGGACCGTGCCCCCGCGCGCTGCGCCGAGGGCACCCCGGCCCCACAGCCTCTGACCGAGCGCCGGAAGCTGACGATCGCGACGGGCACGCTCAGTGCGGAGTACGTGGCTCCGCTTCAAGCGGCGGTGGCGAAGGGCGAGTTCAAGAAGGAGGGCCTCGACGTCACGCTGAAGGTGCTGCCGACGCCGGACGCGCTGCCGCTGCTCGCGAAGGGCGACGTCGATGCCCAGTGGGCCGCTCCTGAGGCCGCCGTGATCAACGGCGTCAACAGCGGCTTCGACATCAAGTGGGTCGCCGGGAACTTCTCGCCCGACCCGAAGTCGAAGAGCGGCCTGTGGGTGCGCTTGAAGGACGGTGAGAGCGCGTCGCGCGTCCCCATGGCCGACCGCAAGCTCGGCACGATGATCGGCAAGGGCTCGGTCATCGCGTACCCCATGAACACGGCCCTGAAGAAGCACGGCGGCGGCCTCGACAAGGTCCAGTTCCAGGCGCTCGGCTCGGCCGACGTCCTCACCGCCCTGCAGAACGGAGGCGTCGACTCCGCCTGGCTCCTCGACCCGGTCTGGCGCAAGGTCGACGGCGACGACCGCTACGCCTTCCTCGGCGGCCAGCCCGCGGGCGAACCGCTGGGCGGCATGCTGTTCGGCCCGAACCTGCTGAAGGACGACGTGGACGCGGGGGTCGCGCTGCTGCGGGCGTACATCCGCACGATCAACACGTACTTCGCCGACGACTACAAGAAGGACCCGGCCTTCGTGGCCGAGCTGGCCAAGCTCATGAAGACGGACCGTACGGTCCTGGAGTCGACGCCCTCGCTCCGCATGGACTGGGAGATCCGCGCGGGGACGACGAACCGCCTCCAGTCCGCGTACCGCGCGGCGGGCGTCTCGGAGGGCGACCCGCTGCCGGAGTCCCGCCTGGTCGACCGCGCGCTGTACGGGGAGGCAGTGGGCCACCGGCCCTGAACGGACTCTTGAACACACCGAAGGCCCGGAACCGATCGGTTCCGGGCCTTCGGCCTTCAGTAGCGGGGACAGGATTTGAACCTGCGACCTCTGGGTTATGAGCCCAGCGAGCTACCGAGCTGCTCCACCCCGCGGCGATGAACTGAACGTTACGTCAACAGGGTCGACCAGTGCAAATCGCTGTGCGGGCGGCCTGCGGGCGGGTCAGGCGGACAGCTCCTCGCCCAGCGCATCGCGCAGCCGAGCCGCCCGCTCGGAAACCTCCTCAGGGCCCAGCGACACGGCCCGGTCAGCCCACCGCTGCCCCTCCGCAAGCTCGCCCCGACGCGCGTAGACGAGGGCAAGCCGCAAAGCCGCCCGCCCATGCCCCGCATCGGCGGCCCGAGTCCACCACAGGGCAGCCTCCGGCTCACTGCCCTCGCGGGCGAGCAACAGCCCAAGGTTGAACGCACCGTTCCGGGAACCGGCCTCGGCAGCCTCCCGATACCACCGAGCCGCTTCGACCACGTCCCCACGGGCGGAGGCCAGCATTCCGACCCGCACCTGGGCCCGTCGATGTCCCTGAGAGGCAGCTCGCTCGTACCACTCCTCGCACTCGCTCTTCTCGGTCGCCGGCTCTCCCAGTTCATGCGTGGACGCGGGCGGCCGACGGGCGTCGAGCACGGCAGCCAGCCGGTATGCCGCCTCCGGGCTGCCCCCGCCGGCGGCGCAGCGCAGATGCCGCTCGGCCTCCCGCTCGTCCCCGTCCCGCAGCCGGGCGATCCCGACCTGGAGCGCGGCCTCGGTGTGCCCGGCGGCAGCGGCCCGCTCGTACCACCGCAGCGCCGCGGCGTCCTCGCACCGGCTCGCGTGCAGGATCCCGAGGTTGAACGCGGCGTCGACGCTGCCGGCCTCCGCGGCTTTGGAGAACCAGGGCTCGGCCCCGGCCGCGTCGCCGACCTGGAGCAGCAGGATCGCCAGCGCGTTGGCCGCCTCGCGGTGTCCCGCGTACGCCGCACGCCGGTACCACTGCTCGGCCTGCCCGGTCCGCCCCTGCTCGGCGCAGAGCAGGGCGAGGTTGTACGCGCCGTTCACATCGCCGGCGTCCATCGCGGCGCGGTACCAGCGCTCGGCGGTCTGTGTCTCGCCGCGCTCGGCGTGCAGCGCGCCCAGGGCGTTGGCGGCGTTCCCGTCGCCGTCCTGGGCGGCGCGCAGCCACCACACGGCGGCGCTGTCGGTGTCGCCCGCGTCCCGCAGCAGGAACCCGAGCGCGCAGGCGGCGCGTGCCTCGCCGTCCTTGGCGGACGTCAGATACCAGCGCCCGGCCTCCTTGAGCTTCCCGCGCTTCTCCAGGATGACGCCGAGGTGCAGCGCGGCCCTGCGGTGCCCGCGCGCGGCGGCCTGCCGGTACCACTGCTCGGCCTCGGCCATCACGGACAGCCCGGCACTCTTGTCGGCGCCGCCCTGCTCTCCGGACTTTGCGGGCTCGCCTGCGGCAGCCCGCCGGTCCAGCGCGCGGGCGAGCCGGTACGCCGCCTCGCGGTGGCCACGCTCGGCGGCGACCCGCATCCATGTCTCGGCGCCGGCGTCACCGCGGTGCTCGAGGAGGTCGGCGAGCGCGTACGCACCGAGGGTGTGGCCCTGCTCGGCGGACTGGCGCAGCCAGTACTCGGCGGCGGGCTCGTCGCCGCGCTCACGGTGGTGGCGGCCGAGCGCGTGCGCGGCGGCAGCCGATCCGGCGACGGCGGCGATCCGCCACCAGCCGGCGGCCTCGTCGGCGTATCCGCGCTGGTGCAGGAGGACACCCAGGTTGTTGGCGGCGGCACGGTCACCGGCGGCGGTGGCAGCACGCAGCTGAGGCTCGGCTCCGTCGAGATCGCCGCGGCGCAGCAGCAGGCTTCCGAGGACGCTCATCGCCTCGACGTCGCCGGCTTCGGCGGCGAGCCGATGGCGTGCCTCCTCCGCAGCCTCGCCGGCCTCGTCCCGGTCGGAGGGCTGCACAAATCGCCCTGTCTCCAACAGAGTTGCCTTGTCCCCCATAACGTCCATCGTCGCACCACCTGCAACCTGGGTACACCTGGTATACCGCAGCCAGTGAGGTCACTTCAGCGTTTTGTCGACATGCCCACAGAGAGACAAGTCAAACACAGATTTCTCAACTCTCCCCGCATGGAGCGGCCTTTGTTGGGGCAACTCTGCTCGGATGAGGAACACACACACGATCCACACACGCCGAAGGGCCCGAATCCCCTTGAGAATTCGGGCCCTTCGTCTTCAGTAGCGGGGACAGGATTTGAACCTGCGACCTCTGGGTTATGAGCCCAGCGAGCTACCGAGCTGCTCCACCCCGCGCCGTTGTTCGGCAACCGTATCACGGCGCGGGACGGGCCTTTCACTCAGTCGCTGACAGCCGCTGGTCAGCCGCTTCCGCTGCTCCCTTCGGGGTTGTCGCCGCCGTTGCCCGCGCCCTCACCACCGGTGTTGTCGGGCTGGGCCTGGGCCTCCTCGGCCCGTTGCAGCGCTTCCTCGAGGTCCTTCTGCGCCCGGCCGTACGCCTCCCAGTCGCCGTTCTTGAGGGCTTCCTGGCCGGCTTCGTAGGCCTCCTGGGCGTCGTCGAGCGCCTGTTGGACCGTTGTGTCACCCGTCGCCGGTGGTGGCTCGGTGGTGTCCTCGCCCTCGTCCGGTGGCGGGGGCGTGGCCTCCGTGGCGAAGACCTTGTCGAGCGCCTCGCTGAGCGTGTCCTCGAAGGCGGTGGTGCCTCCGTACGACACCGCGACCTTCTTCAGCAGCGGATACTCGGCGTTGCTGCCCTGTACATAGATCGGTTCGACGTACAGGAATCCGGCGTCCATGGGCACCGCGAGCAGATTTCCGAAGATCATGTTCGACTTCGACGTCTCCGCGTTACGCGTGAACTCCTGGACCGCCGGCATCGAACTCAACTTGCTCTGCCACTGCACCGGTCCGTCCACCTCGGACTCGCCGGTGACTCTGAGCAGCCGCATCGTGCCGTACTGGTCGCTGCTCGCATCCGCGTCCACCGCCATGTACGCGGCCAGGTTCGGCCGTCCGCTCGGGGTGAACGTGGTCGTCAGCGAGAACCGCTGCTGGTCGTCGCCGGGCATCCTCAGCGACAGGTAGTACGGCGGTACGGCGACGCTGTCCTTTCGGCTCGTCGGGTCGTTCGGCACCTGCCACACGTCACTCGCGTTGTAGAACTGGTCGGCGTTGGTGACGTGGTAGATGCCCAGTTGCTCGCGCTGCACCTTGAACAGGTCCTGCGGGTAGCGCAGATGCTCCTTCAGCTCGGCCGGGATGTCGGCCTTCGCCTTGACCGTGCCCGGATACGCCTTCTTCCACGTCTTCAGGACCGGGTCCTTCTCGTCCCACGTGTAGAGGTTGACGCTGCCGTCGTACGCGTCGACGGTCGCCTTCACCGAGTTGCGGATGTAGTTGACCTGGTTCTGCTGGGCGACCACCGTGCGTTGGCTGTCCTCGTCCGTAAGCGCGTCCGTGGTGGTGTCGCCGAGGGTCGTGCGCGACGCGTACGGATAGCCGTTCGTGGTGGTGTACGCGTCGACGACCCACACGACCCGCTTGCCGATGACGGTCGGATAGGCGTCACCGTCGATGGTCAGCCAAGGCGCGACCGCCTCGACGCGCTCCTTCGGCGTGCGGTTGTAGAGGATCTTCGACCCCTCGCCGATGGCGCCTGAGTACAGCATCTGCGGCTCGCTGAAGGCGGCCGCGTACGCGGCGCGGTTCAGCGGGTTCGACAGATCGATACCGCCGTCGCCCTTGTACTGGTACGTCTTCTGGCCGCCAGCCTCCTCGTAGTCGAGCTCCTTCTGGGGGCCGCCCACGATCGAGTACTGGGTGGTCTTCTCGCCGAAGTAGATGCGCTGCTCGTAGCCCTTGTTGAAGGCGCCGGTGCCAGTGGTGGGCAGGCCCTGCTCGGTGAAGGCCGGGGAGCCCTCGGAACCCGGCTGGATCTCGGTGCCCTTGGCCGCGATGGCGCCGTACCCGTGCGTGTAGATGAAGTGCTGGTTGATCCAGTTCTTCTTGTCGACTCGGTCGAGGTTCAGCTCACGCAGACCGATGATCGTGTCCTGGCCGTTGTACCGGTCGATGTCCAGCGTGGTCGGGAACTGGTAGTACTTCCGCTCCTGCTCCAACTGTTGGAACGTCGGCGAGACCACGTTCGGGTCGTTCAGCCGGTAGCTCGCGACCGAATCGGCCTGATCGCGCTGCTGCTTGGCGTCACCGCCGTTCCCTGTGCCCGAGATCTCGTCGATCTTGACGCCGTCGATGCCGTACGCCTTGCGCGTTGCCTCGATGTTCTTCTCGATGTACGAGGTCTCCTTGGCCTGCTCGTTCGGCTTGACCTGGAACTGCTGCACGATCGCCGGGTACAGCCCGCCGATCAGCAGCGCCGAGAGAACCAGCAGACCGAAGCCGATCAGCGGCAGTTGCCAGGTGCGCCGCCACAGCGTGGCGAAGAACAGGAGAGCGCAGATCACGGCGATGCAGAACAGGATGGTCTTGGCCGGCAGGTACGCGTTGGCGTCGACGTACCTGAGGCCCGTCCAGTTGTCCGTCGCCTTGAAGTCGCTGGATTTCACGGCGAGTCCGTACCGGTCGAGCCAGTACGCGACCGCCTTCAACGCGACGAACAGGCCGAGCAGCACGGAGAGATGACCGGTGGCCGCGGCCGTGGCACGCGCTCCGGGGCTGGTGATCCGCAGTCCGCCGTACAGGTAGTGGGTCAGGGCGGCGGCGATCACCGACAGGATCGTGGCGGCGAAGCCGAAGCCCACCAGGAAGCGGTACCAGGGCAGGTCGAAGGCGTAGAAGGAGACGTCGAGGTGGAACTGGGGGTCCTTCTGGTTGAAGGACACTCCGTTCACCCACATCAGCCACGTACGCCACTGGCCTGACGCGGAGGCGCCCGCGATCAGCCCGATGAGGGCGGTGATCCCGAACAGGATCCACTTCTTGTACGGGGCCACGCCCATGCGGTAGCGGTCGAGGCTCTGTTGCTCCATCGACATGGCGCTCAGTGGCGGCCTGAGCCGGTGGGCCAGCCAGATGTTCACGCCGACGGCCAGGGCCATCAGCAGTCCGAAGACGAAGAACAGGCCGATCTTGGTCCACAGGGTGGTCGTGAAGACTGAGGAGTACTTGACCGATCGGTACCAGAGCAAGTCCGTCCAGAACCCCGCGAACATGACGAACGCCATGGCCAGCACGGCCAGTACGCCCAGTGTCATGAGCAGGGTCCGGACGCGCCGGGACGGTCGGCCCACTCTGATCCGTGGCCCCGTCGGGCCTCCGCCGCGGTCCGGCATCTGGAAAGCCAAGGTGTGCACCTCGAAGTTCGGTCTGGGTCTTTTTGGGCCCGGCGAACGCAGGGCCACATCTATGCAACTTACTGACGCTTTACTCGGTTCCCGGTTCCGGGTCCCAACGAGGCAGGATTGTGACCATGTCCAACACCGCCTCCACAGGCACCCCCATGGCGGCCGGTCCCCTGACCCGTGCCGTCCTCGAAATCGACGAGTACGTCTCCGGGCTCGGCTGGGACCAGCCCGCACGGCTCTTCGCGCTGGTCGACACCGCTCAACTGCGCTCCGAGGAGCCCGGTCTCGCGGCACGTCTCGGTCTCGCCGACGACGCTCCCGCCGGCGCTCTTACCCCCATCGAACAGGAGGAACTCCCCGCGGGCAGCCCCCTTGACGAGTTTCTCGGCACCATCGCCTGGCCGGACGCGGTGGCCGGCTGCGCGCTGTCCGTGGAGCGGCTGATGCTGCCGCCGTCCGCGGAGGCGTCGGTTCCGGACGGTCTCGACGAGAAGCGTCTGGCGCAGTGGGTCGCCGAGCACCCCGAGCGCCAGGAGGTCCGGATGACCGTCGGGGTGCTGCGCGGCGGGAAGCGCGAGTCGGCACTGCGGCTGCGCGAGAAGGACGCGGCGACCGAGGTCCTCACCGGCTCCGATCTGGTGCCGGGGCTGGCGGAGGCGCTGGCGGCGACGTTCGCGGAGTAGTACTTCACGAGCCGGCTCAGCTCTTCGTGCACTGGGGCAGGTCGTCGGTGTTGCCGCCCCGGATGTCCTTGAGGGCGTTCATCGCGTCGTCGAGGGTGTCGACCTTGACGAGAGTGAGCCCGTCGGGGATGTCCCGGGCGGCTGCCGCGCAGTTGTCCTTGGGCGTCAGGAAGTACTCGGCACCCTGTGCGCGAGCGCCGACCGTCTTCATCTCGATGCCGCCGATGGGGCCGACCTTGCCGTCGTCGTCGATGGTGCCGGTGCCGGCCACGAACTTGCCGCCGGTGAGGTCGCCCGGGGTGAGCTTGTCGACGATACCGAGGGCGAACATCAGGCCGGCGCTCGGGCCACCGACGTCGGCGAGCTTGATGTCGATGGTGAACGGGAACGTGTGATCGGTCCCGGCCGCGATGCCGACTATCGCGCGCTCCTCACCGTCGTCGTCCGACTTCGTCGTGGTGATGGTGATGTCCTCGGTCTTCGTCGCCGTCCTGTTCTCCTTCTCGGCGGCGGCCTGCTCCTTGGCGGGCACGATGGTGAAGACGACCTTCTCGCCGGGCTTGTGCTTGGTGACCAGCTCCGCCACCTCGTCGTACGCCTTGACCGGTGTACCGTCCACGGCCTTGATCACATCGCCCGCGTGCAGCTTGCCCTCGGCCGGGCTGTCCTTGAGCACGGAGGAGACGATGGTCCAGGACTTCACCGGGATGTTCCGCTCCTTGAGTGCGGCGACCTTGGCGGTCTCCTGGGACTGGCTGAACTCCTCGGCGTTCTCCTGCGTCGACTGCTCCTCCGTCTTGCCGTCGGGGTAGAGCGTGTCGTGCGGGACCACCTTGTTGTCGTGCGCCAGCCAGCCGTAGACGGCCTCGACGAGGTTCATCTTGTAGTCGGCGCTCGTGACGCGGACCGTCGTCATGTTGAGGTGGCCGCTCGCCGGGTAGGTCTTGCGGCCGGAGATCTGGAGCACCGGCTCGCCGTCGTGCTCGCCGAGCGTGTTCACCGTCGGACCCGGTGACATCTCCGAGTACGGCACATTGATGAAGACCCCTGCGCACAGGAGCGCGATCAGCATCAGGGTGGAGGCGAGCATCGTCGCGGTGCGGCGTGGCATGGAACGACAGTACGGGACCACCCTGTCAGTGCACCGTCGGGGCCGCCCGTACGGGACCTCCAGGCGGCCGGGGCGCAGACGTCTCAGGCGGCTTCGGCGCCGGTGGTCAGGCGTCCGTGTGCGACTTCTCGATGGGCTGCTTCTCCGTGTGCTGTTTCTCCATGGCCTCGCGGAAGCGCATATAGCCCGCGAGTTCGGCGCCGTCCCCGATGGTCTTGCGGTTCCGGCTGGCCCAAGTGCCCCACAGTCCGGCACCGATCGCAGCCAAAAGCGGAATCAGCAACCAGGCGAGCGCCGCCATGCCGACCTCCCAACCCCGTGAAGCCACCGCAACTGACTGATCAGCAGATTAACCATGCCCGTGTCCAACGCTCACGGCAGGGGTGGGGTTACGCAACCGGAAGGCGCGTATGCGCGCGGATCAGCAGGAGCCCACCCACCCACCCGTCGCCCGACCACCACCCCTCAACAACGACGCTACGCGCCGACCCAATCTTCTGTACCGTCCGAGAACTTCTGATGCTTCCAGATCGGCACTTCGTGCTTCAGGTCGTCGATCAGCTTGCGGCAGGCTTCGAAGGCCTCGCCACGGTGGGGGCAGGAGACGGCGACCACGACAGCAAGATCCCCGACCCTGAGATCCCCCACCCGGTGAACGGCCGCAAGCGCCCGCACCGGATACTCGGCGACCACCTTCTCGGCTATGCGCCGCATCTCCGCCTCGGCACTGGGATGGCAGGAGTACCCGAGCGCGTCGACGTCCGCTCCCCCGTCGTGATTCCTGACGGTCCCGACGAACAGCGCGGTCCCTCCGGAGGCATCGTCCCCGACGGCGCGGAAAACCTCGTCTACGGAGAGGGCGGTTTCCCGAATGGCCAGGAGCTTGATCGGATCCTGCGCCGCCTGCTCACCGGGGTGATCGTTCGTAGGTGCCATACGCCCATCGTGCACTACGCCACTGACAACGCGGAATGGCGTTTTCTCCGGGCACGCGCGCGGGGGCGTTCACTTGCCACGCGCGCGTGGGGCGGCGGGAGCGCAACAAACCCGGCACACCGGCCGCGTCAGATCCGCCGCCGGGCCTTCCTCGCCCGGCGGACCAGCGCGGCCGTACCCAGAAGCGCGACCGTCGCGCCCGCGGCGCCCGCGGCGGTGGCGTCCTTGCGGCCGAGGCGGCGGCCGGCCACCGTGTGCCGCCCGGCGACCTCCTCCAAGAGCTCGGCGAGGACCTCCTCGTTGGTCCACTGCGGGCGCCACCCGGCGTCATGGAGCCGGCTCCCGCTGACGACCCAGGGGTACATCGTGTAGGCGAGGTCTCCGGCCGGCGACGGCGTGAGCCCGATCCGGTGGAGCCGGGCCGCGGCCCCCAGGGCGACGGCCGAGGGCAGTTCCATCCGCCGGATCCCGCTGAGTTCTTCGACCTCCTCCTGCTCCAGCCACCCGTCGCAGCCCACGGCCAGTTCCCCGTCGGCCTTCTCCAGGACGGCGTACTCCAGGGCACTGCACAGGTCCTCGACGTGGCAGAACTGCCAGGCGGGCCGGGACCCGGCGACGACCAGCAGCCGGGGCGACTCGAAGTAGCGCGTGAGGGCCGTGTCGGTGCCTCCGACGAGCACGGCGGGCCGTACGACGGTGACATTGAGCCCGGGATGCGCGCGAGGCGCCCGCCGGGCGAGCCGCTCGATCTCCAGGAGATCGCCGACGCCCGTGGCCTCCGCGGTGGCGCGCAGTTCAGCGTCTTCGGAGAGGGGCAGTTCATTGTCGGGCAGCGCTCCGTAGACCATCGCCGAGGTGCACAGCACCACCCGGTGCACTCCGGCGGCGGCCGCGGCGGTGAGCACGGTCTGGGTGCCCCGCACGTTGTACGCGGTGCGCGCCGCGGGATCGGTCTCCAGGTCGAGGTCGAGCGCCAGATGGACCACGACGTCCGCGCCGCGCAGCTTCTCGGCGATCGCCGGGTCGCGTACGTCGAGGATGTGCCAGTGGGCGTCCGCGCACTCACCGCGCCGCTCGTCGATGGCGATGACCTGCTTGATCTCGTCGCTGGCGGCGAGCCGCTCGGTGAGCAGAGCGCCGATGCCGTCGGCGGCGCCGGTGACCGCGACTACGGGGCCACGTACGGCAGACGACTCGCCGGCGCGCAGCGCCGTCGTTGAGGGGCGGTGGTCGGGCGACGGGTGGGCTGAAGGGTTTCGCGCTGCGCGAACCTGTGGATCTGGGGAACTCACCGGGCGTCTCCAGCGGTTGTCTTCAGTAAGAACGCGCGTGATGCGTACGTACCAGGTGGCATCCATCCTGCCGCAGCCCAGGAGTCGGCGAAGCATCGAGGCCCGAACCGGCCGCGGTGTCTACGCTGGGTGGTGTTGTCGGGCAACCGTGCCGTCGGAGAGAACCGGCGGCCTTACCAGCCGAGGAATCCCGTGAGTGACACCCCATTCGGATTCGGCCTTCCGCCGGAGGAGCCGGACGACGGCGACGAGGGCAAGAAGAAGGACCAGCAGAGCGGTGGTGGCCAGGGACCGGCCAACCCGTTCGGTTTCGGGTTCCCCGGAGCCGGCGGACCCGGCGCCGACAACCCGTTCGCCGCGATGTTCGGTTCCATGAACCCCAACGATCTGGGCGCCGCGTTCCAGCAGCTGGGCCAGATGCTCTCGTACGAGGGCGGCCCGGTGAACTGGGACATGGCCAAGCAGATCGCCCGCCAGACGGTGTCCCAGGGCGCCCCTGACGGAACGAAGGACTCAAGTGTCGGCCCCGCCGAGCGCTCCGCGGTCGAGGAGGCCGTGCGCCTGGCCGACCTGTGGCTGGACGACGCGACGTCCCTGCCGTCCGGCGCCGGCTCCGCGGTGGCGTGGAGCCGCGCGGAGTGGGTCGAGGCGACCCTTCCGGTGTGGAAGGAGCTCGTCGACCCGGTCGCCGAGCGCGTCGGCGCGGCCATGGGCGACGTGCTTCCCGAAGAGATGCAGGCCATGGCGGGCCCGCTGATCGGGATGATGCGCTCCATGGGCGGCGCCATGTTCGGTACGCAGATCGGTCAGGCCGTGGGCGTGCTCGCGGGCGAGGTCTTCGGCTCGACCGACATCGGACTGCCGCTGGGCCCGGCCGGCCGGGCCGCGCTGCTTCCGGTGAACGTCGAGGCGTTCGGCAAGGATCTCGGCGTACCGAAGGAGGAGGTGCGGCTGTACCTCGCCCTGCGCGAGGCCGCCCACCAGCGTCTGTTCGCGCATGTGCCGTGGCTGCGCTCGCACCTGTTCGGGGCGGTCGAGGGCTACGCGCGCGGGATCAAGGTCGACACGGCCAAGCTGGAGGACGTGGTCGGCCAGCTCGACCCGTCCAACCCGGAGCAGCTTCAGGACGCGCTCCAGCAGGGCATGTTCCAGCCGGAGGACACGCCGGCCCAGAAGGCGGCGCTGGCCCGCCTGGAGACGGCGCTGGCGCTCGTCGAGGGCTGGGTGGACGCGGTCGTGCACGCGGCGGCAAAGCCGCGTCTGTCGTCCGCGGACGCGCTGCGTGAGACGCTGCGCCGCCGCCGTGCGTCGGGCGGTCCTGCCGAGCAGACCTTCGCCACGCTGATCGGCCTGGAGCTGCGCCCGCGCCGGCTGCGGGACGCCTCGCGGCTGTGGGCCTCGCTCACGGACGCGCGCGGTGTCGACGGCCGGGACGCCCTGTGGGCGCACCCGGACATGCTGCCCACCGCCTCCGACCTGGACGACCCGGACGGCTTCGTGCACCGCGAGCAGCTGGACTTCTCCGAGCTGGACAAGATGCTCGGGGAGGCCGCGGGCAGCTCCGCCGAGAAGCCGAACCTCAAGAAGGATGGCAACGACGACAAGAAGGACGACGGCAAGGGCGACGGCGCCGAGTGAGCCTCCATGACGACGCGGTCCTCGTACTGAAGAGCTACGAGGACCAGGAAGAGCTGCGACAGGCGTATCTGGACCATCTTCAGGCCCATCCGGACGGCATGTGGAAGGCCTGCGAGGCCGGGCACATCACGGCGAGTGCCCTGGTCATCGACCCGGAGAAGGGGCGCGTGCTGCTGACGCTTCACAAGAAGCTGCGCATGTGGCTTCAGATGGGCGGCCATTGCGAGCCTCAGGACGCGACTGTGAAGGCTGCGGCCCTGCGTGAGGCCACGGAGGAGTCGGGCATCGCTGGTCTGACGCTGCTCCCGGGCGGGCCCGTACGGCTCGACCGGCACCCGATCCCGCCGCCGTGCCACTGTCACTTCGACGTGCAGTACGCAGTGCTGGCGCCGGTCGCCGCGGTCCAGGAGATCAGCGACGAGTCCCTCGACCTGCGGTGGTTCGCGTACGACGAGGTGGCGGACGTGGCGGACGACTCCGTGGTGCGACTGCTCGCAGCCACGCGGGCCAGGCTCTGAACCGGTAAGGGGCGGCCGCCAAGGCGGCCGCCCCTTACAACTGCCTCCTGGGAGGCTCAACTCCAGACGTTCCCCTGGTTCTGCCCCCGGGCTCCCTGCTGGCCCACCCCGTACTGGGCGGCGACGCCGGAGCCGATCGTCGCGTTCTGCGGCGGCAGCAGCTCGCTGGGCTGGACGAGCACGTAGCCCTGGCCCATGAAGCTGAGCTCCCAGCCCTCACCGGTGTTGCCGCGGCGTCGGAACACTCCGGAGGAGTGCGTCTGGGCCTGCATTTGTACACGCAGACTCGTCGACCAGGCGACGATCGCGTCGGCGTCGCAGTTGACGAAGCGGTCGGGGGTGACCTGCATCATCAGTGGCATCCCCGAGGTCATCAGGGCGGCCTTGCCCCGTCCGGAGATGTTGAGCTGGTACTTGCCGGAGCCGGAGATGCCGTACTGGCTGTCCACGGCGATCACCTCGTGGTGCAGCGAGGAGTCCATGGCCAGGACGTAGCTGCTGTCCACGGTGAGGCCGTCCTGGTCGACGTCCACCACATGGATGTGCTGGGCGAGGTTGGCCAGGTAGACGGTGCCCTGCCCGTGGCAGCGCATCAGGTCGAGGCCCTCTCCGGTGTGCGCGCGGGAGCGCCGCTGACCGGAACTCTGGTACTCGGCGTCGAACTCCACCAGCCCCTGATAGGCGACCATGGTGCCCTTGCGGGCGAGCATGTCGTCGTGGCCCTCCAGGGCGACGCGCAGCATCTGCTTGTTCTGCAGGCTGTAGCGCTCCTGGGACTGCTGCTCGTTGTAGGCGAAAAGCGGGCTCTGCATGATGTGTGGCTCCCCCTCAGCCCCGGAGTCGGAGGCGGTCGGTGCTGTCCTCGCTGGGCTGGACGACGACGATGCCCTGTCCGGAGAAGGCCATCTGGTACGCCTCTCCGCTGCCCCGCCCGATCAGCGACCCCGCCTTGAAGGTGCGCTTGCCCTTCACCTTGAGGTTCGGGGACCAGGCGACGAGCGCGTCCGGGTCGACGTACGTCTCGTCGTCCCCGCCGCCGCAGTCGACGACGATGGGCTTGCCCCGGGAGGTCAGCGCGACCCAGCCCTGCCCGGTGATCTTGGTGTTCCACAGGCCCTGTCCGGCGAATTTCGCCAGTCCCTTGACGCGTTCGACGCCCCACTGGAGGTGTGCGTCGAAGGCGAGCAGGTTGGTGGCGTTGACGGAGATTCCGTCGCCGTTGAGGTTGATGACGACCACGTTCGCTCCGTAGTCGGCCAGGTAGAGCAGGCCGTCTCCGGAGCACTTCATGAGGGGCGCGCCCTCGCCGGTGGCCCAGTCGCGTGCGATCTGGCGCACGGCCGGCGGGTTCGGCTCGTACTGGACGAAGCCTTCGTAGGCGACCATCGACCCCACGCGTGCGAGGAGGTCGCTTCCGGTCTGCATGGCGACCTTGAGCATGTGGTTGCCGTGGTTCTCCATGCGTGCGGCAACGGGTGCCGGGGCGAAGCCCGCGAGCTGCTGGTTCATGTGACGGGCTCCCTCAGACCTCGTACGGCTGGATGACGATGAAATTGCCGGGCGCGCCGCGGAACTGCAGGTTCACGCTCTCCCCGGTGTCGCCCGGGTAGGCGTTGCGGCGCATACGCACCTGGCTGGAGACGATCACCTGGGACGCGGCGGACCAGGCGACGACGGCGTTGCAGTCGGCGAACGTCGTCGGCGTGACCGGCAGCACCACGGGCGCTCCCTGCGTCTTGACGATGATCGTGCCGGTCCCCTGGAACTGCATCGTGAACAGCGCGCCTCCGGGGATGCCGTGTCCTTCGACGCGGCGGACCTCGTACTGGAGTGTCTCGTCGAACGCGAGAACGTTCTCCGCGGAGACGCAGATGGCGTCGCCCTGCAGCTCGATGGGGTGCAGCATGGCGGACTTCTCGGCGAGGAACACCTGGCCCTTGCCCGAACAGCGCATCAGCTGCATCTCCTGGCCGGTCGCGTTGCCCACGATCCGGCCGGAGAATCCGGCGCCCTTGTAGCTGAAGTCGACCTTGCCCTGGTAGAGCACCATGCTGCCCTGGCGGGCGAGCACTGCCTGCTCACCGCCCATGCCGAGGTCGACACGGACCATCTTTTTGTTCTGCTGGGTCCAGCGCTGCCCGGTGGGCGCCTCCTTGTACGGCTGAAGCGCCGCGGCGACACCGGCACCGCCCTGGGGAGCACCCTGCGGTACGGCGTACCCGGCAGACGCGGCCGGAGCACCGGGCTGCTGGCCGGGGACCTGGCCGAACGGCGGCTGCTGCCCGTACCCGGGAGGCGGGGTCGGCTGACCATAGCCGGGCGGCGGGGCGGGGGCCTGAGGCGCTTGGGGTGCCTGAGGCTGTCCATAGCCGGGCGGCAGAGGTGCGCTCGGGGCGGGGGGCTGGCCGTACGGAGGCTGCTGCTGGTCCGGCGGCTGCCCGTAGGGCGCGGGAGCAGGTGCCGGAGGCGGTACGGGACCGCCGCCGGGCGGTGTCATGGGCGCCGCGATGGTCGGTGCGGCGTGCATGGGGGGTGTGGGCTCCGGAGGTGCGGGTGCCTGCGGCGGGGTGGCTGCCGGGGGCGGCGCGAAGCCCTGGGCGGGCTGCGGCGCGGGGGCCGGAGCCGGCGTTGCGGGGCCCGACGGGGCGCCGAACGCG
>NZ_BAAGPS010000079.1:0-11909 GCF_054783935.1 Streptomyces pseudoechinosporeus
CAGATGATCTCGGTCCGGGGCATGTGAAGCAGATCTGCTGCTCGGGGGACCGTCTCATTCGGTGTCCTCCGACACTGAACCTGGACCGTTTGCCATCGAAGTTGGACCGGCCCTCAGCTTGAGTTTCAGCCTCGCCGTGGCGGGTTTACCGCCTCCCGGGCGGCAAAGCCCTCCGAATCCCGAAGAACGCCCTGCTGGCCCCCAGGTACCGGCTGGGCAACACGCTGGACGCAGAACCACACTTCCGGGCCTATCGGCGGCCGACAAACCGTTAACGTACGCCCGACGACGGGAGGTGCCTGATGGATCGATCGCCACTGATCACACACGTCTCATGGGGGCGGATAGAGGTCGAAGGGCTCGCGGCCGACAAGGATTTCGTGCTGTATCCCGGGGGAGGGCACCCCTGGGACTGGAACGAGTACGGCACCCGGCACGATCCGGGGATCCAGCCCGCGGACGTACGAGAACTCCTCGATCGTGGATGCACGGCCGTCGTCCTCAGCCAGGGCATGGAACGGCGGCTGAAGACGATGCCGGAGACCTTGCGGCTGCTCCAGGAAGCGAGCGTCACCGTGCACATCGAGGAGACGAGGGGCGCCGTCGACCTGTACAACCGGCTGGCAACCGAGAGCGAGCCGGTCGGCGGCCTGTTCCACTCGACTTGCTGAGCAGGGTCGGGGACTGGAAACGGAACATCCGGCCACCGCGCCAGTCCCTGGCCTCAACTCAAGCTGAGGGCCGGTCCAACTTCGATGGCAAACGGTCCAGGTTCAGTGTCGGAGGACATTCGGCAAGGTGTCACGCTCACAGAGCGTGAGCGTGACACTGCCTGTCACGCTCCCCTGGAAAAGTGTCACGCCGCCATGAATATGTTCCCTTATGTTCGCTTCTTGGATCCCGTGAGCTTCTCCGGGGCGGGATTCGAGGCGGGGCGTGACGCTTGTGATCATGCATCGCGCGCACTCGTGAGCAGCACAGACCGTAACGACGGCGACGGCCGGTAGATGGCGTGCGACGGCCACACGAAGACCGCCCGCCTCCAGGCCGCCGACGGCCAGGTCGTGGCCCGCGCCCGGCCTGAACAGTGGAGCTGGCCTGTGTCATCTGTGTCATCAACCCACCGTTTCCCCAGGTGGGCACACTCATCTGTGTCACTGTTCAGCTGATCTGTGTCATCGCGCGTGCGGACCCAGGTGGACCCGGCAACGCCCCGGAACCCGGGTCCCTGGGTCCTCAGACCGGTGTTCTCGCTGGTGGACACGATCCGCAACGGCTGCTGGGTCCACCTGGGCCCCTGGGTCCCGCACCCTCGTACGGCCGGGTTCGTCCGGAGTGGTCCCCACGGGCCGGGGCGGCCGATACCGTTGAGGGAGACGCCAGTTCTGCCCTCTGGAGCCCTCGATGAGCGAACAGCCGGCACCCGCCGACCACGCCCGGCAGCAGCTGGAGCCCGCGGTCGCCGACGGGTTGCGCTCGTACGCGGCCAGGACCCGCGAGAACGCCGACCAGTTCGCCGCCGTCCTGGAGGACATCGCGGAGAACGGGCTGCCCTCGGTGGAGGACTGCACGCCGTGGGAGGAGCTGCGCGAGGCCCACCTCGCCCGGCTCGCCGCACAGCGCCCGGCCGTCGCCTGATGCCCCCGCAGACCGGCCCGCGCCGCGCCCGCATCGCCTTCTCCGACTCCGCCGCCAAGCAGCTGGAGTCCATCACCAGCGAGGCAGAGCTCCACGCCCTGGACCGCGCCCTGGTCGTCATCTCCGTCGACCCGGACGTCGGCGAGCCGATCCCCGGAGACACCGCCGGCCCTCAGCTACGCCAGTACTCCGACGAAGTTGAGCGCGTACGGCTCGTGTACTGGATCACCGCGCTTCGCACCGTCGTGGTCGTCGCGTACATCGAGGTCTAGGTGTGCCGTCTCATGAGGTTGGTGCCACGGCCTCGATCACTGGCTCTCCGGCCGGACTTCGGGGGCCGACCCGCTCGGAGATGAGCCGCCGGTAGTTCGGGCACTGGGTGACGTCCTCGTACTCGCAGTTCAGGCCGCCCTCGATGAGCTCCAATGAGGCCTGGGCTGCCGCGATTCTCGACCGGAGCTCTTCGGCCGCGGGACGCAGGATCTCGTGCCGGGTGGCGCGGTCGACGGTTGCGGACAGGCTCCTGATGGTGTTCAGGCCAAGGCCGGCCTCCTTCAAGATGAGGATCGTCGCCACGCGGGTGAGGTCGTCCGCACCGTAGCGGCGGCGCCCGCTGGCGTCCCGTTCGGGGTGCAGCAGGCCCATCGCCTCCCAATGTCGCAGCACGTGCGTGGCCAGGCCGAACCGTGCCGCGAGGGCACCGATGCTCAACGTGCCGGCGCCGCCGTCTTCGCTTGACTTCATGCCGACATTAAGTCGCAGCATGACGTCCATGTCCAAGAATCAGGAAGCGGTGGAAGAGCACCGCGACACCGAAGCCCTGCTGGCCGTCCTCGACGCTGCGGACCAGATGCCGAGCGCCACTCGGCTGCGGGCCCGCTCCTACGAACTGCTGTCTCTCGTCCCGGGCTCGACCGTCGTGGACGTCGGCTGCGGCGCCGGACGAGCCGTCGCCGAGCTGGCCGAACGTGGCGTCCACGCGGTGGGCGTGGACCCCAGCCCGTGGATGCTGGCCGCGGCCCGGGAGCGGTGGTCGGAGGCCGAGTTCCGGGAGGCGGGGGCGGAGGATCTGCCGTTCGCCGACGGAAGCGTGCGCGGCTACCGTGCCGACAAGGTCTTCCACGTACTTCAGGAGCCAGGGCGCGCGGTGGCGGAGGCACGACGGGTCCTCTGCCCGGGCGGCAGGATCGTCCTGGTCGGTCAGGACTGGGACGCCATCATGATCGACTCGGATGATGCGGCGCTCACCCGCACGATCGTGCACGCCCGCGCCGACCTCCTGGGCACGCCCCGCGCCGGCCGCCAGTACCGCAGCCTGCTCCTGGTCGGCGGCTTCGACGATGTCACGGTCGAGGTGCACACCAGCGTGTTCACCGACCCTGCGATGCTGTCGCTGCTCGCGAGGCTCGCCGAGCCGGCCTGCGCCAGCGGCGCCGTCGGCCGTGACCAGGCGGACGAGTGGCTCGCCGAACAGCGCCGACGCGCCGAGGCCGGCCGCTTCCTCATCGCCATTCCGTTTTTCGTGGCCTCCGCCTCCGCCTAAGTGCTGTCCGACCACCTGCGTCCGAAGCCGTTCGATAACTTCGTGGAACCAACGTCCTGAGACACCACAGCTAGCCGCCGAGGGAGCCGACCGCGCCCTTCCCGGTGAAGCCCGTCGGCGTTGCACCGTGCTGCACGTGCAGCGCCTTGCACCCCTCCCCGGCCTGCGTCGTGCAGCGGCTGTTGCTGTACCGGCTGCTGCTCCTAGTGGTGAAGGGTGCAGGGACGGCTGAGGCTCGGGGATCCGGACTGCGGTGCAGCATTCGCACGACCGGCAGCACAAGGGCGCTACGGACAGCCCTCTGCTGCTGGCCTGAATCACGGTGAAGTGCGTCGTGAGAACAGGTGGATCACCGGCGCGGACGGTTGGAACAGCGCGCTGAAGGCGTCCAGGAGTGACTCGGGGACGTGGCTGGGGCATGAAGGGGCGCTGTTTCGCCTACGGAAGGGGGTGTGTCGGTGAGTTTCGAGACCGCGTGTCGGTCAGCGCCGAGAACGCCTCGGGTCGCGGTGTACGAGTGTCGGTGAGTTTCGGCAACACCAGAGGGCTTGTGGTGGGAGCATGGGCATGCTCCGTGCTGCGAGGGGGCGTCGATGGCACCGAGGTCCAAGGTCGAGTTGTACGCGGCGATCCGCAGGGACTGCCGTGCCGGGCTCTCGAAGCGGGCCGTGATGCGCAAGTACGGCGTCGGCCACCCGACGGTGCAGAACGCTTTGGAGTCGGCTTGGCCCCGGCCGCGTAAGAAGCTGCCGCCGCGGCCGACGCGCCTGGACCCGTACAAAGCGGTGATCGACCAGATGCTGCGGGCCGATCTGGACGCCCCCCGCAAGCAGCGGCATACCGCGAAGCGTGTATTGGACCGGCTGCTTGAGGAGCATCAGGCCCATGGCATCTCCTACGGCATGGTCCGCGATTACGTCGCGGTGCGCCGTGGGGAGATCCGCGCGATGGCCGGTCGTGGTCCCGTTGAGGCGTTCGTGCCGCAGTCGCACCGCCCCGGCGTCGAAGCGGAGGCCGACTTCGGGGATGTGACGGTGCGTCTGGCCGGGCAGACGGTGACCTGCTACCTGTTCAGCTTCCGGCTGTCGTATTCGGGCAAGGCCGTGCACCGGATCTTCGCGTCCGGCGGACAGGAGGCGTTCTTCGAGGGCCACGTGCACGCTCTCAGCGTGCTGGGCGGGGCGCCGACCGGCAAGGTCCGCTACGACAACTTGAAGGCCGCGGTCGCCAAGGTGATCGGGTTCGCCCGGGAAAGACGGGAGAACGAGCGGTGGATCATCTTCCGCGAGCACTACGGCCTCGACAGTTTCTACTGCCGACCTGGCCTGGCCGGCGCCCATGAGAAGGGCGGAGTGGAAGGGGATGTCGGCTACTTTCGTCGCAATCACCTGGTCCGGGTCCCCGAAGTGGATTCCTTAGCCGAGCTGAACCTGCTCGTCGAGCAGTGGGACGAACAAGACGATGCCCGCCGCATCCGGATGCGGCCCCGCACCATCGGCGAGTACTTCGCCGTCGAGCAGCCGCTCCTGAAGCCGCTGCCGGAGGAACCGTTCGACACCAGCCGCACCTTCGCCCTGCGGGTGGACCGGCACAGCCGGATCTCGGTCCGCACCAACTGCTACTCGGTGCCGGTCCGCTACATCGGCCGCCGGGTGCGGGCCGTGCTGCACGCCAACGAGCTGGTCGTCTACGACGGAGCCACGGAGATCGCCCGGCACGAACGGCTGATCGCCAAAGGCGGGGAACGGCTGGTCCTCGACCACTACCTGGAAGCCCTGGTGCGCAAGCCCGGCGCCCTGCCCGGGGCGACCGCACTCGAACAGGCCAAAGCTGCCGGGAAGTTCACCCCGGTCCACGATGGCTGGTGGGCCGCGGCCTGCAAGGCCCGGGGCGACCGCGACGGCACTCGGGCCCTGATCGACGCCCTGCTGCTGGGCCGGCGCATCCCGCATGAGCATCTGGTGGCCGGGCTCGCATCCACCCTGCGGGTGGGTGCGCTGACCGCGGACGCCGTCGCCCTGGAGGCCCGCAAGGCCCAGGAAGCCGACGACGCCGACACGGCCCTGCCCGAGCCGAAGCCGCCCAGGCGGGAGCCGACAGTCACCTACCTGACCGCGCGGCGGCTGGCCCATCTGCCGCCCGACACCCGGCCGTTGCCCTCACCGGCCCCCTACGACCAGCTCCTTGGCCGCCGCACCCGCGGCACGACCGCTGCCAGCAAGGGAGAGCAGATGCCATGAACGCCACCAGCCGCCGCCGGATGAGCGAACAGGCGGCCGAGACCGCCGTGGTCGGTGCCTGCCGGATGCTCCGGTTGCCCACCATCCGCGGGAAGTTCCCGGACCTGGCCGAGCAGGCCGCCCGCGAGCAGATGTCCTACCTCGCCTTCCTCGCCGAGCTGCTGCTGGCCGAGTGCGACGACCGGGCACGGCGCCGATCAGAGCGAAGGATCAAGGCAGCTGCCTTCCCCAGGCAGAAGTCGCTGCGGGAGTTCGACTTCGACGCCAACGCCAACATCGATGCCGCCGTCGTGCACACCCTTGCCACCTGCGAGTGGGTGAAGAAGGGGCAGCCGCTCTGCCTGATCGGCGACTCCGGCACTGGCAAGTCTCATCTGCTGATCGCGCTGGGCACCGAGGCCGCGATGGCAGGCTTCCGCGTGAAATACACCCTGGCAACGAAGCTCGTCAACGAACTCGTCGAAGCCGTGGACGAGAAGCAGCTGACCAAGACGATCGCCCGCTATGGCCGTGTCGATCTTTTGTGCATCGACGAACTCGGCTACATGGAGCTCGACAAGCACGGCGCCGAACTTCTGTTCCAGGTTCTGACCGAGCGGGAGGAGAAGAACAGTGTCGCCATCGCCTCCAACGAAGCCTTCGGCGGATGGACCAAGACGTTCACGGATCCCCGGCTCTGCACGGCCATCGTCGACCGGCTGACCTTCAACGGCACGATCATCGAGACCGGCACCGACTCCTACCGCCTCGCCTACACCCGGGCCAAGGCCGAACAGGCCGCCGTGACCTGAACCGGTCGGGGTCTTTGCAGTCAGTTCACCAGAGCGCGATGCCGAGCTTCCCGGATGATGCCATCGGCGGTCTCCTCCGGAGTGAGGGCTGCGGTGTCGAACCACCAGCCGACGTCGCCGAGCTCGCGCTTCATGCCGGCATCGAGATTTTCATAGCCGTCGAAGTCGAACCGCTCTCGTGGATCACGGAGGGTGTTGCGGTACTGGCACGCCTCGATACCCGGTGCGAGGACGACGAACAGGACTTGCCTAGACGGAAGGAGAGAGACGAAGAAGTCCAACTGCTCGCGGTCGGGGATCACCCAGTCGATCACGGGCGTGAAGCCGGCGTCGGAGAAGTTGTTCGCCAGCATGCACAGATTGCGGTTGCACAGCTCCACCTGCCGCGCTGCCTCGTCGGCAGGTTCACCAAGGGCCCAGACGCGACCGCTGACGATCAGCCTGTTGATGAAGTCGCCGTCGAGCCGGGCGGAGCGTGGCAGGCGCTCGGCGACGAGCCTGGTCACCGTCGACTTCCCGGCCCCGGGCATCCCCGTCACGATCAGGCAGTCCGGCGTCTCAGCAGTGATCACGCCCGCAATCGTGCCAGCGTGCCTGGGTGGCCAGCAATCGTATTTTCAAGGCGCGGTCCTCCTGAGCTCTCCGCTCCGGCGCCCGGTTCGAGAACGCCCTCGGCCAGACCTCCCAGGATCCGCGAGCGAAAACCACCACACGGTCCGACCCAACGGCCGCTTGGCGATGCCGTGTTGCTGAAACTCATCGACACTTCTGCGCCCGAGCTCCTTCAAGCGTTCCCGGAACTCACCATCACGCGTTGCCGCTTCCCACCGACACAATCAGGCACGGCGAGCCCGGTCAGGGCGAGGATGGCGCCGACCGCGAGGGGCACGTCGAGGAAGGTCAGCGGGAGGCCCGCGAGGGTGAGGCAGGCGGCGGCCGCGGCCTGGCGGCGCCGGGGTGAGCCGCCGTAGCGCCATGCTCCGTAGACCCAACCACCCACCAGATTGGTGCAGTTGGAGGCGAAATAGAGCAGCGCAGCCGCATCCGGCGTGCCGCGTCCGACGGCGTACGCGGCGACGGACACCTGCATCGCGCCGAAGAACACCCCGAGCGCGAGGCCCAGCGCGACCTGCCGCAGGAAATTCGGGCCCGGCGCGATCGGCCCGGCCGCCGCAGCCCGTAGCGCCTCCTGACTGTCGATCGCCGTGGAGGCGAGGCCCATACTGCTCCAACCGCCAGGCCTGTGGCCCCGCATGCTGCCGCACTGGCCCTACGTCGTCGCCGTCGACCAGGCCCTCGCCGACCGCGGGATCCCGCCCGGCGTCGTCCGCGCCGACTGCACCGGCCGCGAGGTCGGCGAGCAGATGTACTTGATGCTCAAGTGGGACGTCAGCCGCTGCGCCGGACCCGGAGGTATCCGCCTGGTGTGGGAGGAAGAGACGGGCTGGACGCACGCCCTCATCGGCCCGCGCGACACGACCCCGCGCGGCCCTCTTCCGCCGCCGACTGCCGGGTGTACGCGACGCCGGAGGCGGTCGCCGAAGCGGCCGACAGCCTGGTGCAGTTGTGGCGTACCCCCACCGGCACCCACCACGGCGAGGTTGAGTGGGATGGCGCGCAGGCGGTACGGATCGCAATCGACACCTACCGTCGGCACACGGTCGGCCTGCTCGCGGCGTCGGCCGGCTTCTGCTCGCGATGGTGCTTGAGCGCATCGCAGGCGGCCAGGGCGTCGGCGGGATCGAGCTCGCGCCAGAAACGGTGGATCACGATCAGGGCCGGGGCCTCGATGTACCTCATGCCGCAACGGGCGCGCTGTGCGCGGGAAGCTCGCGGCGCCGAAGTCCGCAACCGGTGGGAGCTCCCGATAGGTCCAGCCCGCGGGAAGCTGCGCCCGCTCATCGTCTGCCCACACCAGCGGGAGGATCGCTGACGCGGTACAGAGGGCGGCATCTTTGGAGGTGACGTGGTGGTGGCACCGGACCGGTGAGGGTCATGTCGGCAGCGTACGGGCCGGCTGGCTGTCGCTGAACTCCCCTGCTGGGCAAGCTTTCGGCGACTGGGCAAGCTATCCGGAGCGTAGGCCTGCCCAGCTAGCCGTCAGACTCCCCACTCCCGGCAGCCCTCGGGTATTCCCCCATAGTTCCAGGTCGGCCACTTCATGGCCTTGCGGGTCTGGGGGCCGTACCGGCCGTCGACACCGATGTTCTCGTAGTCCTGCATCTTCCACACGGCCCCGTGCGTGAGGTCGCCGAAGATGCCGTCCACGCCGCCGGTGTTGTAGCCGTAACACTCGACGAGGGCGAGCTGGAGCCGCTCTACGGCCTCCCCCGACGTTCCCTTGTACAGTTCGCAGTTCCGCGAGCCCGTCGCCTTGTGAACTGGCTGAGCGGTGCGGTACCCGCCCTCCTTGAGGATCGTCACTTCGTTGCACACCGGATACGAGGCCGCCTGTGCGGGCGACGCGGGCAGTATCAGCACCGCAGCAGTGGCCACGGCAGCCGAAACAGCCGCAGCAGTCTTCCCGACCCTCATAAGAATCCCTGTTTCTCCAGTTGGACGGCACAGCCGCCGGACCAGCCCGCTGCGGTTGCACCCCGGGCAGTCTCCGAGCGGATATCTGACGTTATGCCGATCGATCACGCAGTCCCGTTTTGCCTGGTCATTCCCTGACTCTCATGCTGCTCATGTCAGTCTGGAGGACTGTCGCCGCGCGGTATACCTATAACTTTTCAGGGTCCGTTGAGGTGGTCGCTTCGCCACTCCCCCGAAGACCGTCACGAGATGCGGACTTGTGCTGGAGGCCTGGGTCTCAGGGACTGTCGCCGCCCCAGTCCCAGCGGCCGACGTCGGTGCAACGCCGACGGGCTTCATCGGGAAGGGCGCGGCCAGCTCCCTCAGCAGGCGGTCTTGCGCCCTTTTTCGGCGCCGGTCCGGTGGTCAGATCCGCCAGGAGCGAATGCGGTCGGCTGCGTCGTATCCGTCGGCGCGGCCGGTGTCGACGTCGCGGGCGAGGTCGATCAGCGCGCCGTAGGGCGGGTCGATGGCCTCGCCCGCGGCGTCCATGTAGGCGACGACGACCGCGGCGCCGTACAGGGCGTTGCGGGCCGGGAGCGGGCGCAGCCGGATGACGGCGTGCATGAGCGCGGCCGCGCGCCAGGCGTTGTCCACGGTGGCGCCGACCTGTGGGGTGGTGACGCGGTGACGGGCGATGGCAGCCACGAGGTTGGAGAAGTCGTGGACCTCGGGGTGCTTGGGCAGCACCTCCGCCTGGCGCTCCAGGAGCCAGCGGATGTCGATGTGGAGCTCCACGTCAGGCCGCCCGCCCCGGAACCTCGGCAGCGTCCAGGCGGGCGGGGGCGTCGTCGGGGAAGGCCGCGTCGAACGCGTCCATGTTGTCGTTGACGAACTGCCGGAAGACCTCCGCAGCGTCCTCGAGGCGGGGGTCGCGGACCGCGTTGCGCGCGGCCTCGGTGATGAGCGCGGTCACCGTGGTGCCCTCGGTCTCGGCACGCTCCTGCAGCTGGGCGTGGAGCTCTTCCGGGACCCGGATCGTCACTGACTTCGACATGCCCCGACCGTACAGCAGGGCGTACAGCACGGGTGCGGATTCAGCGGAATCGGCCCCAAACGGGCTTGTCCTGGAGGGCCCGGGCGGCCCCAGGGACCCAGGTCCGGCACGGCGTACGGGGCCGATGGCCGACGATGACACAGGTCGGCTGGTCTTCGAGCCCTTGATCATGATGCGCAGAGTTGGGGTGACTTCGAGCGCGGTGCGTCGTTGCGGGGGTGTGTCGTACGAACCTCTGGATGCTGCGATCCAGCAAACGGCTTCCTGCCAGAGCCAGTTGGAGGGGCTCGCCGCAGCTCTCGCCCTTGAAGAGCTGCACGGTCTCAGTACGCAGGAGGCCGCTGTCCGCAAGGAACTCGCCGGTGATGCTCTCCAGCTTCTGGCGGATGCCGAGGACGCTATCGACTCGGGTGAGCCAGACGAGGTTGTGACGGCCTTGGTCAACGGGGCCAACCGGCTCGCGGGTCAGCTGCGGGACCGGGTCCTGGACGCGGTCGTGGCGTCCAGCCCGGTGCCGGATCAGGTGCCACCGGAGTGAACGCCACGGGCGCCTGCGCAGCTGTGGCCAGCGGTTGCCGCTGACTTTGAGGCGCAGGATCCTGTGGAGTGAGGCCCGGGCTTGTCGCCGGCGCAGGGAGCGCCGACGCCCCGGACGGCCACGAACAACCGACCATGGGCCCCAGAGAGGACGAACTGCGCCTACGGCACCAGGCCGCGATTCTCGACGCGTACGCCGACGACCTGGTGCAGGGCGCGCCATGCCCGAGGTGCGGAGAGCCGACGGTGTGTTTCCGCAGCGAACCCGCCCTGAGGGACTGGTGCACCCTGTGCGAGTGGGACCCTCCCGAGCCCTCAAACCCGGACTGGTGAGATGAGCCCCGCCGCGTCCTCTCAGGGAGCGGCGCTGCCGGTCGTGCTGTCAGCGAAGAGCCACGTCGTGCTTGAGGAACCAGCTGATCTCGAACGGAGTCTGTTCGGCGAGGTCGAACAAGGGGTCCAGGACGCCGTCGTACATCGGATCCATGCCCAGGGGACTGTTCTCGCTCAAGAGGCAGGCCGCGGCTTCCTGTTCGGACATCGGCTTGTTCTCCTTCAGCGCCCTGATTGACACGCTGATGCTGTTCAGCGCCCGGAGAAGCTGTTGCCGGTCCTCGTCGGCCCGCTGCCGGGATTCTTCCGGCCGGGCGACCAGGAGGTGCCCGGCTGGAATCGACAGCGCCTCGCGCAGCTGGCCGAGGGTGGGCTCTTGGCACAGTTCATCGACGGCGGCGGCGGTCAGCGCGGGGCGGCCGGCCACGAGACGGTCCAAGACCGTGATGCCGAGGACAGCGTGAGCGCTCGCGTAACGCCAGGCGCTCAAGCCCAGCTCGCGCTCGTACATGTAGGCGCCGTGGCGGGCGACGTCGACAGCTTCGTGATGATGCTGGAAGGACGGCGCGCCCTGGTCGTACTGCTCCACCGTGTCCTGCAGGGCGGTGAGCCGGTCCACGAGAGTGCCAGCCGTCTGCCATTCGGCCCTGAGGAGGTTGCACGCGTGGTGCAGGGACCGGATGGCCCCCATCTCCACTGTGGTCAGTGGTGCCAGCGCCGTGAACTCCGGTAACCGCATGGGCTCTCCCTCTCTCGCGCACCCGTCCGAGATCGGCACGCTACCCGCGGCCGCGGTCCCTGGCAGGCTCGTTACGCAACAACCAGTCGAACCCGGATGGTTCGCCCCCGGCGCAGTGACCTGGAACAGCTGCCAACCGTGCCGCCACCGCGATACATCGTTCCCGTCCAGGGGAAACCGCAGGTCGCGGGGGCGCTGCACGAAGGGGTCGGTATCACCAGGGGAACCGCGTTGTTCTGGAGAAGTAGAACAATCGGCAGTTACGTTCTGTGCTGCTCATGAGTGCGCGCGATGCATGATCACAAGCGTCACGTTCCGCCCTCGAATCCCGCCCCGGAGAGGCTCACGGGATCCAAGAAGCGGACATAAGGGCACATATTCAAGGCGGCGTGACACTTTTCCAGGGGAGCGTGACAGGCAGTGTCACGCTCACGCTCTGCGAGCGTGACACCTTGCCGAATGAGACGGTCCCCCGAGCAGCAGATCTGCTTCACATGCCCCGGACCGAGATCATCTG